>JAGWMU010000004.1 GCA_028873095.1 Pseudomonadota bacterium | reverse complement strand
TGCCCTTCAGCCCCAGCGGTGGTTCCTTGTTGTTCCACCTGCTGAGCAAGCTCTACGAGCGCACCAGCGTCATCGTCACCACCAACCTGGACTTCGGCGAGTGGGCCAGCATCTTTGGCGATGCCAAGATGACCACGGCTTTGCTCGACCGGCTCACGCATCACTGCCACATCCTCGCCACCGGCAACGAGTCGCATCGTTACCGGCACAGCAGTCAGGCCGCGGGCCAGCGCATCAAGGCGCGTGAATCGGCCAGGAAACAGGCCCAAACGGACTTGCCGATCGATGCGGAGGGCCTGTCACCGAGCTAGCCACCAAGCCCGGCAAACAGTAGTGTTATCCACAGGCGGCCACCTTGCGTGGCCGTCTTCTTCCCGGGTCAGTTTTAAATCGGCACGGCGGGTCAGTTTTAAGTCGGCGTCAACACCCGTGGTGCTGAAAGACGTAGCCCTCAGGATGGAACTGAAAGGTCAGACTGCCCTCCGGGAGGTCGGGGGTGGCCAAGCACAAGAGGTCATTGACCCAGAGTTGCGGCATGGGCTCGTTTAGCATCCATGCCTCGTCGAATGCACTCGAGGCAGGGGTTACCCTTCTCGACAACGGTGGGTCCCTTACCAGCTTCACATTGATGGTCATCGGCCGAATTTCCGAGTCGAACTGACTGCAGAGCTCAGCCCAGTCGTTGACTGGTTCAATGATATGGATGGCGTGCTCGCAGGCGGCACCATGCAGGAATGACGTCAGCTCTGGATGCGCGAGCTGAAACTGTTGATAGGCCCAGATCGCGCCGCGCTCCTGAATGATGCGCCGAACGTCACTGACCGTCCCTGTTTCCATGATCATCGACTAGCTTGGTTACCGTGATGTCCCACTTTACGCGGATCTGGAGTATCGTCTCATGACCAGAAGCACGAGAAAGAAAAAGGTAAGCCGGAGCGCTCGCACGAGGGCACCGTCTTGGGGTGTCAGTTGGCGTCAACCGATTTGGTTCGGTCAGAGCGACGGCCCAAGTGAGTTGCCGTCTTCTTCCGTGGCCTGATAGCGCGACCACTGCCGCATTGATGGGTAGAGAGCCAAGATGGCTTCTCCTGGCTTGCCGACCATGCGCAGGCCATCGGCAAGCATCCAGTGCAGCGTCTTTTTGGCCGCCAGATAATCAGGGATGTGTTGATCGCGCGCCTTTTGGGCGTATTCCATAGCCCCCGTATAGTCGTCACCACTGTCACCGCGTCCCAACAGCATCAAGGCGTGCAACTCCATTTGGGCGTCGTAATTCAGTTGACCAATGCGTTCCGACAAGTCGATGCGGGCTTGCTTCTGCTGGCCAAAGGGTGAATCGGGAGGCGCGTTGAAATAGTCGTCCAAACGATATTCTTCCGGGGCTACGATTGCCATCCGATGAGCAGAAATCGAAGCAACCTCAAACACATCGATGGGGCGAAGGTAGGAGAACGCAAAGGTCAACCCGTTGACATGGCGGTGTGCCACGCGAGCAAGGTCTGATACTTCGCGCCCATAGCCCTCCCTGAGGGAATCCACGAGGTCATTATCAATCTTCGGGGGGGGGCAACTTGCCCGCCCGTTCCGCGGCCATCGCCGCCGAGTATGGGCGACCGAAGATTATCCGAGCGATGAGGTCGCGGTAGCGATTGAGGGAAAGGTTGAAGTCGAAGTCGAGACGAATGCCGTCGACAAGTTTCTTAACGTACATGGGAACTCCATGAGTCAGCCGGCGGGTACAGTCCGTTTAAGGTCCCTGTGGCCGACACAATGGAGGTCGCAAGGGTATTCGTCGTGCTGTCGAAGTCGGACCAACTTGCCCGGCACCGGGCCAGCCCTAGGCTGCTGGGGCTGAAGTTTATCATGACTGCAGTGGCCCGATCTGCCCTACCCGCGATAACACCAACTAATCTCCACGCCGGAGCCGGCAATCCCTAAGCTCGCTCACACAGCACACGTTGGCAGCGGATGCGCTACCGCCCATCCTGCCACGCCAAAGTCACATGCCTGCCGCAAGCACACATCGTTTCGTCGCAATGCTGGCACAACCGGCGTGCATCATGATGCGCATGGCGTACGTAATGATAGAGTTCCCTTACTGCTCACCTGACCCGGCCCGAAGCCGTGTTGCTTCATGGAGGAAGTCTTCAGATGACCCGACCGGCTTCGCATTCGCGTCTTCCCCTGACCTTGGTCGCGGCGATCATCATCACGCTCAGCGGCTTGGCTGTGGGGATCTCCTGGCGGTCGCGGCAGCGTATCCATCCGCCCCGACCCATGCCAGCCCGTGTGCAGGACGTGGCGCCTGTGAAGCTGGCCCGCCCGGATGCGCTGATCGTCTCCACCTCGCTGCGCGACCTGCCAAGGGATCTGCTGAAAGTGCCGCTGCTGCGAGTGGTGCTCACTGAGGACTTCGTCTTCTACTACCAGCAGAACAGCCATCTGTTGGGCATCGAGGGCACGTTGCGGCGTATTGCCTACGAGCACGGCTTGAGCCTGCGCGACGATGCCATTGCCTTGCTGCTGGACCGTCCGGCCGACATCGCCCTGTGGCGTGGCAGGGACGGTCGTCTGTCGCACTGGATGATCGACACCGACGGCCATGCCTGGTTGCCGTTGCTGAAGATCGCCGCAAGCCTCGTCGGTAGCGATCCCGCCATCAGGGAAGTCGGCACCCTGCCGCTGCCAGGCGGCAAAACTACACCGTTGTACAAACTCGAGTACGGTCTCGGCCGCTCCGTGTTCTTCGCCGGCGCCAACGGCCATCTGGTGCTCTTCTCGGACCCGGCGATGGTCGATGGCAAGGGCTATGGCGACGCACCCGACCGTGCCCGCTTCTGGCAGGCACTGCTGACATCCGGACGCGCCGACAGCCCTCTGCGCAGCCATTTCGGCCTGCAGAATTTCAGCGGCAAGCACGCATTGGTGGTGGATGCCGATGCGCTCAGTTTCAACTACCAGCACTATGCCCCGGATATCGAAGCACTTCGCTTCGACTTCGATGGCCTGCACTGGGCGAGTTACCTGCGTCTGGCGCCGGGCAGAGCCGCTGATTTCAACACTGCAGGTCTGTGGCAAGCCCTGCCCGATGACCCGGGCTTGTGCGTCGGCGCGCCGCTGGACTTCAAGCGCCTGCGGCCCACATTGCAAAGTTTGCAGCACGACAACGCGCGCGTGGATCCCGCCTTGGCCAGCGCTCTCGGCAATCCGGCCGCCGTGTGCTGGTTCGCCAGCGGCTCGATCTACACACCGCTGATACTTGTTCCCATAGCTGATGGCGCACGCTGGGACGATGCGGTGGGCGCGCTGTTCAAGGACAGCGTGGGCAATTCCTGGCCGCGTTACCGCAACGCCGACGCCTCCGGCGCAGCGGCCTCCGACACCCCCGACTCCGCCGCCGCGCCCAGCGGCGATCGGGTTTGGACCGACACGGTGCCGACCGACTACGGCAGCTATACGATGATGCTGACGCGTGCGCGCGGCTGGCTTGTGTTTTCCCCGGATGCGAAGGCCGTGCGCGACACGGTGGCAGCGATCGGCCGCCGCCGGCCGACCCTGGCCGATCCACTGTCCAAGGACGACGGCCGTGTGGTCGCCGTGATCACGCCGTCCACGCTGTCGCAGCTGCTGCGCCGCGCGATCGACGGCGACCTGCCCGAGGACAAGCAGCCGTTGTTTCACAAGGCTGCCGCCGAACGCCTGCTGCCGCGCCTGGATGCGCTGGGCAAGTTCCCGCCCTATGTCTTGTCGCTACCGACCACGCTCGATACCACCCACCGCTACTGGCAACCGATCACATGGCACATCTTGCCTGCCGTGCACTGATGCGCCTGGCCGTGCTGGCTGTGCTGCCGCTATTGGCGCCGGTGCCTGTCGCAGCAGCAGCGCCGACGCCAGCCGCGACGGCGCGCAGCACCTGGCTGGACGCCACCCAGTCGCAGCACTTCCGCGCCTGGTTCACGCTGATCGTGGCCGAACAGCTCAAGCACGGCCCCAACCCTCGCTGGCGGCACCGCGATTGCGCGGGGCTGGTGCGCTTCGCGGTGGACGAGGCGTTGCGCCCGCACGATTACCGTTGGCGTCGTGACAACGCTCTGGCCGACCGCCCGCTACCGCCGGACGTAACGTTGCGCACCGGGCAGCAGCCGTGGCGCGGGCAGTGGCGGCAGATCGGCGGCACCCGCGGCGCTTTTGCCAGCGCCATGGCGCTGATTCAGGAGAACAGCCGTTTTGTTTCGCGCGACATCAGCCAGGCTCGACCAGGGGACCTGCTTTTTTTCGACCAAGGCGACGACCAGCATCTGATGATCTGGATGGGCGACTACATCGCCTACAACACAGGTGGTGCGCGTAAGGACGACGACGGCATGCGCGCCGTCAACGTGCAGCAGCTATTCACATGGAGAGATGTCCGGTGGCAACCGCGTATCGACAACCCCAACTTCGTCGGCGTCTTCAGGCTGTCGTTCTTGTCGCACTGATCGCGCTGCTGACAGGTACGGCGTATGGCCAAGGCCACCAGGCTGATCCGGGTGCGCCATTTTTCCTGCTCACTGACAGCGGCTTCACTCCGCAGCAGGAAGCGCGCGTGCGTGTGGAAGGCAACCCCGACGACTTCGCCGCCTACGGCGGCGTGGACATCGTGGTCTATCGCGTGCCGCATCCGCTGGCCTTCCTGAAAGCACAGCACGACCTGCACCAGGTGCAGGTGCCTGGGCATTACGTCGGCGAAGGCGTGGGCAACACGCTGAGCTTCCTGTGGGACCGCTGGTTCGCCAAGTCGCGCATGATCTGGCAGCAGTTGTTCACTACCCGCGCCCGCAGCGCGGTGGTGACTGCTGCGCCGCAGCTCAAGCAGGCACCGCCGCAGTCCTACCATCCCCACTACGATCACCCGCCGCAGTACGCGCCGCTGACGCAGTTCCCGATGGTGGAAAGCTTCCGCTACCCGGTGCAACAGGCACAGCCGATCGCGCCGCCATCGGATGTGAAGCTGCAAGGCAGCAGCAGCAACTTCATCGCTCCTGCACCCGGCAATGTCTATGTGCCGCTGGGCAAGCTCAAGCCCGGCCTGTATCTGGTGGAGGCGTACTTGGGCGCGCACCGTGCCATCACTACGCTGTTCGTTTCCGACACCGTGGGCGTGACCAAGGTGGCGCGCGGACAAATGCTGGTATGGACGGCCGACAGGACCTCCGGCGCCGCAGTGCCCGGCGTGGACCTGCTATGGACCGACGGCGACGGCGTGATGGAGAGCGGGCGCAGCGGCGGCGACGGCCTGCTCGGCTTGAACCACACCGTGCCCCAGACCAGCTACGTGATCGGCAAGGACCCGGCCGGCGGCGTGTTCGTGTCGGAGAATTTCTATTACGACAGCGAAGTCTACGGCCAGCGTTTCTACATCTTCACCGACCGCCCGCTGTACAAGCCCGGCGACCTGGTTCACGTGAAGATCTTCGCGCGCGACTACCTCGGGGCACGCCGCTCGCGCGCCCTGCCCGCCGGACAGGCACAACTGCTGCTGCTCGACTCGGCCGGCCGCCAGTTGCTGGGCCAGACGGTAACGCTGGACCCGGACACCGGTGCAGACGCAGATCTGCCGCTGCCGATGCTGGCTTTGCCGGGCGGCTACGAATTGCGCCTGAGCTACCAGGACCACGACTACACCGGCATGTTCCGCGTGGCCCGCTACAGCAAGCCGCAGTTCCGCGTGGACGTTGACTTCGCCCGGCCGGATTACCATCCGGGCGACACCATCCATGGCGCGGTGCGCCTGCACTACCCGGACGGCCGCGCGGTGACGCACGCCAAGGTGCAGCTGGATATCCGCGCGCAGGCGCTATCGATCACCGACAACGATACCCACACCCGCTTCGTGCAGCAGCTCGCCGAGCAGTCGCTCACCAGCGGGCCCGACGGCGTGGCCCGTTTCAGCCTTCCGGCTGCCGCAGTGCCCAGCCGCTACACCCTGCACGTAGTGGCCAGCGAGTACGGCGCCTTTCCGGTCAGCGCACGCACGCAGCTGGAGCTGCAACCCGGCCCGCTGCCCGACACGCTGGCGCCCGCGACCGCGCCGCAGCGCCCGGGGCCGTTGGACTTCGCCCTGGGCCAGTCGCCCAAGGCGGCGCCCGCGGTCCGCTGGACCGCGGTCCGCCTGGAGGACCGCAGCATCCTGCAAGGCGAGCTGCCCGCCAAAGCCGCCGGCTTCAAGGTCGACTTCGCTGCGCCGGGCGGCTACAGCTTGTTCGTGCATGCCGCTGACGGCAGCGTGCTGGCACACACCCAGGTGCAAGTACCGGGCGGCGGTGAGGGCACGGCGGTGGGTCTGCGCCTGCGTGCCGACCGCGCGCGTTACCGCATCGGCGACACGGCCCACCTCACCCTGGACTTCCCGCAGCCGGTGACGGACGCGCTGCTGACGCTGGAACGCGAAGGCATCGCCCACCGCGCGCTGGCCAGCCGCGGCGGCGACTGGTTCACCCTGCACAAGGAAAGCCCCACACGCTGGCGGGTGGACATTCCGGTGCGCGACGACTACGCACCGAACATGACCTTCTCGGCGCTGTACGTGAGCCAGGGCAACTTTGAGTTCCAGAACCTGGGCCTGCAGGTGCAGCTACCGGCGATCCAGGTGCGCATCAAACCCGAGCGCTCCAGCTACCGTCCGGGCGAGCGCGTGAACGTGGACCTCACCACCACTCGCGCGGGCAAGCCGGTGCCCGCGGTAGTGACTGCCTCGGTGGTGGACAACATGGTCTACGTGCTGCAGCCAGAGCTGGCGCCGTCCATCTTCAACTTCTTCTTCCACCCGCTGCGCGACGACGTGCGCACCACCGCCAGCCTGTCCTTCTACGGGTACGACCTGGCTTGGTCGCCGAAGGCCGCAGACCTGGGGCCCGATGACATCTACCACCGCAACGACAAGTCGCCTACTGTGCAGGCCCGCCCGCGACGCGACAACATCGACACTGCCTTCTGGCAGCCCAGCCTGCGCACCGACACCAGCGGCCATGCGCGCTTCAGCTTCGTGATGCCCGACGCGCTGTCGCTGTGGCGCATCACCGCCCGCGCCATGAACGCGGACGGCAGCGTGGGCCAGGGCATCGACTACGTCGAATCGCGGAAGCCCTACTACCTGAAGTGGACCGGCCCGACCCGGATCCGTCCGGGCGACCGGCCGACCATCGGCGTGGAGGTCTACGACGAGGGCAATGCGATCAGGACGGCCACCCTCGGCATCCGCATCGGCGACGCCGCGCCCTCCACCCGGGAGCTGAAGCTGATGCCGGGGGCGAACATCGTGCCCCTGCCGCTGTCGCCTAGCGCAGACACCACGGTGCACCTCAGCCTCTCCAGCGGCGGCGCCGTGCTCGATGCGCTGGACGTGCCGCTGAAGGTCGCTCCCGCCGGTTGGCCGTCCTGGCATTCGCGCATCGTGAAGTCCAATGCGCCGCTGGACCTCCCCGCCGATGCGACCGACATCCGCCTGGAACCGTCGGCCACCCTGCAGCAGCAGTTCCACGGTGCGCTGGACGCGCTGATGGACTACCCCTACGGCTGCACCGAACAGACCGCCAGCCACCTGATCCCGCTGTCGCTCGCGCTGCAATCGCTGCCGCACGACGAAGCCTCGCAGCCGGTGCGCCTGCGCCTGCAGCAGCGCCTGCAGAGCGAGCGTGAACGGCTGATGCATTTGGCCGGCCCCGGCGCCCGTTTCAGCTGGTGGGGCGGCGACGGCGACAGCTATCCGCTGCTGACCATCTATGCCTACTACGCCGACTGGCGCGCCAGCCGGGCGCTGGGCGTCAGCCTGCCGGCCACGCACTGGCGGCGCGTGTTCGATGCGTACCAGCGCGGCAGCACCATGCCGCTGCTGCACCGGGCGCTGGCGGTCCACCTGATCCAGTCCATGGGGCTGCCGGTCAAGACCTTGCTGCAAGGGCTGGGTGACGACCTGGCCAAGGCCGGCCGGCCCGATAGCAAGGCGCAGCCAGGGGTGGACGACGGCATCTTCCTGGGCGCACCGGACAACGATCTGGGCCAAGACCTTGCCGTGCTGCTCTACCGCGACGCCGCGCGCCGTGAGCCGATCGATATTCCCCCGGCCTTGAGCGCCGACGCCGATGTGGCCGCCAAGGCGCTGCAGGACAGCGGTCGCCCCCTGCTCGCCGCCATGCCCGTCCTGTTGTCGCCGCATGTGGCACCCGAGCGCATCGGGCCCATCCTGGCCTTGCTTGACCGCCGCGCACCGACCATGGAACGTGCATTGATGCTGAGTTGGCTGGACCAGGATCTCCAGCACCTGCGGCCTTCCGCCGCGGCGCTTGCACTCGATCCGGGCAGCGGCTGGAAGCGTGTCGACGAGAGCGGCGTTCCCCAGTGGCGCTACGTTGGCCGCGGCGTGCCGACGACCCTGCCCCCACAGTCCAGTGCACCGGTAGCGGTGCGCCTGAGCTACCGCTCGGCGGTCGGCGATACGGACCAGCTACTGCCGGTGAGTGTCAAGCGCACCCTGTACCAGTTGGTGCCAGGCAAGAAGACTGGGCATTTCGACGCCCGCCCGGTGAGCGGACCACTGCGCGCCGACGCGCTGTATGTCGATCAGGTGGAGCTGGTTTCGCGGAGCGACGAGCCGTTCCGCTACGGCCTTCTGCAGGTGCCGCTGCCGCCGGGCGCGCAGATCGAGACGCAACGCTACGGATTCGACATCGACGATCTGGCGCCGATCGACGTCAACCGCGACCAGTACGAGCCGCTGGACGTCAACGGCAACCCCGTGCTCAGCAGCATGGCGGTGCTGGGCAACGAACACGCGCAGGTATTCGACGACTACTACGCCGAGCCGGTCGAGATGCTGCCGCCGCATGGCAAGGTGGTGCTGCGCCACCTGATCCGTGTACAGCAACCGGGCACCTTCCAGCTGCCGCCAGCGCGCTATTACCGCATGTACCAGCCTGACGCCAAGGCCTTGGGGCCGGCAACCGGCCACACCTGGACCGTGCAATGAGCGCCGCGCCGATCCTGTTCGCAGCACTCTTCAGCACGCTGGCCGCCGCACCGCCCTGCCAGCCGCAGCCGCTGGCCCGGCAATGGCTGGAGCAGCAGCTTCCGCGCTGGCAGGCGATGCTGTCCCAGGAGCCCGGCTATCGCCCTCCCGCGTATCTGCAGATATGCGCGTTGCACGCGCGCCGGCCATATGCGGACATCGCACGCGGCCGCATCTACGTGGCGCCGCCGGACAACAGCAACGACGCCGTCAGTCTGGTGCACGAGTACCTGCACCTGGCCCTGGCCGGCCATCCGCATGGCCGTGATGAAGCCTATGTCGAGGCGCTCGCCCAACGCCTCGTCCGCCTGGGAGCTACCCCGTGAGCCGCCGAATCGCCTACCTACTGACCCTCTGCGTGCTGGCGTTCCTTACGCCGCCACCTCTTGCACGCGCCCGGCAGCACGCGGTCGAATCGCCGATTCGCATTGACACGCCACAGGGTGGGTGGCGTCAGTCCAACCTGAGCCAGGGCGCACAGGACTATCTGCAGACCGTGCAGTACCCCGCCTCGGACGTGAACACACCCGAAGGTCAGAGTCGCATGGCGACGATCGCTGGGCAGATCCGGGACCTGCCCAAGACCTCCGGGGCCGGCGCCTCGCGCAGGCCCTACACCTTGGTGGTCAACGGCGTGGCGATGCCGATCAAGGTGCACGGGGACGGCCACTTCTCGCGCCCCTACAGCTTCGGGCCAGGCTCCAACGACCTGCAAATGATCAGTCCCGACGGCCGCCAGCACGAGAGCGTGCAGTTCTACGAAGCCAACGCGGGCCAGCTGCGCACGCGCATCCGCGTGGTACTGGCCTGGAACACCGACAACACCGACCTGGACCTGCACGTCATCACACCCGACGGCCAGCACGCCTGGTACGGCCACCGCGACCTGGACAACGGCGGCGCATTGGACGTGGACGTCACTGACGGCTACGGCCCGGAGATCTTCTCCACACCAGTCGCCCTACCTGGCCTGTACTACGTCTACGTCAACTACTACGGCGGCTACGGCGCCGACGCCCAAGGCAAGCCCACGATCACCGTAGCAAGGGTGACTGTGATCACCGACGAAGGTGGATCCAACGAAAAGCGCCAGACGTACGTCATTCCCATGCGCCAACCCGGCGAACTGGTGCAGGCAGCGCGCTTCGTGATACCTGGGAAGCGCTGATGGAACGTTTATGGTGCGTATCTTCCGGATCCGCAGTGCGGCCAAGTCTGCTGATTTGAGTGACGCCAGGCACAGGGCGGCGACATGGGGCTCCGCATTCAATTACCATGCCGACGAGTGCTAAAAGTGAACCCGCTCACTTTATTCCTTTGCTGAAGCTGACAGGTGAGCGATGGAATTCACGTTGAAGTTCAAGGCGAGACTCGGGAGGCATGCGGAATCCATCTCCCTGGGCGTGTCTGCACTCGTTGCCTGCGTAGGGGTACTGCTGACCCTGTGGGGGGGTGACTCAGGCGGCGATCGGAGACGCATGGCGGGAGCAAAAGTCATTGACGGCGCAGGTGTCGCTCGTCGCGGTCGACACGAGCACCCTGCTCTATCGCCTCAATCGCGATGCCAGCTCCGAGTGCACGACCAGCAATCTCGTTCGACTTCGCGGTGTCATGCACGATTTCCGTTATGCGCGCGACATCGGTCTGTTCGACGCGCATGGGGATCTGTATTGCACGACCGACCTGGGCTTGCTTGCGAAGCCCCTGCCCCCCGCACCCAACCCCCTCGAAACTGCCCTCGGGGCTCAGATCTGGCCGTCCTTGCCGCTGCTGGATACGCAGCACAAAGTGCTTGCGATCATCGTCCGCCTCGAACGATTCGATGTCGTCCTCGATCCGTTCTTCCGGCAAGACCTGTTCAGAGAGTTGCGTGGAACCCTCTGGTTCAAAACAAAGGGGAACCGGCTGGCGGCCTTGATCGTGCAGGGAGGGAACGCCGCGTCGTTACCGACGATTCCTGCGGGTGCGCTGCATGAAGGCGTCACCTATCGGCTCATGCCCTTGCAGATCCGCCTGGTGAGTGCCGCACCCGACTCGAACGCCGTGCTGGAGCGCACCCTCAGTGCGGCGGACGTCCTCGAGTTCGCTCCGCGCGCCATCATCGCCGGGTTTGCCCTGTCGGCTTTGTTCGCGATGCTGGTAGCCGTCGCGCTGTGGCCGAGATTGGGACGTTACAGGTCTCTTCGATACCGGGTCGCAGGCCTGTGCAGTCCCTCCCATGTGCGCTGCATGTACCAACCCATCGTCCGCCTGTCCGATGGCGTCGTGATCGGCGCCGAGGTGCTGATGCGACTGTCCGACGAAGAACGCATCCGCAATCCCGATGATGTCTTCCCGCATATCGTCGCAACGGGATTGACGCTGCAGTTCGACAAGATCGTGATAGCCATGGCGATGGCGGAGACGGTCCCGCTTCGCCACGAAGTGCCAGGCTTGATGCTGGCCTTCAATGTCTTTCCCCAGGACCTGTGCTTCGAGTCGATCGGCAGGCATCTCCACGCACGGTGTGGAGAGTATGACGTGCGACCCCAGGACATCACGGTCGAGGTGACGGAACACAGCCTGCTGCACGACGCCGTCGCCGAAGCACACGCCTTCCGCAAGGCCGGGTTCAGGATCTCGGTCGACGACTTCGGCACCGGCTACTCCAACCTCGGCAGCCTCAGGGCGCTGAAGCCGGACCACCTGAAGATCGACAAGTCCTTCGTGTTCGACATGGAGGAGAAGTCGATGCGCTCGTCGCTGATCCCCGAGATCATCGCCATCGCCCGATCGATCGGCGCCGAAGTCACCGCCGAGGGGATCGAAACCAGCGCCCAGCTCGAGATGCTGCGGGAGCTCTCAGTCGAGTATGGCCAGGGCTATTTCCTGGGTAAGCCGATGCCGATCAACGAGTTCATGTCCTATGTGCGGGCACATCGCGTTGTGCCCCTGCCGGGCCAGCCAGCCTGATCGGTGCCGACGCTAAGCTCGGGCGTTGCCGTCGACCTCGTACTCCCGGCGACTACCGCTTGGCGATCACCATCAGCATCGCCTTGAAGTCGAAGCTCACGGCGCGCTTGCGGAAGAAAGCGTCCGACACCGTGCCACCCACGGCGAACGGAAAGATGCCGTATTGATCGCCGCCAGGCGTCAGCATCCCGGGAACCTCGTCCTCGTGGGTGGTGCCGACGGTGACCGAGGTGGTGAAGTTGATCGTGGTGACGTCTCCTCCGGGGCCCCTCATCCGGCTCTTGTGGCTGTTGTCGAGCGCGATATGCGATTTCTGCATCAGGTCCCTGGAAACCTGTACGCCGAGTCCCGGTGCGCCGGTGTCGATGTTGAACAGCGCTGGCGCGGCACCCTTGACCTGTGCCCGCGCGAACAGGAAGTGATCCGGCACGTACCATAGCGGCACGATGCTGTCGCCGTGCTGCTTCGCTGCCCGCACGAAACGCGCCGAGTCCGAGCGTGGCGCCAGGATCAGCCGCCCATGCGCGTAATCGAGGGTGGAGAGGAAGTGGTAGAGCAGGCTGGTGCCGACGATCCCGTCGACGTGCATCCCGGCCGGCGCCGGCGCGCCGCCCATCGGCATCACCATGACGGGCAAGCTGTGGATCGTGACGGTGCCGAGCGTGATCGAGTCGATGGTGGACTTGCTCACGCCCGCATGCTTGCCGCCCGCGAAGGTGCCCCGGCCCGCGGACTCGATGTCCAGATGCAGCTCCCTGGCGACGGCCGGATCGAGCACGACGCCTGGTGCGCCGGTATCGATCAGGAAATCGGCATCGCGGCGCCCATTGATGCGCACCCTGATGATCGGCAGCGGATCGGCGGCCACGAATGGAATGATGCTGGCGCGTCCGCCGCCTTCGATCCGATAGCTGCCGTTGGCGCCGCTGCGGGCCTGGATTTCCGCCAGTTCAGCCTGGGCGAATTTGTCGGCCGGGTTGACGTGCAGCGCCGCCTCGAAATGGCGTTTGGCCTCCGGCAGGCGGTTGGCGTAGAGCGCGATCTCGCCCAACCGGTTCAACGCATGCACATCGTTCGGGTTGTTCCCGACCGCTGCCTGATACAACGGCCGCGCCTGCCCGAACGCGCCCTCGGCGAATCGCGCGTCGGCCGTTGCAGGCGCTGGCGCGGCAAGCGCGAGTCCGGCGCCGAGCATGGCGATGCACAGCGATATGGCAGACACCGTGATGGAGTGACGCATGTAGACCTCGTAACTGATGAGATGCGCTTGCGCGCACGAATGCCCGTCGCGCAAATATTGAATGCGGCGACCGGAGCGTCGCATGTGCCATTAGTTTCGGAACTGCTTCACGGCATGCAGAAGACGTGTCTATCCGGATTCGCGGATACCGGGTCCCGCCCGCACCGAAGCACGCCTCCCTGCCGGGCGGAGTTCGGGGGCGGCCCGGACCACGGGCGGCAGGGCGACAGCGGTCCGGATCAACCGCGGCCGGGCGCGGCCAGCATGGCGAGCCGGTCGAGTTCGGCTTCCACGAACCCCGCCTCGCGTCGCGCCGGCATGTTGAACGGTCCGCGCAGGCTGGTACCCATGTAGTCGCGCAGCAGGCCGAAGAAGGTGGCGACCGGCTCCAGCCCGTCGCGTTCGCAGCAATGGCGGTACCAGCGGGTGCCGGCGGCGACGTGGGCGACTTCCTCGCGCAGGATCACTTCGAGGATCGCCACCGTGCGGGTATCGCCGAGCCGTCGCAGGCGATCGATCATGCCGGGGGTGACGTCGAGACCGCGTGCTTCCAGCACGCGCGGCACCAGCGCCATGCGCGCGGTGTCATGGCCGGCGGTTCTCTCGGCCATCGCCCACAGGCCGTCGTGGGCATCGAAATCGCCGTAGGCATGGCCGAGTTCGGCCAGACGTCCGGCGAGCATCGCGAAATGGCGCGCCTCGTCGTTCGCGCAGCTGGCCCAGTCGCGGTAATACGCATCCGGTTTGCCGCGGAAGCGGTAGACCGCGTCCCACGCCAGGTTGATGGCGTTGAATTCGATATGCGCCACCGCATGCACCAGCGCGGCGCGGCCCTGCTCGCTGCCTAGGCCGCGCTGCGGCACCTGCCGGGCATCGACCAGGCGAGGTCGTGCGGGGCGGCCCGGCGCGGCGATCGGCGCGGGCGGCGGCGCGGCGGGATCGGCGCGCAGTTCGCCGGCCAGCAAGGCCTGCCAGCTCGCGTGCGTAAGGCGCAGTTTCTCGGCCGGCTCGATGGCGTCGAGGCAGGCCCTGGCGGCGGCGTGGAGGTCGGTCATGGCGTTTTCCGCAGGAGCGCACCCTGTGCGCGATGCTCCGATGTCCGATGGAGCCTAGAGCATCGCGCACAGGGTGCGCTCCTGCGCGTGCGATGCGGGATGCTCAGACCGCCCGCCGCGCGGCCTTGGCATCGTCGGAGCGCAGCATCTGGATCTGCTCCAGATACTGCCGTTCGAGGCCGGTCACGTATTCGCCGGAGAAGCACGAGGTGTCGAACTGCTTGAGATCCTCGTTGCCGTCCTGCACCGCACGGATCAGGTCCTTGAGGTCCTGATAGATCAGCCAGTCGGCGCCGAGTACCTTCTCCACTTCCTGCTCAGTGCGCCCGGCGGCGACCAGTTCCGAGACCGACGGCATGTCGATGCCGTAGACGTTCGGATAGCGCACCGGCGGCGCGGCGGAAGCGAAGTAGACGTTTTTCGCGCCGGCGTCGCGGGCCATCTGGATGATCTGCCGGGAGGTGGTTCCGCGCACGATCGAGTCGTCCACCAGCAGCACGTTCTTCTTGCGAAACTCCAGATCGATCGCGTTGAGCTTGCGGCGCACCGATTTCTGCCGTTCGCCCTGCCCCGGCATGATGAAGGTGCGCCCGATGTAGCGATTCTTCACGAAGCCCTCGCGGAACGGTACCCCGAGCACGCCGGCCAGCGCGCTGGCCGCGGTGCGCGCGGTGTCGGGGATCGGAATCACCGCATCGATGCCGTGGTCCGGGCGCTCGCGCAGGATCTTTTCGCCCAGCTTCTCCCCCATGCGCAGCCGGGCCTTGTAGACCGAGACGTCCTCGATCATCGAATCCGGCCGAGCCAGATAGACGTATTCGAAGATGCACGGCGTGTGCGTGGCCCCCTCGGCGCAGCGGCGGCTGTGGAGCTGGCCGTCGTCGGTGATGATCACCGCCTCGCCCGGCCGGATGTCGCGGATGCGCTTGAAGCCCAGCACGTCGAACGCGACCGACTCGGAGGCCACCGCATACTCGCGGCCTTCCGCGGCAACCCGCTCGCCCAGCACCAGCGGTCGGATGCCGTTCGGGTCGCGGAACGCGATCAGGCCGTAGCCCAGCACCAGCGCCACGCAGGCATAGCCGCCGCGGGCACGCGCATGCACGCCAGCGATCGCCTTGAAGATGTGGTCCGGGGTCAACGCCATGCGGTCCTGGATCTGCAGCTCGTGCGCCAGCACATTCAGCAGCACCTCGGAATCCGAATCGGTGTTGATGTGGCGGCGGTCGTCCTCGAACATCTCCCGCCGCAGCGAGTCCGTATTGACCAGATTGCCGTTGTGCGCGAACGCGATGCCGTAGGGCGAGTTCACGTAGAACGGCTGTGCTTCGGCCTGGCCTTCCGAGCCCGCGGTCGGGTAGCGGCAATGGCCGATGCCGATGCGTCCGCGCAAGCCGCCCATCGCGGCCTGGCCGAACACGTCGCGCACCAGTCCGTTGCCCTTGTGCAGGCGAAGCCGCGCGCCATCGACGGTGGCGATGCCGGCGGCATCCTGGCCGCGATGCTGCAGCACCGTCAATCCGTCATAAAGCGCCGATGCCACCTCCGTGGTACCGACAATGCCGATGATTCCGCACATGGTTTGTTGCCTGTCTCAGAAATTGGTGGGGTGGGTAACCGTACTGCCGGCGACCGCCGGGGCACTCGTGCGTATCGTGCTCGCCGGGGCCGGCGTCGCGGCCGATATGGGGTGGGCCAGGGCAACCGGCAAGTTGCGCAGACGCCGGAGCACGGACGACGGGTGGGCATGCCCGCGCACGCCGGCCGGCACCCGCTGTTCCAGCCATGTGGCCGCGTGCCGAAACTGCGGCAGCAACACCGACTGCTGCCACCACGGATCCCTGGGGAATGCGGTGAATCCGCCAAGGAACACCAGCAGGGTCAGCAGCAGCACGCCACGGGCGAATCCGAAGAACATGCCCAGCAGGCGATCGGTGCCGGACAGTCCGGTGCTCTCGACCAACCGGTCGATCACGAAGCGCAGCAGCGCGCCGAGAATCAACACGGCAATGAAGCAGATGCCGTAGCCGACGATGATCCGCGCTGACGGCAGCTCGATCATGCGCTTGAAATGCGTTGCCAGCACCGGGCCGAAGGTCCATGCCACCCAGAACGCAGCCACCCATATCGCCAGTGCCAGCACTTCGGAAATCAGCCCGCGCCACAGCCCGATCATGACCGAGATGGCCAGGATGCCGATGATGATGTAATCGGTCCAGTTCATCCGGTCATCCTCCGATCCCGCGCATGGGTGCCTGCATGGTCAGGGAACCGAAACGACGTTGCCGTCGATGCCCAGCCGCGTCTTGATCTGGTCGCGCAGGCGCTGGGCGTCGGTGCGCTGCGTCTGCGGACCGGCGCGCACGCGCCACAGCTGCTTGCCGCCGGCCTGCACCGAATCCACGAAACCGTCGAAGCCGTTGGCGCGCAACTTGTCGCGCAGTGCCAATGCATCCGCCCGGTTGCTCATGGCCGCCAACTGCACCGCCCAGCCACCGGCCTTGGCGGATGGCGCGGCCAGACCGTCGCCGCCGCTGGCGTCCTGCTCCAGTCGTGCCGGCACGCCGGGAATCGACTGGATGATCTTCAGGCGGGCCGCTTCGGCGGCGGTACGCGTCTCGAACGGCCCGGCGATGACCTGGATGCGTCGCTGGCCGGCCTGCGAAATCGGGTGGCCGCTCACCGGGAAACCCATGGCCCGCACGCGACGCTGCAGATGGGTCGCGCCCGCCGCACTGGCATAGGCGCTGAGGTCGAGCGTGTAGCTGCCGTGCCCGGCCGGTCCTGCCGTCGCTGCCGGCGCCGCCGAGGGCGCCGGTTTCGGTGCGGCGGCCACCGGCTTGTGCGCGGCCGGCTTGGCTTGCTGCGGCGGAATCACCGGCTGCGACGGCGACTCGCCCGAGCCGGTCGTCACGGTGGTCGGCGCGGGCTTCTTGCCGGCCTCGGGGTCGGTTTCCACGTCGCGCGGACGGCTGGAGCCGATGTTCACCGTGGGCAGACGATCGCTCGGTGCCGGGATCGCTGCCGGCTGGGCCGGCGCAACCGCCGCGGTCGATGCGCTGATGGCGGCATCCGGCTTCAGGCTCATGGTCCGCGTCTGCAGGTCGCTGTCCGGCGCCGGCGGAATCGCCAGGCTCACCGCCTGATCGCCACCCGTGCCCGGCGGTTTGCCCGAAAAGAACATCGGCACGAACAGGATCAGCAGTGCAAAGAGAACGGCGGCTCCCAGCAGGCGTATTTTCAAGGCTTCGCTCCAAACGCGGCAAACGCGGCACGCAACGGCGCGATTATACCCGCCTGTGTCGGACCCCATGACGCATCCGACGATCCGGGCTGGCCCGTGCGTTCAGCCGGCACGTTCAGCGATCACCGCGCTGGCCACGAAAAACGAGCCGAATGCGAGGATGCGCTCGCCCGGGCGTGCCGCCGCCCGCGCCGCGGCCAGCGCGGCGGCGACATCGGCATGCGCGTCGAACGGCGCCTGCGGCAGGGTTTGCCGCAGTACCGCCGCCAAGGCCGCCGCGCTCAGACCGCGCGGCGTGTCGCGCTCCAGCCCGGCCAGGTGCCAATGCCCGACCCGGCCGCCGAGCGCGGCCATCACCCCGGCCACGTCCTTGTCGGCCAGCGCGCCGTATACCGCATGCAGCCTGCCGCGCGGCTGCGCGTCCAGCCATTCGGCCAGTGCGCGCGCGGCCTGCGGGTTGTGGCCCACATCCACGATCACGGCGGGATCGCCGCCGAGCGACTGCAGCCGCGCCGCTATCCGCACCGCCTGCAGGCCGCTGCCGACGGCGGCGGGGAAATCCCTCGCGGCGATCGGCCCACCATCGGCACACAACGCGTGCAGCGCGGCAATCGCCGCCGCCGCGTTGGCGAATTGCACCGGCGCCGCCAGCGCCGGGTCGGGCAATTCCATCGCCGTGCCGTCGCGGTGCCGCCAGCTCCAGCCGCCGGCGCGGCGTTCGATGCGGAAATCGGACCCGGCCCGTTCGACGCGCGCGCCGCGCGCGGTCAGCGCATCGAGCAACCCCGGCGGCGGCTCCGGCTCGCCGACGATGGCCGGTCGCCCTGCCCGCGCGATGCCGGCCTTTTCGCGGCCGATGCTGTCGCGATCCGCTCCCAGCCAATCCTGATGATCCAGATCCACGGTGGTGACGACCGCCACATCGGCATCGACGATGTTCACCGCGTCCAGCCGGCCGCCCAGCCCCACTTCCAGGATCGCCACGTCGAGCCCCGCGCGGGCGAACAGGTCCAGCGCGGCCAGCGTGCCAAACTCGAAATAGGTCAGCGGCAGCTCGCCACGCGCCGCTTCGATCCGTTCGAACGAGGCCACCAGCGAATCGTCGTCGATATCGGCACCGTCGATGCGCACCCGCTCGTTGTAATCGAGCAGGTGCGGCGAGGTGAAACTGCCCACGCGCAAACCGGCCGCCAGCAGCATCGCTTCAAGCAAGGCCACGGTGGAACCCTTGCCGTTGGTGCCGCCGACGGTGATCACGCGACGGCCCGGTGCCGCCGCGCCCATGCGCCGCCACACCGCGCGCACGCGATCGAGCCCCAGCTCGATGCTGTGGACGTTGACGCGTTCCTGATACGTCAGCCATTCGGCGAGAGTGCGGCTCATGCGAGAACTTCTGGTGAATGAACAGGCCGGGCGAAAAGCAAACGCCAGGGCGTTGCCTCGCGCCCAGGCCAAGGTCGTAGGAGCGCACCCTGTGCGCGAAGCTCTTTGCGGATGTTCATCGACAAGAGCTTTCGCGCACAGGGTGCGCTCCTACGGGTTACAGGCGAACCTTGCGCAGGCGCAATGCGTTGCTCACCACCGACACCGAACTCAGGCTCATCGCCAGCGCAGCCACCATCGGCGACAGCGTGATGCCCAGCAGCGGATACAGCGCGCCGGCCGCCAGCGGCACGCCGACCGCGTTGTAGACGAAGGCGAAGAACAGGTTCTGGCGGATGTTGCGCACGGTGGCCCGCGACAGCGAGCGCGCCCGCGCGATGGCGCCCAGGTCGCCCTTGACCAGGGTCACCTGCGCGCTTTCCATCGCCACGTCGGTGCCGCCGCCCATCGCGATGCCCACGTCCGCCGCCGCCAGCGCGGGCGCATCGTTGATGCCGTCGCCGGCCATCGCCACGCGGCGACCCTCGCGCTTGAGCGTCGCCACCACCGACGCCTTGTCGGCCGGCGTCACGTCGGCATGCACCTCGTCGATGCCCAGCTGGCGCGCGACCGCGTGCGCCGTGGCCGCGTTGTCGCCGGTCAGCATCACCAGGCGCAGGCCGTCGGCATGCAGCGCCGCGATCGCCTTCGCCGTGCCCGGCTTGATCCGGTCGGCGACCGCGATCAGCCCGGCCAGCGCGCCGTCGACGGCGAGGAACATCACCGTGGCGCCGTCGCCGCGCAGCGCCTGGGCCTGCCGAGTCGCCTTGTCGTCGACGCCGATCCCGAGCTCGTCCAGCAGCCGCGCATTGCCCAGCGCCACCCTGCGACCCTCGACCCGGCCCTGCACGCCGCGGCCGGTCAGGCTGCGAAAATCCTCCACCGGCGGCGGCGTTTCGTCGGCAAGGGCATCGACGATCGCCCGTGCCAGCGGGTGCTCGCTGGGCTGCTCCAGCGCGGCGGCCAGCCGCAGCAGGCGTTCGCGCGGCAGGTCGCCAAGCGGTACCAGTCCGGTCAGCGCCGGCTTGCCTTCGGTCAACGTGCCGGTCTTGTCCAGCACCAGCGTGTCGATCTCGCGCAGCGCCTCGATCGCGCTGGCATCCTTGAACAGCACGCCGTTCTGCGCGCCGCGGCCGCTGGCCACCATGATCGAGATCGGCGTGGCCAGCCCCAGCGCGCAGGGGCAGGCGATGATCAGCACCGACACCGCCGCGATCAACGCATGCGCCAGCTTCGGATCGGGACCAAGCCAGGCCCAGCCCGCGAACGCCAGCACGGAACAGGCGAACACCGCCGGCACGAACCATGCCGCGACGCGATCGGCCACCCGCTGCAGCGGCGCGCGGCTGCGCTGTGCCTTGGCCACCAGCGCCACGATCTGCGCCAGCATGGTCTCGCCGCCGACCTTTTCCGCACGCATGGTCAGCGCGCCGTCCTGGTTCACCGTGCCGCCGGTCACCGGCTCGCCCTGCGCCTTGCTCACCGGCATCGGTTCGCCGGTGAGCATCGATTCGTCGACGTGGCTCTCGCCCGCGAGCACGACGCCGTCGACCGGCACCTTTTCGCCGGGACGAACGCGCAGAGCGTCGCCCGCGTGCACCGCCTCCAGCGGCACGTCGCTCTCGCTGCCGTCGGCGGCCAGCCGGTGCGCGATCTTCGGCGCCAGCCCCAGCAGCGCCTTCAGCGCGGCGCCGGTACGGCGGCGCGCGCGCAGCTCCAGGAAATCGCCCAGCGTGACCAGGGTGACGATCACCGCCGCCGTTTCGAAATACACGCCGACCCGGCCGTGCACGTCGCGGAAACTGGCCGGGAAAATCCCCGGCAGCAGAAACGCTGACGCGCTGTAGAGCCAGGCCACGCCCGTGCCCAGGCCGATCAGCGTATACATGTTCGGCCGCCACGGCCTGAGCGAATTCCAGCCGCGCTTGAAGAACGGCGCCCCGCCCCACAGCACCACCGCCGTGCCCAGCACCGCCTCGATCCAGCCGGTCGCCCGATCCCATGGCGCCGGCAGCTGCCAGCCGAACAGCTGCGGCCCCATCGCCAGCAGGAACACCGGCAGCGTGAGAGCCACCAGCAGCCACAAGCGGCGCGTCATCGCGCGCACTTCACCACCGTCGTCCGCATCCTCGCCGGGCAGCATCGGCTCCAGCGCCATGCCGCACCTGGGGCAGTCGCCAGGCCCGACCTGCTGGACCTCCGGGTGCATCGGGCAGGTGTAGATCGCGCCCGGCGCGGCGGCCGGCGGGACTGCGCGGCCTTCGAGCCAGGCCAGCGGTTCGGCCATGAACTTGTCGCTGCAGCGCTGCCCGCAGAAATAGTAGGTTTGGCCGGCATGTTCGACGTGCCGCTTCGCGGCGTGCGGATCCACCGTCATGCCGCAGACCGGGTCTTTCACCGCGTGGAGGTGGGTTGCGACGGTGTGGTCGGTCGCGGCGGCCATCGTGCCGGCGCAGCAGCTGCCCGCCGCGGCCCGCGCGCCGGGTGCCGCCAGATACGATGCCGGTGCGGCCTCGAACTTGGTCCTGCAGCCGGCGCAGCAGAAATAAAATGTCTGCCCGTCGTGCGTGCCGACGTGCTTCGCGGTCGCCCGATCCACCTGCATCCCGCACACCGGGTCGGTCGCCATCGCGTCCGACGGCACGCCGTGGCCTTGGCAGCACGCTTTCGGCTCGTTCATGACGGCATCTCCTCGTTGGTCAGCGCCAGCAGGATCAGGCAATGGTCCGGCGCGCCATGGCCGGGACAGGATTCCACCAGTTGCGCCAGCCCATCGCGTACGCGCCGCAGTTCGGCGATGCGCGCATCCAGCGCCGCCAGCCGCAGCTGTGCGCGTTGCTTCACTGCGGCGACCCCTTCGCGGCGGTCGTGCGAAAGCGAGAGCAGCTCGCGGATCTCTTCCAGCGTGAAGCCCAGATTCTTGGCGCGACGGATAAAGCGCAGCTGCGCGATCGATGCGTCATCGTAACTGCGGTAGCCCGATGCCCGCCGTCGCGGCTCGGGCAGCAGGCCTTCGCGCTCGTAGTAGCGGATGGTGTCGATCGCCACGCCGACGCGCTTGGCGACGGCGCCGATGGTGAGTGAGGCAGTCGGCGTGTTCATCGGACAAGTGTAGACCATTGATCAAGGTCCAGAGTCAAGCGCCGGGTACGAACGGGCTGCTGCCGACAGCGGCCACCGGCGCTGCGGAGCCGATGCGGCGGGCGATCGCCTGTGGCATGCCTGCCGCCGGGAAGGTCTCCGGCCGTATGGGAATTTTTCCGATTCCCAAAACGTAACAAGTTCGTTAGGATTCCGGGCATCGATGAGGGGGTTCACCATCTGCAAAGATGGTGAATCAAAGCTGCCGTGGGGACGGCAGCTTTGAGACGACGGCAGGATGCCGTTTCGCCGCCAGCTGCCAAGCACCGTGGGTCAACGTGGTGCGAAGCAGACGGCGGGCAGCCGCGGGTGGACAGGAGTTCGCCACGCGGCTCTTTTGCTTTGGCCGCCCGCAGCAGCAGGCGCGCCGGCCGCCATGCGGTCCGCGGGGCGGCGTATCCGCCATGCTTCAGTCTTTGCGGACCCGCTGTCGCGGGCGCACGTACAGGACGAGGCTGTGGTCCTCGATCACGTAGCCGTGCCGGGCGGCGATCTCGTGTTGCAGGCGTTCGATCTCTTCGCTGACGAACTCGATCACCTTTCCGCTGTCCACATCAATCATGTGATCGTGGTGCTTGCCGCGATCGAGTTCGTAGACAGCCTGTCCGCCTTCGAAATTGTGCTTGACGATGATCCCTGCCGCCTCGAACTGGGTCAGCACGCGATACACCGTCGCCAGCCCGATGTCTTCCTGGTGGCCGAGCAGTTTCTTGTAGACGTCTTCGGCGGTGAGATGCTGCACCCCCTCCTCGTCGAAGATCTGCAGGATGCGCATCCGCGGATGGGTCACCTTGAGGCCGACTCTGCGCAGCTCTTTGGTTTCCTGGTCCATAGCCCACTCCACGCACACGGTGTTGCCAAGCCGTTAGTGTATCATCCGACACCTTCACGATCTGGACGCAAGACGCATGCAAAAGCTGATCACCCTGCTGGTCCTCGCCATGCTGGCAGTTGCACTCGCCGGCTGCCACATCGTCTACACGCCCGATGTGCAGCAAGGCAATCTGCTTGACAAGGACATGGTGGCGCAGCTGAAGCCCGGCATGACCAAGCGCCAGGTACTGCTGTTGATGGGCACGCCTTCGGTCAGCACGCCATTCGACCACAGCCGGTGGGATTACGTTTCCACCCAGGCACACCGCGGCGGCCCGATGACGGTGCGCACCTTCACCCTGACCTTCAACAACAACACCCTGGTGCGCACCCAGGGCGATTTCTTCGCTCCGGATGCACGGCAGCTGGTCAAGGACAGCAAGAAATACCGCACCAGCTATCCGGCCACCGAAACCAAGGGCGACAAGAGCAAGAGTCCGGACGACAAAAAGAACGACGGTGGATTCGGTGCCGGCAACGGCGGCAACACCAACGGCCATTGACGGAGCGGCCGCGTCCGCCGACTGATCAGCCCGCCTTGGCGCGCCGTCGCCGCGCCTCCATCGGATCGAGCACGAGCGGACGGTAGATCTCGATCCGGTCGCCATCGCGCAGCACCTGGTCGGGAGCGACCCGGCGCCCATGGATGCCCAGGCGCTGCGGATCGATCGTGCCGGGTTCAAGCACGCGGCCGATTCCCGCAGCGTCGATCGCCTGGATCACCGTGGCGCCCTGCGCCAGCTCGGCCCGGTACACGGTCTGCCGGGTGGCACTGGCATGAACCACCTCGACCCTGATGGTGCGTTCAGCCATACGAACGCTCCGCCTCGCGGCAAAAATCATCCACCATGCGTCCTGCCAGCCCCTGGAAACCGAGCTTCAGCGCACTGCTTCCGAGACGGCCCGCGTAGTCGAAATCCAGCGCGAAGGCGACCTTGCAGCCCTGGTTGCCGAGGGGAACGAAGTCCCACACGCCTTCGAGGCTGCGGAACGGACCGTCGACCAGGCTCATCTGCAGGCGCCGGCCCGGCTCGACCGTGTTTCGGGTGGTGAAGCTCTGGCGGAACCCCGCGAACTTGAGATCCAGCCGCACCACCAGCACATTGTCCCGACGATCGAGAACATCCGCGCCGACACACCAGGGGAAACGCTTTGGGTATGCTTCAACCTCGTTGACCAGGTCGAACATCTGCGCTGGCGAGTACTTCACCAGGGCACTGCGACGGATTTCGATCACGGCTGCCTCTTCACATCACGCTTGACCCGGCCCTGCACGAGGCCGGATCGGCATCAGGGCCACAGGGTCCGAGTTTAACCGACATGGCCAAGGCGAAGGACAAGGACAACAAGGGCTCCGGCACCATCGCGCTCAACAAGCGCGCCCGTTTCGAGTACCACATCGACCAGCGCCATGAAGCCGGCATTGCCCTGCAGGGCTGGGAGCTGAAGGCGCTGCGAGCCGGCCGGATCAATTTCGGCGAGAGCTACGCGACCGTCAAGGACAGCGAAATCTTCCTGTTCGGCGCATCCATCCCGCCATTGATCAGCGCCTCCACGCACGTGGTCGCCGAGGATCGGCGCACCCGCAAGCTGCTGTTGCACCGCAAGGAAATCGACCAGCTGGTCGGAGCGGTCGAGCGCAAGGGCTATACCCTGGTGCCCACGGCGATGTACTGGAAAGGCAACAAGGTCAAGGTCGAAATCGGCCTCGCCCGCGGCAAGCAGGAACACGACAAGCGCGACACCGAGAAGCAGCGCGATTGGCAGATCGAAAAGCAGCGCACCATGCGCTCGCACAACCGCGCCAAGTGAACGCCGGCAGGCATCGCCGGCCGGTCCCGAAAACAACCTTGAGCACAGGGCTGCAAGCATGGGGTGGATCAAAGAGATTCCCGACAGCGACGCGAGCGGCGAGC
Source organism: Pseudomonadota bacterium (assembly GCA_028873095.1). Lineage (GTDB taxonomy): Bacteria > Pseudomonadota > Gammaproteobacteria > Xanthomonadales > Rhodanobacteraceae > Rhodanobacter. Next base: position 21,916 of record JAGWMU010000004.1, on the reverse strand, counting down.
TGCGGCACATCTACGACGACATCAAGAAGCAACGCGGCAAGGTGGCCAATATCCTGAGCGTGCACAGCCTCGACCCGCCGTCGCTGCAGCACCATCTCGACCTCTACATGCACCTGATGTTCTCGTCCGGGCCGCTGACCCGGCGCGAACGCGAGGCGATCGCCGTCGCCGTCTCGGCCGCCAACGGCTGCCCCTACTGCATCGCCCATCACATGGAAGCGCTGCAGCGCTACGAGAAGGACGCGGGCGTCCTTGCGGCGGTGCGCGATGCCCCGGAGCAACTGGACGATCCCCGCCTGCGGGCGATGCTGCTGTACGCGCGCAAGCTCACCATTGCGCCGCACACGATGGACGAAAAGCAGATCGACGAACTGCGCGCCCAGCAGCTGACCGATCGGGACATCCTGCGCATCAACCTGGTGACCGCCTATTTCAACTTCGTCAACCGGATCGCGCTCGGGCTCGGCGTGGCAGCCCATGCCAGCGAGATCGTCGGCTACCACAACGAGTGAACCCGCCAGCGGGCGCCCGGCCTGCACGCGTCGCGGGCCCCGGCGCCGCGCGTTTTCAGCAGCCGCCCGGGCTCAGCATTCGCGCAGTGCCCGGATGATCGACACGCACCGCGCCTCATCCATGTCGGACGGAAAGCGCACCTGCAGGCCATTGGGCAGTTCGACCTCGATGCATTTGTCCGATCCCGAAAGTTCGGAAACCACGATCGGCAGCAGCGCCTTCGCTGCGGGCGGCGGCAGCGGCAGCGACTCGCGCAGCTTGCTGCGCCAGTAACCGAAGCACGGCAAGCTCAAACCCTGCAGATGACAGTACGCAGCCTGGCTCAGGCCGCTGGTGCGCCAGGCGATCAGATGCGACTGCCAGAATGCGGACTTCGTACTCACGCATCCGCTCCTCCGACAACCGGTACGTATCGCGGCAAGTGCTTGCGGCGCGGAACCATCGACGATGCCGAACGCGGGTTTACCGCCAAGCGGCCGCACGGCCCCCAGTGCCTCGCGGCATGGCGTGCGAGGACGCGGGGGGCCGACTCGGGGGTGTGCAATCTGCAATCACGCATGGCTCTTCCTCCTTGGAGATAAACAGGCGTTCGATACGCAGTCCCCGCTGTCCGCGCACTCTCTCAGGCGCGATGCGAAACGACCATGTTCATGGTGCGCGCATGTTTGTCCCTGCGTCTCGACTTGCGGCGGTCGCCGGCGGCATTGCTCACGGTCCGGACGAGCCGCTGTCGCGGCCATTTTCCTCAGCCGGCGCAGCACGACAGTTGCTTCACGTCCCTGGTGAAGGTCTGCGCCGCGAGCTTCAGTCCTTCGACCATCGTCAGATACGGAAACAGCTGGTCGGCGAGATCCTGCACCGTCATGTGTGCCCGGATCGCCAACGCCGCCGTCTGGATGAGCTCGCCCGCCTCCGCGGCGACCGCCTGCACGCCGAGCAGGCGGCCGCTGCCGGTCGCGGCCACCAGCTTGATGAACCCGTGCGTGTCGAAGTTGACCAAGGCGCGCGGGACGTGGTCCAGGGACAGCGTGCGGCTGTCGGCTTCGATGCCCGCAAGGCGGGCCTGTGCCTCGCTCAGGCCGACCGTGGCGACCTGCGGGTCGGTGAACACCACGGCCGGCATCGCGGCGAGATCGAGCGCGGCGTCCCCGCCGGTCATGTTCACGGCCGCGCGCATGCCCGCGGCGGCGGCCACGTAGACGTACTGCGGTAGATCGGTGCAGTCGCCGGCGGCGTAGATGTGCGGCACGCTGGTACGCATGCCCCGGTCGACGACGATGGCGCCCGCGCCGTCGACGGCGACGCCCGCCGCGTCCAGCGCCAGGCCGCGCGTGTTCGGCGCCCGGCCGACGGCGACGAGCAGCCGGTCGGCACGCAGTTCGCCGTCCACGATGCCGAGCACGAATTCGCCGCCGGCATGCGTCACCCGGCTGGCCTGCGCATGCTCCAGCACCGCGATGCCCTCGCTGCGGAAGACGGCGGCGAGCGCCTCGCCGACGGCCGGGTCTTCGCGGCTGAACAGGCGGCCACGCGCCAGGATCGTCACCTTGCTGCCCAGTCGGGCGAATGCCTGCGCCAGCTCCACCGCCACCACCGACGAGCCGATGACGGCGAGCCGCGGCGGGATGCTGTCGCTCGCCAGGGCCTCGGTGGATGTCCAGTACGGCGTCTCCTGCAGGCCGGGGATCGGCGGCATGGCCGCGCTGGCGCCGGTGGCGATCAGGCAGCGGTCGAACAGCACCTCCCGCGCGTCGCCATCGTCGAGCCGCACGCCGAGGCGGTGCGGATCCGTGAAACGGGCTTCGCCGCGCAACACCGTGATCGACGGCTGGCCCTCCAGGATGCCCTCGTACTTGGCGTGCCGCAATGCGTCGACGCGCGCCTGCTGCTGTGCCAGCAGGGCCTTGCGGTCGACGGCCGGCGCGGTGGCCGCGATGCCGCCGTCGAAGGGGCTGCCCTGCCGCAGGTGGGCAATATGCGCGGCGCGGATGAAGATCTTGGATGGCACGCAGCCGGTGTTCACGCACGTCCCGCCGATGGTGCCGCGCTCGATCAGGGTCACCCGCGCCCCCTGCTCGACCGCCTTCAGCGCCGCCGCCATCGCGGCCCCGCCGCTGCCGACGATGGCGATGTGCAGGCGAGCGTCGCCCGCCGTGCCGCTGGCATCGGCGTCCCCGGCAAAACCGTGCTGCGCGCGAGCGCACAGCAGCGTCTTCGGATCCTGCATGCTCACGGGATCGGTCCTAGTTGGAAACCGGCACGGAAGGATAGCCCGCATTCCTCGTCGCCTTCGTCAGCGCACGGACATCGGTCCTGCTGTCGTCGTAGGTCACGATGGCCTCGCGCTTCTTGAATTCGATCCGGGTTCCCTCGACGCCGGCGACCCGGGACAGCGCCGTCCTGACCGTGACCGGACAGGCGGCGCAGGTCATGCCGGGCACCGACAGGGTGGCGGTCTTCGTCGCCGCCCACGCGGGTGCCGCGACGACGGCGAGGACCATGAGCACGGCGGTCTTTTTCACGGGAGTTCTCCTTCAGTAAAACAAGGGCAGGATGTAGGGATACACGAGGGCGAGCAGCACCAGGGCAACGACGACCCAGAACACGACCCGGTAAGTTTTTTTCACTTGCGGGATCGCACACACGTCCCCCGGCCGGCAGGCGGCGGGACGGAAAATGCGGCGGTACGCGAAGAACAGCATCGCCAGCGCCACGGCGATGAAGATCGGACGATACGGTTCCAGCATGGTGAGATTGCCGATCCATGCCCCCGAAAACCCGAGCATGACCAGCACCAGCGGGCCGAGGCAGCAGGTGGAGGCAAGGATCGCCGCCAGGCCGCCGAACGCCAGCGCGCCCCTGGAATATCGGGAATCGGACATGGGTACTCGCTTTCCGGATCGATGGTCGCGAAGCTAAGATATTCCCGTAGTCGAGTACGGAGTCAAGCGCATGAAACCGCAGCAGAACCGCCTGACCATCGGCAGCTTCGCCAAGGCGGCCGGCGTCAATCTCGAGACGATCCGTTTCTATCAGCGCAAGGGCTTGCTTTGCGAACCGGATCGGCCGCCCGGCGGCATCCGCCGTTACGGGCAGGAGGACGTGGCGCGGGTGAAATTCGTCAAATCCGCGCAACGCCTGGGCTTCAGCCTGGAAGAGGTGTCGCACCTGCTGAAGCTGGAGGATGGCACCCATTGCAGCGAGGCTGCCGAACTGGCCGCGTTGCGCCTGGCGGACGTGCGCGCACGGCTGGCCGACCTCAAGCGCATGGAGACGGCGCTGTCCACCCTGGTGGATCAATGCTGCTCGTACGACGGCAGTGTTTCCTGCCCGCTGATCGCCTCACTGCATGGCGGCTGAGACCGCAGCTCCGTGGGCGGGTTGTCGCGATTCCCGTTTGGCGACTGGCGTGCCGCCCGGACGCGTTTTGGCGTCGGCACGCTCGCATTGCAGGAAGTCCCGGCTCGATCCGCCCATGCAGCGGGCCGGTGCAGCGCGGCAAGCCGATGCCTGCCAGATATCCAGCCAGACTCCGCGAAACCGCTGCGTATACAGGGTGCCCCGGCTCGGCTTCGACGGATAGCTGACGATCAACCCCGCCGGGTGCGCGTCCGTCCATTGCAGCAGCGCCTGGCAGTCATGCAGGCGTTCGATCGGCTTGGTCAGCCGGCCCAGGAAATGGAAATCGTCGCCGTCGAGATCGAGGCTCGCCACAGGCTGTCCCTGTACCTGCGCCCGTCCGAGCAACGCGGCGGGTGGCCCGAGATCGAACGCGGGCCAGACCGTCATCCCGAACAGCATGCTCGCAGCGGCCGTCCCCGCCAGGCCAGCCAACGCAATGCGGTAGAGCTCCGCACGCCGGGGTATCGCCAGCAACAGTCCGAGCAAAAGATAAACCACGCCGAACGGAACGGCATGCGCGGCCAGGGCCACGCCCCATGAACCGCTGATCCTGCCGCTGGCGACCAGCCACGGCAGCGCCAACAGGACGCCGCCCCACGCGAAGCTGGCCAGGGCCAACGGCCAGGGGCCGAGCCAGCGGGTGGTCGCCACGCGATCGTCCCGATCGAGCAGGCGCACGCAGGCAAACCCCAGCAGCAACGCGAAACCCGCGTATTCGGGCAACAGGTAGTACGCCTGTTTGCCGCTGATCAGCGAAAAAACCACCAGAACCGGCGCAAGCCATGCGTACAGGAACCGCACGCCGGGCTCGGCGGGACGCGGCATCGTGGCGGCGGCCACCCACGACCGTGGCCACAAGGTGAACGGAAACACCAGCAACGGCAGCAGCGGCAGGTACCACCAGAAGGGTTCGGCGTGGGCGAATGCATGCACGATCCGGCCGGTCTGGCGGAACAGCAAGGCATTGCGGTAGACCGGCCCTCCCGCCCAGATCGCCGGCAGCGCCCAGGCCGCCAGCAACGCAAAGCCCGCCAGCACGGCGAGCACGCCATGCCGATACCAGCGGCGTCGATGCTGCCGCGCCCAATCGCTCCACAGCGGACCCAGCAGCCACGGGAACATCACATGCAGCAACATCACCGGACCCTTGGCGAGCATGCCCAATCCCACGGCGAGCGCGAACCAGAGGAACTGCGGCCCGGCCCGGCGCGGTCCCGGCAGCAGGGCCAGGAACGCGGCCAGCACGAACGTCGCCAGCAGCACTTCGTACATGATCTGCAGGTCGAACAGGAAGCCGTAGCTGAAGGCCATCAGCAGCCACGGCACGGCCCGCGCCACCCGCGGGCGATCGGGAAACAGGCGTCGGGCCAGGGCCGCGGCAAGCAGCAGCTGCGCGGCACCCATCACGACGGCGAGACACCTCGGCCAGACGTCGCTGACGCCGCCCGCGGCCCAGCCGAGCTGGATGAGCCAGAACAACAACGGGGATTTTTCGGTGTACGGCACGCCGTTGAGATAAGGCACCAGGTAGCTGTGCCGCTGCCACATCTCCCATGCCACCGACAGTGTGCGGGTGGAGAAAATCGGCATCGGACCGTGCTGGAAGATCGACAGCGATGCCGCCAGCAGCCATAACGGCAACCAGATCCACTCGGCCAGGGGAGCGCGCCTGAGGTACGCGACGCCGTGTCTCATCGGCATCTCGTTCACGGCGACGGCGGTGCTTGCGGGCGCACTTCGCGCGCGATCACCACATAGTCGCCGTCGCGTCCCAGTTCGCTGAACGGCAGTCCCGCCGCCTGCAGCCGGGACAGCGTGCCCGACGGCATCACGGCAATCTCGTCGCGGCCGGTCCGCCAGCGTTGTTCGAACCGCTCGATCTGCCCGATGTAGCCGGCTGGCCGCGAACCGACCCAGGGCATGATGTCGTCCGGCTGGCTCGCCACCACGGTCACCAGCCGCCGCAGATAGAACGGCAGGCCGCGCAGCGACATGTTCACCGTGAATACTTCGGTATGCGGCCCGATCCGCGGCGCGATCAGGTGTGCGACGGGAGCGGCCGACTCGACGGCCGTGATCGGCTGCCAGGCCAGCAGCGGCAGCTGCCAGCCCAGCAGTGTCGCCAACGCCAGCAGGTGGATCGCCGCGCTACGCGAGGAACTGTTGCCGGCGCGCCGCAACAGCAGTCGCCAGCCGGCGAAGGCGGCCAGCGCGATCAGCAGGCAGGCCATCGACAGCGCGGTCGCGTTGTGATGGAACGCTGCCGCGGATACATCGGCGTGCCTGCCCACCGGCCACACCCATGCGGCAATTGCGCCGGAGACGCCCAGCAGCGCGACCGCCCCGAGCCGGCGGCGCAAGGCCGCCACCGGCAGGATCGTCGCGGCGCGCGCGAGCAACAGCAGCAGCGCGGGGAACAGCGGCAGGATGTAGAACGGCAACTTGGAATGGGACAGCGAGAAAAACACCAGCACGACGGCGACCCAGGCCCACAGGAATTTCTGGACCGGCTCATCGACGAAGGCGGCACGCCAGCCGTTGCGGTTGAACGGAAGCAGCATGCTCCACGGAAAGATGCCGACGATCACGATGACCGGAAAGAACCAGAGCGGCTTCTGGCGGTTGTCGACCGAGGAGAGGAAGCGGGTGAAATGCTCGCGGATGAAGAAGTAGTCGAAAAACCCCGGATGCGTGTAGCTCATCACGACGAACCACGGCGAACACAGCAGCGCCAGCACCACGATGCCCTGCCACAGGGACAAGCGCCCGAGCATGCCCCATTCGCGTTGCCACAGCATGAACACCGCCAGGACCATGCCCGGCAGCACCACCCCGATCAAACCCTTCGACAGCACCGCCAATCCGAGCGCGACCCACATCAGCACGTTCAGGCGACCGCGGATCGGTGCGGCCGACGGATCGAACTGCGCCACCAGGAAACACGACATCCCCATCGCGATGAAGGCCGTGACGCCCATGTCCAGGGTGTTGATGTGCGCCGCGGCGGCGAACAGCAGCGTGCTGCCCAGCATGACGGCGGCGAACCCGCCGGCCTGCCGGCCGAACAGCCGCTTCCCGGCCCAGCCGATGGCGATCATCGCCAGCAACCCGGTGAGTGCGCACCACAGCCGCGCCGTCCACCCGGTGATGCCGAATGCCGAGTAGGCCACCGCGGTCCCCCAATAGTGCAGCGCAGGCTTGTCGAAGAAATTGAAGCCGTCCAGCCGCGGCGTGAGCCAGTCGCCGCTGGCCACCATTTCGCGCGCGACTTCGGCATAGCGCCCCTCGTCGGGCTCGCCCAGGGGGCGCAGGTTCAGCCCGAAAAACCAGCTGACCACCCAGGCGGCGGCGAGCAGCAGGCCAGCCCGGCCCTGGCGCAAAGTGGCCCTGCCGACGGGGTCGGCGCGCTGCGGAGAATCGTTCATCAACCAGTTTCCCAATCGGCAAGTGATGGCATGTCGTCGGATGCGTGGGGCGCGATGAGCCACCACCGCACAGCCGCGACGAGCCATGGGCGCATGACAGACTGTCAATGATACTTGCTTGCCGTGCCGTGTCTCAGGGTCGCTGCACACAGACCGGGAATGGCGGCACGAAACGGCTTCCGGCCGCGGCGCCGCGCCCCGCGCGTGACGGCGCGTGCGCTTCGTGCCGGGCGGCCGGGTCTCCGCCGCCCTCCGCCCCGCATCGCGGACCGACGCGGGGCTTGGTAGTCATGTCGATATCAGCTGACGACGATCTTGCGCGAGCTGCCATCGTGCTTCTTGGGCAGTGTCAGGTGCAGGATGCCGTTGTCGTAGTGCGCATCCGCTTTTGCGCTTTCGAGTTCGGTCGGCAAGCTGAAGGAGCGGAACACCTTCCCGTAGTACCGCTCGGTATAGATGTCCATTTCGTTGTCCTTCTTCTTGCTTTCCCGCTTGACCTCGGCGCTGATCGATACCAGGTTGCCCTCGACCGAGATCTCGATGTCGTTCTTGTCGATGCCCGGCACTTCGGCATTGACCATGAACGCCTTGTCGTTTTCGGTGACGTCGATGCGCATGTCCGGCGCGGTCGCTTCAAGCTCGCGCCACAGCGGGCGGGTGCTCAGGCCACGGAACATGTCTTCGAAAGTGGCAAGCGGATCCATGCGGCTTACCGTCTTGAGTGGATTCCAACGCGTCAGGGATGTCATGGGATATGTCCTCCGCATCTAGCGACGCAGCCCATCGTGCATTGCAGGTTTGAAGCTGCGCCTAACCTGCACCCGGTCGCATCCGTCGTAAATCGTGTCCGGGAGCAAGACCGCCGACAATTATGCGCCCGGGCGCGGATGACTTGTTGACGCAGATCAACGAAACGCCTCGCGATTCAGCTCGAAGCGCGGCATGCGGCGTCTTCAGATACGTGCCAGATACAGCAGCGACAGTGCCGTGCCGGTGCCCGCCGCCAGATACACGACCACCGCCACGAGCCGGTCCCGGCGCAGGCCGAAATCGTGCAGCGCCACGCGCAAGCGGTGCGCGGCATGCCACAGGAACAACGCGATCACCGTCAGCAGGAACAGTTTGCCCAGCGGGTTCGCCGCAAACGCATGCAACCGGGCATAGCCCAGCAGCTCCGGCGCGCGCCCCAGCGCGGCCAGCAGGAACAGCAGCGCCAGCACCGGGGCCAGCAAGGCCGCCAGCGTGCCGCCGGCGGCGAACAGGCTCCAGACCACGGGCTTGTTGGATTTGGCCATGGGCTACAGGACTCCGGCGAACAGAAGCACTGCCAGCGAAACCAGGATCCACGCCGCATAGTGGGCAGCCACGATGAACCCGCCCGGCAGGAATCCCTCGCCGATCTGCACCGGCAGCGCCTTGGGCGTGACGTTGAACCAGCTGACGGCATTGTGCAGGGCGAAGATCACTACGAGCGACAGGCCCAGCGCGCTCCACGGCCCCGCGATGGCGGCGAGAAACGACGCGTAGGCGGCCTGGCCCGCGGACAGGCGCTCCACCGCGCGCAGCAGCAGCAACGCGAAGGCGCCGATGAAGATGCAGGTCACTTCGCGCGACATGTAACGCAGGTAGCGCGGATGCCCGAAATACCAGCGGGTTCCGGAGACCAGGCGAACGAACGGTCGGCGGCTCATGTCGCGCTCCCCGGCAACAGGTGTTCCCTGAACCAGTCCAGGGTGCTGGCCACCTTGACCTGCTGCAACGCGGCGGCCGGGTCCACGGCCTTGGGACATACCTCGGAACAGGCGCCCACGAACGAGCACTCCCACACCCCTTCGTCGGTGGCAATCACCTGCTGGCGCTGCTCGCGCCCGCCGTCGCGCGAGTCGAGGTTGTAGCGGTGCGCCAGCGTGATGGCGGCCGGCCCGAGGAACAGCGGCTGCAGGGCGTATTGCGGGCAGGCGGCGTAGCACAGCATGCAGTTGATGCACATCGAAAAGTGCCGGTACTTCATCAGCTGCGCGGGGGTCTGGAGGTACTCGCCCGCGCCGATCGGGCGGGGCTCCCCGGGGATCAGGTAGGGCTTGACCCGCTTGAGCTTGTCGATGAAGTCGTCGGCCACCGTGACCAGATCGCGTTCGATCGGGAAGTGGGCCAGCGGCTCGACCCGGATCACCCCCGCGAAGCCGCGCAGGAAGGCATGGCAGGAAAGTCTCGGCTCGCCGTTGATCATCATGCCGCAACTGCCGCACACCGCCATGTGGCAGGACCAGCGGTAGTTCAGGGTGGGGTCGATGCTTTCCTTGATCGCATTGAGCGCATCGAGCACCACCCACTCTTCCTTGCAGGGAACCTCGTAATGCTGGAAATGCGGTTCGTCGTCGACCTGCGGGTCGTAGCGCAGCACCTCGAGCTGGACCATGCGTTCGTTCACTGGTGGCCTCCCGAATAATCGCGCAGGCCAGGCGGCGACCGGGTGATCACCACGTCCTGGTAGTCCACGCGCGGCGCGCCGGAGCCCCGGTAATGCACCATGCTGTGGCGGAGATAGTGGTCGTCGTCGCGCTTCGCCCAGTCCAGCCGCTGGTGGGCGCCGCGCGACTCCCTGCGCGCCAGCGCACCAACCGTCAGCGCCTCGGCACAGTCGAGCATGCAGCCCAGCTCCAGCACCTGGAACAGGTCGGTGTTGAACACGTTGCTGCGGTCGCTGAGCATCACCTTGCGGTAGCGCCGGCGCAGCTGTCCCAGCGTGTCCACGGCTTGCTGCAGACCGGCCTGGTCGCGATAGATGCCGACGTTCTTCTCCATCGTGTCCGTCATCTCCCTGCGCAGGCCGGACATCGACTCGATACCGTCCGTGCGCGAGAACAGTTCGCGGATGCGGGCCTGCGACTCCTGCGCGCGCGCCGTCAGCGCCGCCGTGCCGGCGGCGGGCAGATCCCGGATGTATTCGATGGCCGAGCCTGCCGCGCGCTTGCCGAACACCAGCAGCTCCACCAGCGAATTGGACCCCAGGCGGTTGGCCCCGTTGAGGCTGACGCAGGCGCATTCGCCGGCGGCGAACAACCCGGGCAGCGGCGTGGCCGCGCGGGTATCGGTGGCGATGCCGCCCATCATGTAGTGCACCACCGGACGGACCGGCACCGGGTCGGTCACGATGTCCACGCCCAGGTAGCTGATCGCCAGTTCGCGCACCAGCGGCAGGCGCTCGTTGATCTTCCTCTCCCCCAGGTGGCGCATGTCCAGCAACACGCATTCGCCCCAGCGGGTGGACACCGTGTTGCCCTTCTGCAGTTCGTGCCAATAGGCCTGGCTCAGGCGGTCGCGCGGTCCCAGTTCCATCGTCTTGAGCTGCGGCTTGCCCGGCTCGGTTTCCGGGCCCATGCCGTAGTCCTGCAGGTAGCGGCGTCCGTTCCGGTTGAGCAGCACGCCGCCTTCGCCGCGGCACGCCTCGGTCAGCAGGCTGCCGGTATTGGGCAGCCCGGTCGGGTGGTACTGCACGAATTCCATGTCCTTCAGCGGCACGCCGGCGCGGTACGCCAGCGCCATGCCGTCGCCGGTCTTGATCGCGCCGTTGGTGGTGAAAGGGAACATGCGCCCGGCACCGCCGCCGGCGACGATGACCGCTCCGGCGTTGAATTGCCGGATCAGGCCGCTGCGCATTTCCATCGCGGTGAGACCCCGGCAACGGCCTTCGTCCAGCAGCAGGTCGAGCACGTAGTACTCGTCGAAACGGACGATCGACGGAAACCGCAGCGACGTCTGGAACAGGGTATGCAGGATGTGGAACCCCGATTTGTCGGCGGCGAACCAGGTACGCTGCTTCTTCATGCCGCCGAACGATCGCACCGCCACCGAGCCGTCCGCCTCGCGGTTCCAGGGGCAGCCCCAATGCTCCAGCTGCAGCAATTCCCCGGGCGCCTCCTTGACGAAATACTCCACGCAATCCTGGTCGGACAACCAGTCGCCGCCGCTGACGGTATCGTCGAAATGCATGTCGAGGCTGTCGCCCGGCTTGATGACCCCGGCCGCGCCGCCCTCGGCCGCACAGGTGTGGCTGCGCATCGGATAGACCTTGGAGATCAGCGCGATGCGCAGCTTCGGATCGGCTTCGGCCAGCGCGATGGCGGCGCGCAGCCCGGCCCCGCCCGCTCCCACGATGGCGACATCGGCAACGATCGTTTCCATAGCGCTCTCCCGACCGCCTGCCCGGCACTGACGGTTCCGTCACGGGGAAACCGTTTCCTGCCCGGGAACTACTGTCGTGTTGCGACGATGATCTGGAAATTTCCGAAGAAATAGGTGGTCCGCTGGCACGTCCATCCGCCCATGCTTTCCAGGCAGTCGAGCGGGTCGTGGGTATTCCACAGCGCCAGGCCGAGGGGCTCGAATACCTTGAAATAGAGCCAGCTCATCGCGCGCAATACGCGCACGTCGGGCCGGTGAAATTCCGCCAGCAGGAGCTTGCCGCCCGGCGCCAGCATGCGCCCGGCCTCGCTCAGGGCCTGCCGCTTGAGACGGTGCGGCAGTTCGTGCAACAGGAAAAACATGACATTGGCAGCGGCCACGCCGTCGGGTTGCCGCATCGCCGTGGCGTTGTCCTCGATGAACTCCACCTTGGCCGAGAGATCGCCGACCTTGCTCCGTGCGTGGACGAGTTCATTGTCGATGATGTCGGTGACCAGGACGCGCCCGGCGCCCGCCTGGACAGCCGCCTGCACCACACGGGGAATGACATTGCCGAAGGCGCATGACGTGATCAGCAGATTCCGGTTCTTCAGGTCGACCGACCGGAGCTCGCGCACGATGCGCGCGACGAGATGGTGGTACTGGAACAGCAGGATGGCCGAGATGACCGGCTGGAAATCCACCAGCTTGATCAGGCGCATGTTCGAATAGATCGGGTACACATGCGATTTGTCGCAGGCCGCATCCGCCGTCAGGCCGCGCAGGACGAGCGCGCCTCGTGTCGCCGCAAAGAAGAACAGGGCCGTGGACACCAGCAGGAAAAAAACGACCCAAAGCCCGCCCATCAGCCAGATGTTCATGCTGCTTCCTTGATCGGCCCTGATCAGTGCCCGGTCATTGCCGCAACGACGGACGGCAACGGCCCGGGCATGTCATGGTGCGACTCCTTTGCCCGTGACGCTCACCGTGCAGCTATACACCGGCCAAGGCGCCGCACAACATGGCAAGTTGTCGCAGGCGTCCCGGCAGGCGTCCGGTCCGGGCCCCGGCCACCGCGGCGGGTTCGGCGGCCGTGCCGCCGGAGGCCCTGTCCGGTTCGCGGCAGCTGGCTGTCGGCCGCGGATGCCGCCCCGTCGTCGCATGGCAGGCGACGGGCCTCAGCGGCCGAAGATGATTTCCTTGCCTTCGTGGCCGCGGTCCCAGCCGCGCAGTTCGTCGCGGATATGGGCGATCCGCTGGCGACCGAGCGCATTGCGCTCCTCGTCGAGCACCTGGCCGTCCAGCAACTCGGCCAGGCGCTGCGCCGTGGGCAGCATCGCGTCCCACGCGTCCAGCGCCGGCAACGGCGCCGGCAGGGTCATGAAGAAGCTCACCCCGGGCGTGCGCAATGCGTCCAGCCGGCCCAGGTCGAAATTGCCCGGCTTGAGCATGTTGGCCACGCTGAAGATCGGCCCGAGTTCGCGCTTGCCGTCGACCAGCCGGTGGTAAATGCCCATGTCGCCGTACTCGAGGCCGGCTTTTTCGGCCGCCACCACCATGTCCGGACCATGGAAGAAACTGCCTTCGCGCGCGACCACGAACAGCGTGACGATGCGCTCCACCGGCAACTGCTCCGGGCGTCGACCCAGCTCCGTGCGGGGCGGGGCCTTTGCCGCAACCGGCGCTGCGGCGGGCGGTTGTGCGATGGACGGCGGCGGTGCCGACGGCGACGGTGCGGCGTGCGCCGGCGTATCGCCGGATGCGGGCGCACGCAGGGCGTCGACGATCGAGGCGGCGTGGCCGGCCAGCTTCGGTTTCGCCCTGGCATGGCCGTGCTCGCCGGACAAGGTGGCGCCCAGGCGTTCGAGCTCGGCGCGCAACCCCACGTCCAGCTCGCCCTGTTGCGGCGACGGGTCGCCCCGCCGGCGGTCGCCGGCGGGCGCATCGAGCGAATCGAAGCACGGGTCGTCGGCGAGACTGGATCCGCCCAGGGTCGGTTCGCGCCGGTCGCCGCCAGGCTGGGTGCCGCCGATGCGCCGCTTGCCCTGCTCCTTCTTCGGCTGGCCGAACAGCCACATCAACGCCAGCGCGATCACGCTGAAAATGAACAGTGGAATGCCGACGGCGGGATTCCAGCCAACGGCGAGAACAGGTGGCAACGTCATCGAAGGATTCCTCAGGCAGCGCCTGCCAGTTTAGCCGCTTCGGCGAGGTCCACCTGTACCAGGCGCGATACGCCCGGCTCGCGCATGGTCACGCCGCACAGCTGGGTGGCCGCCTCCATGGTGGCCTTGTTGTGGCTGATGAAGATGAATTGCACTCTTTCGCTCATCTCCCTGACCATGTTGGAGAAGCGCACGACGTTCGCTTCGTCCAGCGGCGCGTCCACCTCGTCCAGCAGGCAGAACGGCGAGGGATTGAGGCCGAAGATGGCGAATACCAGCGACACCGCGGTCAGCGCCTTCTCGCCGCCGGAAAGCAGGGTGATGTTGGTGATCCGCTTGCCCGGCGGGCGCGCCATGATCGACACGCCGGTATTGAGCAGGTCGTCGCCGGTCAGTTCAAGGTAGGCATGGCCGCCGCCGAACAGCCGCGGGAACAGCTCCTGCACGCCGGCATTGACCTTGTCGAAGGTCTCCTTGAAGCGCTGGCGGGTCTCGCGGTCGATCTTCCTGATCGCGCCTTCCAGCGTTTCCATCGCGCTGGTCAGATCGGCCAGCTGGTTGTCCAGGTAGGTCTTGCGCTCGCTCTGTTCGGCATGTTCCTGGATCGCGGCGAGGTTCACCGGTTCCAGCCGGGCGATCTTCTGGCCGAGCTCGTCGAGCTGCCGGCGCCACTGGCCGGCATCGACGTCTTCGGCCAGTTCCGCCAGCAGCGCCTGCAGTTCCAGGCCGGAGGCGTTGATCGCTTCGGCGAGCTGTTCGGCGCGCATCTGCAACGCCTGCGCGGCCAGGCGCTTCTCCGACAGCTTCTCGCGCAGCGCGCCCAGGCCGTGCTCGACGCGCTGGCGTTCCTGTTCCAGCCGGCGCACGTCCGCGTCGACGTCTTCCAGCGCGCGGCGCGCCTCCACCAGCTGCCGGTCGACCAGCAGGCGCTGATCCAGGTAGGTCTGGCGTTCGCTTTCCAGCTCGGCGATCGGATCGGAGCCGGCCGCCAGCTGCTCGGCGATTTCGCTGCGGCGCGCCTCGATCTGGCGCAGCTGCGCGTCCATGCGGCCCAGCGCCTGTTCCAGCGAGGCCAGCGCGGCGCGCCGGGATTCAAGCCCAAGCGCCAGGGCATGCGACTGGTCGGCCGCCTCGCGCGCGTTCATGCGCGCTTCCTCGCGTGCCTCGAGCAGCGCGCGGCGTTCGTTCTCCAGCTCGCGCCGCCGGTCTTCCAGATCGCCCATCAGGGCGACCGATTCGTCCAGCCGCGCCCGCGCCTCGCGGGTCTGGCCCTGCAGTTCGTCGCGTTGCGCGGCGAGTTCGGACAGCTCGCCGGTCACCCGCTCGGCGCGCGCCCGCGCCGTCTCCAGCTTGCCGCGATGGCTCTGGATCTGGCCGGCCAGTTCGGACTGGCGGCGATGCGCGTTGTACAGCTCGCGCTGCGCGTCGTCGCGCGCGCGCTCGGCGTCGAATTTGCGGGCGCGCAAGGCGTCCAGCTGGCCGGTGGCCTCCTCGATCCGCGCCTCCAGCGCCGCGACCTGCCCGGTCAGCGCACGGATCTCGCGCTCGCGCGCGAGGACGCCGACCTGGCTGCCCTGCGCGCGGCGCACGCGCGCCCAGCCCGGCCCCAGCCATTCGCCGGCAGGGGTGATCACCGACTGGTACGGCGCCAGCGGGGACAGCGATGCCACGCGCTGCTGCGCCTCCGACAGCGATTCCGCCGTCAGGACATGGCCGAGTATCGTCACCGCGGCGGCCGGGCCGCGCACGTGCGCCGCCAGCGTGTCGGCGGTGTTGGCGCCGCCGGCGACGCCGTCGAGCAACGCGACATCGGCGTTTTCCAGGGTGCCGAACTCGCCCGCGAGGGTGTGCGAGCCGTCCACCAGCACGCTGTCGAGGAACCCGCTGAGCGCGGTTTCCACGGCCGTCTCCCAGCCGGTCTCGACCTGCAGCGACTCGCCCAGGCGGCGGGACTGGTCCAGCCCCAGACGGGCCAGCCAGCCGCTGGCGGCGCCTTCGTCCTGGCCCAGCGCGGCATGCTGCAACGCTTCCAGCGAGGCATGCCGGCCCCGCGCCGCCTGCAACTGCTGGCGCGCCTCGTTCAGCGCCGACTGCACCTGGCGCTCCTCGTCCAGCACCTGCTCGTGGCCGAGCTTGTGCCGGTCGAGCAGGCTGCCGAGGGTTTCGACCCGCTCGCGCTGGATGTCGTGCTCGCCATGCAGCTGCGCGCCGGCGGCGTCCAGGGTGGCCACGTCGGTGGCCTGCTGCTCAGCCTCCAGCGCTTCGCGGCGACGCGCCAGGTCGATCGCCTGCCGATCCAGGTAATTGAGCTTGGTGCGCTCCACTTCGGCGGCGCGGCTGGACTCGCCGGCGGTACGGGTGTGGCTGTCCCAGCGCTGCTGCCAGTCGGCCAGCCGGGTTTCGCTGTCGTGCAGAATCTGCGCGGTGTCGTCCTGCAGCTGCTGCAGGGTCTCGAGTTTCGGCCCGCCCTCGGCCAGCGCCATGCGCAGGATTTCGATCTGCTCGCGGTCGGTCTCGATGTGCGCCGCCAGTTCGTCACGCTCGCGTTCGGCATCGCCATGGGAACGCTGCAGCCGTTCGGCGGTGTCCCGGTTGTGGCGCACCTGCTGCTCGACCCGGGCGATCTCGGCGCCGACCTTGTAGACCTCGGCCTGCACGGCGTTCAGCTGGTCGCTGGCGCCGACATGGCGTTCGCGCGCGCTCTCCAGTTGCGCCTCGATCTGCCGCTGCGCGGCCAGCTGTTTCTCGATCTCGATTTCGGCTGCGGACAGCTCGGCGCCTTCGCCATCGTGCTGGCCTTTCAGGCCGCGGTATTCCAGCGCGCGCAGCTCGGCTTCCTTGTGGGTCTGTTCCGCCTTCAGCGCCTTCCAGCGTTCGGCGGTGCGCGCCTGGCGGTTCAGGTGCTCCAGCTGCTTGTCCACCTCGTCGCGCACGTCGCGCACGCGATCGAGGTTTTCGCGGGTGGCCTTGATGCGGCTTTCGGTCTCCTTGCGCCGCTCCTTGTATTTGGAAATGCCGGCGGCCTCTTCAAGATGCATGCGCAGCTCTTCGGGGTGCGCCTCGATGATCTGGCTGATCATGCCCTGTTCGATGATCGAGTAGCTGCGCGGACCCAGGCCGGTGCCGAGGAACAGGTCGGTGATGTCGCGGCGCCGGCAGCGCGCGCCGTTCAGGAAATACCCGGATTGCCCGTCGCGGCTGACCTGGCGCTTCACCGAGATCTCGGCGTACTGGCCGTACTCGCCCTGGATCGAGCCGTCGGCGTTGTCGAAGATCAGCTCGACCGTGGCCTGCCCCACCGGCTTGCGTGAGCTGGAACCGGAAAAGATCACGTCGGTGAGCGAATCGCCGCGCAGGCGGCTGGCCGCGCTCTCGCCCATCACCCAGCGGATCGCGTCGATGATGTTGGATTTGCCGCAGCCGTTCGGACCCACCACGCCGATCATGTTGCTCGGCAGATGCAGGGTGGTCGGGTCCACGAAGGACTTGAAACCGGCGAGTTTGATGGTGGTCAGGCGCATGCGGGCATCGGTCGGTCTTCGGTAACGCCCGCACGATCGGGCGACAGCGCACTGTGCCAAACGTGGAGCGGGGCTGCAATGCGTTCCGCCAGCAGATATAACTTCAAGAACGCATCATATCCATTTGTTCTAAATCATTATTCACTTGAACGTGCATCGATCGACAGCGCATGAATGCCGTTGCCGATCAGATCGTCGAGCGCGGCATAGACCATGCGGTGGCGTTTTAGCGGCGATTGCCCGGCAAACGCGGCGCTGACGATGCGCACGCGAAAATGCCCCTTGCCCTCGCCGGCATGGCCGATGTGCTGGTGGCCTTCGTCGAAGACGTCGAGTTCGGTCGGCGCGAAGGCGCTCTGCAGGCGCCCGCGGATCTGCTCGACGACCGGCCGGGTATGCATCGCCGCACTCACGCCGCGGGCAGCGTTTTGCGAAACGGCTTGACCGTCACTTCGCGGTACACACCCGCGGCGACGTAGGGATCGGCCTCTGCCCAGGTCCGGGCGTCCGGCAGCGACGCGAATTCGGCGACGATCAGGCTGCCGCTGAAACCGGCCGGACCCGGCTCGTCGGCGTCGATCGCCGGAAACGGGCCGGCCAGCAGCAGACGTCCCTCGTCCTGCAACCGCTGCAGGCGCGCCAGATGCGCCGGGCGCGCGGACTTGCGCGCCTCCAGCGAGTTTGCGTTGTCGGTGCCGATGATCGCGTACCACATGGCGGACTCCAGCAAGGGTGGTCGGTGATTTCAGGATGTTGCGGTTGCCGTACCCAGGTCAGGCCTCCGGCCGCATGTACGGGAACAGCAGCACGTCGCGGATCGAGGCCGAGCCGGTCAGCAGCATCACCAGGCGGTCGACGCCGATGCCGAGGCCGCCGGTGGGCGGCAGGCCGACTTCCAGCGCGCGGATGTAGTCGGCGTCGAAGTGCATCGCCTCGTCGTCGCCGGCGTCCTTGGCGTCGACCTGGGCCAGGAAGCGCGCGGCCTGGTCTTCCGGGTCGTTCAGTTCGGAAAAGCCGTTCGCGATCTCCTTGCCGTTCACGAACAGCTCGAAGCGGTCGGTGATGCCTTTGTCGCTGTCGTTCTCGCGCGCCAGCGGCGACACTTCCACCGGATGCTGGGTGATGAAGGTGGGCTGGACCAGGGTGTGCTCCACCGTCTTCTCGAAGATCTCCAGCAGCAGCTTGCCCCAGCCGTAGCCGGGCTTGACCTGCGCACCGAGGCGCTTGGCGTGCGCGGCCATGGCGTCGCGGTCGCGCAGCTCCTCGCGCCGGATCCCGGGGTTGTGCTCCAGCACCGCGTCTTCCATGCGCCAGCGGCGGAACGCCGGGCCCACGTCGATCGCGGCGCCGTCCCATGCCAGCTGCGTGGTGCCCAGCACGGCCTGCGCGGTATCGCGGATCACGTTCTCGGTGAGGTCCATGATCTCGTGATAGGTGGCGTAGGCCTGGTACAGCTCCAGCATGGTGAATTCGGGGTTGTGCCGGGTCGACACGCCCTCGTTGCGGAAGTTGCGGTTGATCTCGTAGACGCGATCGAAGCCGCCGACGACCAGGCGCTTGAGGTACAGCTCCGGCGCCACGCGCAGGTACAGGTCCAGATCCAGCGCATTGTGATGGGTGACGAACGGCTTGGCGGTGGCGCCGCCGGGGATGATGTGCATCATCGGCGTCTCCACTTCCATGAAGCGGCGCGTGGGCGCTTCCAGCCACTGGCGCATGAAGCCGATGATGCGCGAGCGCAGCATGAAGGTACGGCGCGCTTCCTCGGTGACGATCAGGTCGACGTAGCGCTGGCGGTAGCGCTGCTCCACGTCGGCCAGGCCGTGGAACTTGTCCGGCAGCGGCCGCAGGCTCTTGGTCAGCAGCCGCAGGCCGTCCACCCGAACCGACAGCTCGCCGGTCTTGGTGCGCATCAGCACGCCTTCGGCGCCCACGATGTCGCCCACGTCCCAGCCCTTGAACGCTTCGTAGGCCTCACCCAGCGTGCCTTGATGGATGAACAGCTGGATGCGGCCGCTGAAATCCTGCAGCTGCACGAAACTGACCTTGCCCTGCACGCGCTTGAGCACGATGCGGCCGGCCATTTTCACCCGCCGCGCGGCGGCTTCGATCGCTTCGGCGGTGAGCGCATCCTTGTCGAGAAACTCCGTCTGCAGGTCACCGGCAAAGCTGTCCACCTTGAAGTCGTTGGGGAACGCGATGCCCTGCCCGCGCAACGCATGCAGTTTCTCGCGGCGCTCGGCGATCAGCTTGTTTTCGTCGATGGGAAAGGTATCGGCAGCTTCACTCATGGGGATTCCGTGACGTCCGGCGCCCGTACCGCGCGTCGGACGTTGCTCTGTTCAGGGTTGGCTTGCAGCTGACGCGCGGTGCTTCGCTAGGGAGCGGCACTCTCTCTCAGCCGCCCTTGTGGAACGCGTGCTTGACCGCGTGCCGGGTGGCGTTCCAGGCTTCGCGCGCGCCGTGGCCGACCGCGATGCCGGCCTGCTTCGCGCCGTGGCCGATGCCGATGCCGGCCTTCTTCGCGCCATGGCCGATGCCGACCCCGGCCTTCTTCGCGCCATGCCCCACCTTGACGGCGACGTGCTTGGTCGCGTGCCCGACGTCGCGGGCGTCGTTGCCGATGTCGTGGCCGACGCTCTTGGCATCCTGCTTGATGCTCTGGCCGGACGGGCCGTGCGCGCCCGCCGTGCCGGCGAACACCGCCAATACGGCGAATGCAAGCAGGATCCCGCAGATTTTCTTGCTGTTCATGCTGTGACTCCTTGCAGGTGATCGGGCCTTCGACGGATCAATACTCACGCATCGGCGCGTTTCGCGCCCGCCTCGAGACCCGACTTCAGGCTGGCCTCGATGAATTCGTCCAGATCGCCGTCCAGCACCTTCTGCGTGTCGGTGCGCTCGACGCCGGTGCGCAGGTCCTTGATGCGGCTCTGGTCCAGCACGTAGTTGCGGATCTGGCTGCCCCAGCCGATGTCGGACTTGGTCGCTTCCAGCGCGTCTTTCTCGACATTGCGCTTCTGCACCTCCAGTTCGTACAGCTTGGCGGCCAGCATCTTCATCGCGGTGTCGCGGTTCGCGTGCTGGCTGCGGCCGGTCTGGCAGGCCACCACCGTATTGGTCGGGATGTGCGTGATGCGCACCGCCGACTCGGTCTTGTTGACGTGCTGGCCGCCGGCGCCGGAGGAGCGGTACACGTCGGTCCTGAGGTCGGCCGGATTGATGTCGATCTCGATGTCGTCGTCGACTTCCGGCGAGACGAACACCGAGGTGAAGCTGGTGTGGCGGCGGTTGTCCGAATCGAACGGGCTCTTGCGCACCAGCCGGTGCACGCCGATCTCGGTCTTCAGCCAGCCATAGGCGTAATCGCCCTCGACGCGGAACGTGGCGGACTTGATGCCAGCCACCTCGCCGCCGCTGACTTCCATCAGCTCGGTCTTCCAGCCGCGCGATTCGGCCCAGCGCAGATACATGCGCAGCAGCATCTCGGCCCAGTCCTGCGCCTCGGTGCCGCCGGCGCCGGCCTGGATGTCGACGAACGCATTGGCCGCGTCCATCTTGCCGGAGAACATGCGCTGGAATTCCAGCTTGGCCACCTGCGCGTCGAGCTTGGCGACATCGGCGACCACCGAGCCGGCGGTGTCCTCGTCGGCGTCGGCGATCGCCATGTCCAGCAGTTCCTTCGCATCGGTGAGGCCGGCGCCGAGACGATCGATGCCGCTGACGATGGTTTCCAGCCGGGCCCGCTCGCGGCCGAGCTCCTGCGCGCGCGGCGGATCGTCCCAGATCCCGGGATTTTCCAGTTCGCGGCTTACTTCTTCCAGGCGCTCGCTCTTGGTGGCGTAGTCAAAGATACCCCCTAAGCGACTCGACGCGGGCCCGTAGGTCCGCGATCTGCGCGAGGATCGGATTGGTCTCGATCATGGTTGAACCGGGTGTCGATTTTTGGCCGCCCATGGTAACAGAGCTCCCCGACGCATCCCTAATACGCGTTGCTACGCAACGAGGGGACGGCAGACCTGCAGGGCATTTCCAATTCGCCGGGCCGGCCGGCTGATCCACGCGACGCCCGGCCCGCCTGGTCGGGAGCGTCTTGGGCCATGCGATGGCCCCGGTGACGTGGCCGCTGCCGGTCCGCCCGCGCGCGATCAGGCCAGCGCCTGCGCGTGCACCCCCTTCACCGCCCTGCCCGACGGATCGGCCATCGCCGCGAAGGCCGGGTCCCAGGCCAGCGCCGCGGGCGAGGAACAGGCGATGGACTTGCCGCCCGGCACGGTGGCGGCGCAGGCCTCGCCCGGGAAGTGCTGCTCGAAGATGCGCCGGTAGAAATAGGCCTCCTTGGTGGCCGGCGTGTTGAACGGGTAGCGCGCGGCGGCGGCGGCGAATTCGCGGTCCGTCACCTGCTGCTCGGCATGCGCCTTGAGGCCGTCGATCCAGCCGTAGCCCACGCCGTCGCTGAACTGCTCCTTCTGCCGCCACAGGATCTCCTTGGGCAGCGCGCCGTCGAAGGCCGCGCGCAGCACGTGCTTCTCGATCTTGCGGCTTCCATCCGGCATGGCTCCGGCCATCTTGTGCGTGGCATCCATGCCCATCGCCACGTCGATGAACTCCAGGTCGAGGAACGGCACGCGCGCCTCCACGCCCCAGGCCATCATCGCCTTGTTCGCGCGCAGGCAGTCGTAGCTGTGCAGCGCGTCGAGCTTGCGCACGGTCTCCTCGTGGAAGG
>JAGWMU010000118.1 GCA_028873095.1 Pseudomonadota bacterium | reverse complement strand
GCCACGCTGCCCGAACGCACCGATGCGCTGACCCGGCGGATCGCCTACCGCACCCTGGTGACCCTGGCCCGGGTGGCGCACGACCCGAAGACCACGCCCGGCGTCGCCGCCAGGCTGGACCAGCGCGTGCATGAGGTGGCGCTCGCGCTGGCCGACCGGCATGGCAGTGCCGCCGACCGCGCCTGGGGCGCCAGCCTGTCGCGCCAGCTGCTCGACCCGCGGCAACTCGACCAGCTGCTGGCCAAGCGCCCGCGCAGCGTCGCCGTGCCGCCCGGCGCCCCGATCGACGACGAGGGCGACTGGATGACCATGCCGGAAAGCGGGATGGGCGAAGCCGGGCCGCATTGAGCGGCTCGGCCACGGCGTTCGACGAACCGGGAAAGGCGGGCGGGGGGCCTGTCCCCCCGTTGCGGCCGGCCGCGCACGCGCGCCGTCGCTTGCCGGCGTCTTTCGGACCATCGAAACCGCCGTTCGTCACCTGAGCCTTTCGCCACGATTCGTCACCGGCAACACTGTCCACGAACGAGCAGCAGAGGCAGGGTTCGATGGCTTGTCCGCCGGAAGTGACGATCAGCGCCGTCGATGCCGACGGCGAATATCCTGGGTTGGCGGGCAGAGCTTTCGCTCCTGTCGCTGCCGGCCGAAGCGCGGCGCCCGCCACGGCGGGTTCGGTACTGCAGGCCGCGGCCACGTGCTGGCTGGTGGTGACCGGGCTGGGCCAGTCGATGTTCGTCGCCTATCTGTTGGGCTTCTATGGACGCACGGCGATCCAGGGCCGGTTCGACGCCTGGAACCAGGTGTTCCCCCGCAGTCACGTCGCGGGCGACACCTTGCATGACACCGTCGTGGCCATGCATCTGGCTTTCGCCGCACTGATCACCGTCGGTGGCTTGCTGCAGCTGATGACCGGCGTGCGCCGATGGTTTCCCCGGTTTCACCGCTGGAACGGGCGTGTGTATCTGGTCTCGGCCTTCGTGATGGGGCTGGGCGGGCTGGCGATGGTGTGGACCGGCACGCATGTGGGCGACCTGCCGCAGCAGGTCGCGATCAGCATCAATGCGGTCCTGATCATGCTGTGCGCGGTGATGGTGCTGCGCCATGCGCTGGCTCGCCGCTTCGCCCTGCATCGGCGCTGGGCGTTGCGCCTGTTCCTGGTGGTCAGCGGGGTATGGTTCTTCCGCATCGGCCTGACGTTCTGGATCATGCTGAACGGGGGGCCGCTGGGTTTCGACCCGGACACGTTCACCGGGCCGGCACTCACCACCATCGCGTTCGCCCAGTACCTGCTGCCGCTGGCGATGCTCCAGCTCTACTTCTACGCGCAGGACCGGGCCGGTCCGCGCGGACGCGTGCTCATGGCTTGCGGCTTGTTCGCGTCGACGCTGGTCACCGCCGCCGGCATCGTCGCGGCGTCGATGATGCTGTGGCTGCCGCATCTGCACTAGGCGCCTGGGCGCCACCGCCCCGACAGGAGGTCCCGACCATGCGCTCACTCGACAGGACGGCCCGGATCGCCGGCTTCCTTTATTTGCTGGTCGTGATCACGGGCTTGTTCACCCTGGTGTATGCCCCCGGCAAGCTGTTCATCCCGGGGGACACGAGCACGGTGGCCAGCAATATCCTGGTGCATCAAGCGCTATTCCGCGCCGATATCGTCGTCGGATTGCTTTCCGAGCTGTTCTTCATCGCAACCGTGTTGATGCTCTACCGATTGCTCAAGGAGACAGGTCCGCAACTGGCCGCCGTGATGGTCCTGCTGGTCCTGCTCGACGCGCCGTTGGCGTTCGCGGGTACCGTCAACCAGGTGGCCACGCTGACCTTCCTGCGTGGCGCCGACTTCCTGGCCGCTTTCGACCAGCCGCAGCGGTATGCCCTGGCCATGCTGTTCATCCACCTGGACGCCCAGGCCGGCGTCGTATCCGAGATTTTCTGGGGGCTTTGGCTGTTGCCGCTCGGCTGGCTGGTGAGCCGATCGGGCTTCCTGCCGCGACTCCTGGGCATCTGGCTGACCATCAACGGCCTGGCCTATGTGCTGCTCAGCGCAACGGAAGTGCTCATGCCGCAATACCTCGAGATGGTCTCCACGATGACCCGCCCGATCCTGCTGGGAGAGGTGGTGTTCACGCTATGGCTGCTGATCGTCGGTGCGCGGATGAAGCCCGCGCCGGCAGCGGCGACGTGAGGGTTTGCGCGCGGTGACACCGACGGTTGCCCGCGGCGTGCCGCGACCCGGCGGCAGTTGCCTCCTGCGGGGCTAGCCGGCTTGCTATCGTTACGCGATGACTGCCATGGATTCCCGTCCCGAACCCGAAGGTTTCGCGCGCGTGCTCGGCTGGCGCCGCGTGCGCTTTCCGCTGGGCGCGGCGGCGCTGCTCGGGCTGCTGCTGATGCCAGGGTGGAAGGATCACTACTGGGTGCTGTTCGCGCGCCTGTTCTTCATCGCGCTGGCGGCCACCCTGGCCTTCGGACTGTTCGAACGATGGCCGGCACGTCTGCCGCGGCGGCTGGCGCGCTGGGTGGTGCGGGTGGTGGCGGTGGCGGCGGCGATTCCGTTGGCCGCGTTCGTGGCCTACCTCGCGACCACGCAAGGCGATCCCGTGCCGTTCTGGCACAACAGCGATCGCCTCCAGGGTTTCGGCTTCATGACCTTCATCGGCCTGCTGCTGGCCCCGTGGATGGCGGTGTCGGCGCTGATCGGCCAGATCAACGGCGAGGCGCAGCGGCAGGCGCTCGCGTTCGAGCTCGAACGCAGCGAACTCGAACGCCAGGCGCTCGATGCGCGCATGCGCCTGCTGCAGGCCCAGGTCGAGCCGCACTTCCTGTTCAACACGCTGGCGAACGTGCGCGAACTGGTGGACTCCGGTTCGCCGCAGGCGTCGATGGTGCTGGGCAGCCTGATCGCCTATCTGCGCGCGGCCGTGCCGCGCCTGCACCACCCCGCCACCACGCTGGGACAGGAGCTCGACCTGGTGCGCGCGTATCTGGAGGTGATGCATATGCGCATCCCCGACCGGCTGCAGTACGCGCTGCATGTCGAGGATGCCGCCCTCGCGCTGTCGTGCCCGCCGATGACGCTGCTGACGCTGGTGGAGAATGCCGTGCGCCACGGCATCGATCCCGGCGAGGATGGCGGCCGGATCGAGGTCCGGGTGACGCTGCGCGACGGCCGCTGCCTCGCCCAGGTCGTCGATACCGGCGTCGGTCTGCGTCCATCCAGCAACGGCCTGGGCACCGGGCTGGCGACGCTGCGCGAACGCCTGCAGCTGGTCTTTGGCGATGATGCGCAGCTGCGGCTGAGCGAACTCGCGCCACACGGCGTCTGCGCCGAGCTGGCATTCCCCGCACGCAGGCAGAGCGCATGAGCGAGCAGAACCCGACCGCCCTGATTGCCGACGACGAGCCGTTGTTGCGCAAGGCGCTGGCGCGCCTGCTGGCGCAGGCATGGCCGGAGCTGGACGTGGTGGCGCAGGCGCGCAACGGCCGCGAGGCGGTCGAGCAGTTCGAGGCCCGGCGGCCGGACATCTGCTTCCTCGACGTGCAGATGCCGGGGCTGTCGGGCGTGGAGGCGGCGCGCCATATCGGCCGGCGTGCCCACCTCGTGTTCGTCACCGCGTTCGACCAGTACGCGGTGCAGGCTTTCGAGCACGGCGCGCTCGATTATCTGGTCAAGCCGGTGGAACCAGCGCGCCTGGCCGATACGGTCTTGCGGCTGCGCGAGCGGTTGCGCACCGCGCAACCCGCACCCGGCGTCGAGGCGCTGATCGAGCAACTCGCGGCGCATCTGCGCAAGGGCAGCGTCCCGGACACCCTGCAATGGATCCGCGCCTCGGTCGGGCAAAGCGTGCGGATGATCGCGGTCGACGACATCGACTTCCTGCGCTCCGACGAAAAATACACGCGGATCGCCTGGCGCGACGAGGGCAAGCCGGCCGAGGCGCTCATCCGCACGCCATTGAAAGAGCTGGTGGCCCAACTTGACACCGCGCACTTCGCGCAGGTCCACCGCGCGGGAGTGGTGAACCTGCGCGCGATCAGCCACGTCGTCCGTGGCGAAAACGAGACGGCGCAGATTCACCTGAAGGGTCGCGGCGAGGTGCTGCCGGTGAGCCGCAACTACCTGCACCTGTTCCGTCAGATGTGAGCGGCATGTGCGGACGGCGGCGGGCGTCGGGCCGGATGGATCGCCGCCGCCAGTTCCGTGCTCAGGCCACAAACTGCAGCCGCGCCAGCTCCGCGTACAAGCCGCCCTCGGCCAGCAGGCTTTCGTGGGTGCCCTGCGCCACGATGCGGCCGCCGTCCATCACCACGATGCGGTCGGCGCGCTGCACGGTGGCCAGGCGATGGGCGATCACCAGGGTGGTGCGGCCTTTTTCGAGGCGTTCCAGTGCCTGCTGGATCGCCGCTTCGGACTGCGCATCGAGTGCGGAGGTGGCCTCGTCCAGCAGCAGCAGCGGGGCGTCGCGCAGGATCGCGCGGGCGATCGCGATGCGCTGGCGCTGGCCGCCGGACAGGCGCACGCCGCGCTCGCCCATCTCGGCCTGGTAACCGCCGTCGAGCGCGCTGACGAAGTCGTGCGCCTCGGCGGCGCGGGCCGCTTCGCGCACTTCCTCGTCGCCGGCTTCCTGCCGGCCGAAGCGGATGTTGTCGGCCGCCGTACCGCTGAAGATCACCGTCTCCTGCGGCACCAGCGCGATGGCGCCGCGCAGGTCGGGCAGGCTCAGTGCGCGCAGGTCGATGCCGTCGAGCCGCACCCCGCCCGACTGCGGGTCGAAGAAGCGCAGCAGCAGCGAGAACACGGTGCTCTTGCCCGCGCCCGACGGCCCCACCAGCGCCACCGTCTCGCCGGGTTCGATCGCGAGCGTGAAATCCTCCAGCGCCGCCGTGTGGGGCCGGGTCGGGTAGTGGAACGTCACGTGGTCGAACTGCAGCGCGCAGCGCACCGGCCGCGGCAGCGGCGCGGGTTGCGCCGGGCCGGTCACTTCGGCACGCTCGGCCAGCAGTTCGCCGATGCGCTCCATCGCGCCGGCGGCGCGCAGCACGTCGCCCCATACCTCGGACAGGCCGGCCACCGAACCGGCGGCGAAGATCGCGTACAGCACGAACTGGCCCAGCACGCCGGCGTCCAGCGTGCCGGCCAGCACGTGGCGGGCGCCGGCCCACAGCACCAGGGTGATCGCGCCGAACACCAGCACGATCACCGCCAGGGTCAGCAGCGCGCGCGTGCCGATGCGCCGCCGCGCGGTGGCCAGCGCGCGCAGGATCGCCGTGCCGTAGCGCGTGCTCTCGATGTCCTCGCGGGCGTAGGCCTTGACCGCGGTGGAGGCGTTCAGCGTTTCGTTGGCGATGGCCGCCGCATCGGCCAGCCGGTCCTGGCTGGCGCGCGACAGTTTCTGCACCCGCCGGCCGAACAGCAGGATCGGCAGCATCACCGCCGGAATCACCAGCGCGGTCAGCCCGGCCAGCGGCGGCGCGGTCCACACCATCGCCGCCGCCGCGCCCACCAGCATCACCGCGCTGCGCAGCGCCACCGACACCCCCGAGCCGATCAGCGCCTGCACCACCTCGGTATCGGCGCTGAGACGGGAGAGCAGTTCGCCGACGCGGCTGCGTTCGAAGAATCCGACATCGAGCCGGATCACGTGCGCATACAGCGTGCTGCGCAGCGAGGCGAGCGCCCGCTCGCTCAGCAGCGTGATGCAGAAGTAGCGCGCGGCGGTGGCGAACGCCAGCACCAGCGCCACGCCGAACAGGCCGACGAAAGTGCGGTTGATCACGCCCAGGCTGGAGTGGCCGAAGCCCTGGTCGATGATGTGGCGGAACGCCATCGGCAGCACCAGCGATGCGCCCGACGACAGCGCCAGAAACACCAGCCAGCCGATCGCCAGCATGCGGTGCGGTTTCAGGAACGGCCACAGTTGGCGCAACGCGCCGATGCGGCGGAGCGGGCGGGGCGGGTCGGTTTTGATGTCGCTCATGGGCACCTCGAATCACCCCGGTTGATGTAGGAGCGCACCCTGTGCGCGATTGCTCCGGTACGGATCAAAAGCAATCGCGCACAGGGTGCGCTCCTACCAAGGTGGGGCGCGCGCAGACGGATTCAATCCGGCGTGCCTCAATCCAGCCGTAGCGCCGCGCTGCGCCCGCGGCTGATGTCGCTGATCAGGCGGCGGGCTTCGTCGATCCGCTGCTCCGGCAGCTGCACCTGCAGTTCGACGCCGTCAGCGCCGAAAGTTTCCTGCGCGACCTCGGCCTGCAGCTCTTTCAGCCGGGCCTTGAGCAGGGCCAGCGTGGCGAAATCGCAATGCAGCCCGAGCCGCGCCAGCGCCACGAGCGGCACGCGTTCGGCGCGGCGCAGGCACTCGGCGGCGCTGCCGCCGTAGGCGCGCACCAGTCCGCCCGCGCCGAGTTTGGTGCCGCCGAACCAGCGCGTCACCAGCACCACCACGCGGTCCATGCCCTGGCCATCGATCGCCTGCAGGATCGGCCGCCCGGCCGTGCCGCCCGGTTCGCCGTCGTCGTTGAAACGGTAGTCCTGGCCGATCCGATACGCCCAGCAGTTGTGCGTGGCGACCGGGTCGCCCGCCGCGCCGACGAACGCCAGCGCCTGCCCGGCCGAGTCCGCCGGGGCGGCCTGCGCCAGGAAGCGGCTTTTCCTGATTTCCTCGACGTGCCGGCAGGCGCCGACCAGGGTATGCAGCGGTTCGCTCATGGGCTGGCAAGGTAGCATGGTCGCCCGGAACCCTTGGAATTGTCCTGGCCATGATCAACAACGACGTACTGCGCTCCATCCGCTACATGCTCGACCTCAGCGACGGCAAGGTGGTCGAGATCGTCCAGCTGGCGGATCCGGCCTTCCCGATCGGGAAGGCCGACGTGCAGGCGTTCCTGAAAAAGGAAGGCGAGCCGGGCTGCGCCGAATGCGGCAACGCGGTGCTGGCGCACTTCCTTGACGGTCTGGTGTTCCATCGCCGGGGCCGCGACGAGAGCCTGCCGCCGCGCCCGGTGGAGAAGCGCGTCACCAACAACGTGGTGCTGAAGAAGCTGCGCGTCGCGTTCGAGCTGAAGGATGTGGACATGCACCGGATCCTCGCCGACGCCGGGTTCCCGATCTCCAAGCCCGAACTGAACGCGCTGTTCCGCCAGCCCGGTCACAAGAATTTCCGCCTGTGCGGCGATCAGCTGCTGCGGAATTTCCTGAAGGGGCTGACGTTGCGGGTGCGCGGCGGCAGCTGAGCGGTCGCGCCGCAGGGTTGGCGTGACCGGCCGATGCGGGCCGGCCGATGCGGACCGGCGCTGCCCGGATACCCGCCTGCCGCTGCTCGTCCCGGTAATGCGACGCGCGACACCTGGCGGGTTCGGATAATCCATGGATCGTGCGGCCGGATACCTGGCTGCGGAGCCATGCATGCAAGCATGCGGAATATGAAAATGTGATGACGGTTGCCTGAGAAAAATTCCCATGGACAGCGTAATTGAAAATGGGAAAGATGAAAAAGACGGAGACGCACGAATAGTCCGGATTGGACAAGGCCAGTCTTGTGGCCGAAAGCTGCAGCAATGCAGAAAATGGTTATCCAGCATTCCTCTTGTCGATTTTGGCGGCAAATAGTACGAAAGCCCGTTGTCCGACGGCTTGGGCTTGGGCTTGGGCTTGGGCTTGGGCTTGGGCTTGGCTTCGGGCTGAATGGCACTTACTCAGCGCCGTCATCCCCGCGAAAGCGGGGATCCAGCGCCTTCAGTGGCCCCCAAACACTTGAAGGCATTGGGTTCCGGCTTTCGCGGGGATGGCGAGAAGCATGATTTCGCGCTTGAGTCAGGGAATGCCTGAATAAGCTTCTGCTCGTCATTCCGGCTTTCGCCGGGATGACGGCTTGTTCGGACGTTCCTCAGGTGCCATTCGGCTCCGGACTCTTCGGCGGGCTCAGGGCGGGTGCGGTGCAGATGCGGCTCAGCCGAAGAGTGCCGGCAACATGGCTGTTGCGGGTCGAATCGATAATCACGTTCGACGGTCCTCCATGACATTTTAAATATCTTTCCGGCGATGGAATGGCGGTTTTGCATGGCACGCTAGCCAATATCTCGGACAAGCGGGTCGGCAAAATGCATTTTTTGTGACGCCTGTCGCATGGTCGCCACATATTATCAACGCGGTTGTCGCAGCTTTTGAATAATGGCGTCATTTTTTCTCCAGGCATCCGGTTGGCGGGCATGCCAGATGGCCGCTCGCAACCATTTCAATCATTTCGCGCATGCGCAAAGGAGTATTCCATGTTGAAACACAGGTCGCTGTGGTGTTCGATTGTTGCCGTGCTGGTCGGAACGACCGCGGTGGCTTCGGCGTCGCCTCAAGGCATTTTCGGCCATCCGGGGATGCCGCAGCCGGAGCACGAAACGCTCGTGGCGACGCCGTATTCGAGCAGCGGGCAATGCGGTGTCGAGCGCTGGTCGGTAAAGACCGGCACCGACCCCGACGCGTCTCTGGTCGATATCAGCAACCCGGTCTCGAGCACCATCGGCTACCTGGCGTCGTTGACGGCGCCGAGCAGTCCGCCGCTCAATGCGCGCGTGCAGCCGACCGAGACCACCACCTTCGTGGTCGATGCGACCCTGGTCGAATACAAGCTGGAGGGCGACTCGGACTACCACCTGGTCCTCAAGGACGCCCAGGGCAACACGATGATCGCGGAGATTCCCGATCCGGCCTGCGTGGGGGCCGGCAGTCCGCTGGCCGCCGGCATCCAGAATGCGCGCAGCGAGTTCGACGCCCAGTACACCGCGACGACCAGCTTCCAGACGGCGAACATCCCGGTCGAGGTCAAGGGCATCGGATTCTTCGATTTCCTGCACGGCCAGACCGGCGTGGCGCCGAACGGGATCGAGCTGCATCCGGTGACCGATATCGTGTTCAATCCGTCCAGCGGCGGCGGTGGCGGCGACGTGCCGCCGGTGGCAAGTTTCGGCGATTCCGTCAACGGCCTGATCGTGGCGTTCACCAACACGTCCACCGACAGCGACGGGACCGTGGTGTCCAGCGCCTGGGACTTCGGCGACGGCAGCAGCTCCACCGCGACCAGTCCGAACCACGCCTACGCCCTGGGCGGCACCTACAACGTCTCGCTCACCGTGACCGACAATGGCGGCAAGAGCAACACCCTGAGCAAGTCGATCGTGCTGTCGTCCGGCGGCGGCAGCCAGCTGCTCGGCAACACCGGGTTCGAGAACGGCACGGCCGCGCCGTGGTCGATCAGCGCCGGCGTGCTGTGCACCAACGACAGCTGCTCCGGCGAAACGGCACATGCCGGCGCGGGCTTCGCGTGGCTGGACGGCTACGGCAGCGCGCACGTCGACACGGCGTCGCAGGCCGTCACGATACCGGCCGGCAGCACCAGCGCGACGTTGTCGTTCTGGCTGCATGTCGATACCGCCGAAACCACGACGAGCCATGCCTACGACACCATGAAGGTCCAGGTGTTCGATGCCGCGGGCACCCTGCTCGGAACGGTGGCACAGTTCTCCAACCTCGACGCCGCGTCGGGCTATCAGCAGCACAGCGTG
>JAGWMU010000117.1 GCA_028873095.1 Pseudomonadota bacterium | reverse complement strand
CACGCCGTTGACCGAAGCCACGTTGACGATGGAGCCGCCACCGTGCTTCGCCATCAGCCGAGCGCCGTGGGTGGACATGTAGAAATAGCCGCGGATGTTGACGTCCACGGTTTTCTGGAAAATCGCCGGATCGGTATCCAGGATGCTGCCGAAATAGGGGTTGACCGCCGCGTTGTTGACCAGGACGTCCAGACGTCCATGCTGCCGTTCGATCGCGGCGAACAGCGCGGCGATCTGCTCCATCTCGCCGAT
This sequence comes from Pseudomonadota bacterium, assembly GCA_028873095.1. Taxonomy (GTDB): domain Bacteria; phylum Pseudomonadota; class Gammaproteobacteria; order Xanthomonadales; family Rhodanobacteraceae; genus Rhodanobacter. The sequence continues at coordinate 9,352 of JAGWMU010000117.1, read as the reverse complement.
GTGGCAGGCGATCGCCTCGGCCGAACCGCCGACGGCGACGATCTCGTCGACCACGGTCTGGCAGTCCGCCTGCTTGCGGCTGGAGACGATGGTGTGCGCGCCGTATGCGGCCAGCAATTTCGCGATCTCGGCGCCGATGCCGCGGCTGGCGCCGGTGACGACGGCGATTTTTCCGGAAAGGTCGAACAGGTCGGGTGCGGGCATGGGCGTGGTCCTTCGATGCTTGCTCAGGGGCGGAATTCAGCGATGGGTGACGAGGTGGCCGGCGTCGGCATGCTCCAGGTGCGGCCAGCTGTTGTAGCTGACCAGGCTTTGCCGCTGCGCCCCCGTCTTGACGCGGGTCAGCGAGGTATTGACCAGCGGCCAGCTGAGCGCGAAGGCCTGCCCGGCCGGCGCACCGAGCAGCGCGTTGACCATCACCGCGATCGGGCCGCCGGAGGTGAACGCCCAGATCGTGCGCGCCTCGTGCGCGGCCAGCGCCCGCAGCGCCTGCAGCGCGGCCGCGCGAAACGCCGGCCAGCTGCGCGTGTACTGGGCGTCGAATTCGCCGCCGGTCCAGCGCGCGACCGCCGCCGCGAACAGGTGCTGGAAAGCGCGATGCGGATCGTCGGCCCGCGCCATTTCCGCATGCAGCTGCTCCGCCGTGGCCAGATCCGGGCGATGCCGCGCCAGGATCTCCGCGTGGTCGAGTTCGTCGAGGCCGGCCACGCAGATCCGCGGCGCCGTCGCCCCGGCGGCCGCGACGCACAGATCGGCCGTCTGCACGTGCCGCCTGAGCGGCCCCACGGCGATCAGGTCCGGCGCCTGGCCGGTCTGCTTCAGCCACTGGCCGAGCCGCTGCGACTGCAGCTCGCCCAGCGCCGACAGCCGGTCGTAGTCGGCGCTGCCGAAGCAGGCCTGGCCGTGCCGTATCAGCAGCAGGCTGCCCATGCGCTAGAGACCCGACCCGGCGATCAGCCGGCGGCAACGCTGGCCCATGTAGGCCGCCGCCTGGCCGAAGCCGGCGAACTGCGGGTTGCTGGTCTGGCCCAGCACGAAGCGGCGATGGATCTGCTGGATGATCACCATCAACCGGAACAGGCCGAACACTTCGTGAAAATCGAAGCAGTCCACCTGCCGGCCGCTGCGCGCGGCGTAGTAATCGACCACCTCGCGCCGGCTCAGCATGCCGGGCACGTGGGTGGGCTGGCGGCGGAACGACTGGAACGCCGCGTCGTCGTCGGCCTGCACCCAGTACGCCAGCGAGCCGCCCAGGTCCATCAGCGGATCGCCCAGCGTGCTCATCTCCCAGTCCAGCACGCCGATGATGTGCAGCGGATCGTCGGGATCCAGCACCACGTTGTCGAAGCGGTAGTCGTTGTGGATCACGCAGATCGCCGTCTCCCACGGCGGCTGCTTCGCGGCGAGCCAGGCCAGCACGTCCTCGCAGGGATCGGCGTCGTCGGTCTTCGCCTGCCGCCAGCGCTCGCTCCAGCCGCCGACCTGGCGCGCGATGTAGCCCTCGCCCCTGCCGAGGCCTGCCAGTTCCGGCAGCGACGCGTCGACCCGGTGCAGCTCCACCAGCCGGTCGATGAAGCCCAGGCACAGCCGGCGCACGCCGGCCTCGTCCAGCCCCAGTCCGGCCGGCAGCTCGCGCCGCAGGATGATCCCGCGCAGGCGCTCCATCACGTAGAAATCGTGGCCGAGCACGGCGTGGTCGTCGCAGCGCGCCAGGATCGCCGGCACGTACGGGTAATGCGGCTGCAGCGCCGCCATCACCTGCGCCTCGCGCAGCATGTCGTGCGCGGACTTCGCCTTCACCCCCGCGGGCGGGCGGCGCAGCACCAGCTCGCGCCCGCCGTAGCCGATCAGGTAAGTGAGGTTGGAGGCGCCGCCGGGAAACTGCCGGATCGTGGGCGCGCCGTGCAGGCCGTCGATGTGCTGCCGCAGGAACGCATCGACCCGCGCGACGTCGAGCCGGTCCTCGTCGCGCACCTCGCGCGCCTGGTCCAACGCCGCCGTCATGCGCCCGCCTGCGCCGCGGCCGCGGCCATCTGCGCGCGCACTTCGCGCTTGGCGATCAGGCCGCGATGCACTTCGTCCGGGCCGTCGGCCAGGCGCAGCACGCGCGCATGGGCGTAAAGCCCGACCAGCGCAAAATCGTCCGAGACGCCCGCGCCGCCGTGGATCTGGATCGCCGCATCGACCGCCTGCTGCGCCACCGCCGGCGCCACCACCTTGATCTGCGAGATCTCGCTGATGGCCGCCTTCACGCCGCGGGTGTCGATCAGCCAGGCCGCCTTCAGCGTCAGCAGGCGCGCCTGTTCGATCGCCATGCGCAGGTCGGCGACGATGTCCGCGTTGCCGCCGAGCTTGATCAGCGGCTTGCCGAACGCGGTGCGGGTGGTGGCGCGCGCGCACAGCAGCGCCAGCGCGCGCTCGGCCACGCCGATCGCGCGCATGCAGTGGTGGATGCGCCCGGGCCCGAGCCGGCCCTGCGCGATCTCGAAGCCGCGCCCGCTGCCCAGGATCACGTGGTCCAGCGGCAGCCGCACGTCGGTGAAGCTGATCTCGCCGTGACCGGAAGGTTCGTCGTAATCGTGGAACACCGGCAGCATCCGCTCCACCTTCACGCCGGGTGCGTCCAGCGGGCACAGCACCATCGAGTGGCGCTCGTGCACCGCGGCGTCCGGATGGCTCAGGCCCATGAAGATCACGAAGCGGCAATGCGGATGGCCGATGCCGGTCGACCACCACTTGCGTCCGTCGAGCACGATCCGGTCGCCCTCGATCCGGGCGGTGGCCTGCATGTTGGTGGCGTCGGACGAGGCCACGCCGGGCTCGGTCATGCAGAACGCCGAGCGGATCTCCCCGGCCAGCAGCGGCGTCAGCCAGCGCGCCTTCTGCGCGTCCGAGCCATAGCGCAGCAGCACCTCCATGTTGCCGGTATCGGGCGCGTTGCAGTTGAACACTTCCGGCGCGATGAACGAGTGGCCCATCAGCTCGGCCAGCGGCGCGTAGTCGACGTTGCTCAGCCCCGCGCCATGGCCGGCCTCGGGCAGGAACAGGTTCCACAGGCCGGCCGCGCGCGCCTTCGCCTTCAGCGTCTCCATCACCGGCGGCTGACGCCATTGCCGCCAGTCGGCACCGCCGCTGAGCTGGGCCGCATACGCCTGCTCGGCCGGCACGACTTCGTCGCGCATGAATCGGCCGAGGCGTTCGATCAGCGCCCGTGCGCGTTCGGAGTGGGCGAAATCCATCGGCTGCTCTCCTGCGGCTGCCAGCTGCGTGACCGCCAGCCTACGCCGGCCGCCTTCCATCGGTAAAATGAATAGGTTTTATATCCGGCTATCAGTACGGGTAATATGCAAATCCTGCCGGGCAGGAGCGCGCCCTGTGCGCGAATGCTTTTCGTGGTGCGCTGCTGCGTGGGGGATTTTCGCGCACAGGGTGCGCTCCTACGGGTAGCGGATTTTCGCGCACAGGGTGCGCTGCTGCGGGTGGCGGCTTTTCGCGCACAGGGTGCGCTCCTACGGGCGGGGATTTTCGCGCACAGGGTGCGCTCCTACGGGAATACTGACCATGAACCGTCCCGACCTGCGCATGGACCTGAACCTGTTCCGGGTGCTGGATGCGATCTACACCCAGGGCGGCATCAGCGCGGCGGCGCGCGCGCTGCACCTGACGCAGCCGGCGATCACCCATTCGCTGAACCGCCTGCGCGAGCTGTTCGGCGACCCGTTGTTCGTGCGCCAGGGCAACCGGGTGGTGCCCACCGACAAGGCGCGCACGGTGATGGCCGAGGTGCAGCTGCACCTGAAGGGCCTGCAGGCCACCACCCGGATGCAGTCGGCGTTCCGCGCCGCCGAACTGGATCGGCAGTTCAGCGTCGGCTTTCGCGACGTGCTGGAATCCATCGCGTTCCCGCCGCTGCTGGCGCGGATCGAAAAGCTCGCCCCCAACGTGCGCCTGGTCAGCCGGCGCATCGCCGCCGGCGAGGTGGACCGCGAACTGGCCGCGGGCACGATCGACCTGGCGATCGACCGGCGCCTGCCCGCCGGCCCGCGCCTGACCGGCGAACACCTGCTGGACGAATCGCTGGTGGTGGTGATGCGCCGCGAGCATCCACTGGCGGCCGGCATGCTGCGCAGGAGCGACTACCTCGATGCGCGGCACGTCGCCGTATCGCAACTGGGCGAAGCGGCGCCGCTGGACGTGCTGCTGGCCCAGGACGGCCGCTCGCGCGAGGTCCGGCTGGTCTGCCAGCATTATTTTTCGGCCTGCCAGGTGGCCGCCGCGACCGACCTGCTGCTGACCATGCCGCGCTCCTGCGCCGCCGGCTTTTCGCAGCTGCTGCCGATCGCCGTCCAGCCGCTGCCGATCAAGCTCAAGCCGATCCCGATACTCGCCTACTGGCACCAGTCGAAGGACAACGACCCTGCCCACGAATGGTTCCGCCGCCTGCTGATCGAGACGATCGGCGCGGCGCCGGAATTCCGGGGGCGCTGACGGCCCGTTGGGTGCGCGGGCGTGGCGTGCGTAGACTCGCCGGCAACGGCATCCAGCCCCCCCCCCGGACACCGGTCGAGCAGGGGTCGCCTGCCTGCGATCGAGGCAGCGGGCCGCCGCAACGGGGGGCCAGAATTTAATTTCTGCTGGCGTGAATCTTTTGGGCACGGGTGCATCTCTATACCCGGAGACCGTGCGTCTCTATCCGAACCCGACATCCACTCTGGAGAACATCATGAAAACCTCTTTGAAGTTGGCCTCGCTGGCCGCCCTGACCGCTGCCATCGTTGCGCTGCCCGCCGCGGCAACCAGCATGGGTGCGGGCCAGGCCAAGTGCCAGCCGGCGGCAAGCATGGCCAAGTGCGGCGGCAAGTGCGCCGGCAAGTGCGCCGCGATGAAGCACCACGCCATGAAGCACCATGCCGTGAAGCATCACGCCATGAAGCACCACATGAAGGCCAAGTGCGGCGCCCACAAGTGCGCGCCGAAGTGCGCTCCGAAGTGCGGCGCGAAGCAGTAAAATGACGCCAGCGCCTGGCCGGCGGCCATCGAACTCGGCCGCACGCCGAATGCGGTCCGCCGGCCAGCGCTTGATCGGCACCTATGCTGCACTTGCTGCCCGCGGCGAGCACCTGCTGCACCACCTGCTCGACGGACAGGTGCCGCATCAGTGGCAGCATTATCCCGAAGACGACGCGATCGACCGCGACCGCGGCTATCAGTGGTTCTACCACTCGCACTCGCCGGAGGATCGCCCCGATGCCACCGAGCACGGCCACTTCCACCTGTTCGCCCGCCGCCCGCTGTGGTCGCGGCGCCTGCAGTCGAAGGCCGAGCGGGATTTCGCGGCCCTCACCGGCCACCCGGACAACCGCGTCGCCACCCGGCACCTGCTGACCGTCGGGATGGATCCGAAGGGACTTCCGGTCAGCCTGTTCACCGTCAACAGCTGGGTCACCGGCGACCTGATGCTGAGCGCCGCCGGTACCGAGCGGATCCTCGCCGAGATGCGCCTGCGTACCGGCCATCGCGCCATCGACACCGTGCTGGAGTGCGTCGTCGCGCTGTGCATGGACGAGATCCGCGCGCTGCTTGCCGAGCGGGACGCGGCCCTGTCCGGCCGGGACGAGCGCACGGTACTGGCGGATACCCGGCTCGAGGTTCTCTCCTTCCGGGACATCTCGCTCGACGAAAAGCTCGCCGCGTAACGCCACCGCACCCGGCGGGCGAATACCGCCGCGGCCGGCCGACGGATCGCGGGCGGCAAGACCGCGGGCGGGAAAGACGTGGCCGCCCGGCGGCAATCGGCCGGCTCGCAGCGGCCGGCGCCGCGCGCCTCAGCCCAGCAAGCGTTCGCACACCGATCGATACAGCGCCGGCAGCCGTTCGAGATCCGGCACCGCCACGCACTCGTCCACCTTGTGGATGGTGGCGTTGACCGGACCGAGCTCCACCACCTCGGCGCCGAGCGGCGCGATGAAGCGGCCGTCGGAGGTGCCGCCGCCGGTGCTTTGCTCGGGGTCGAGGCCGCACAGCTCGCGGCAGACGGCAACGACGGTTTCGCGCAGCCGGCCCTGCGGCGGGGTGAGGAACGGCTCGCCGGAGAGGTTCCACTCCAGCGCGTGGTCCAGGCCATGCCGCCGCAGGATCGCCTCGGTGCGCGCGCGCAGTTCCCCGGCGCTGCTGGCGGTGCCGTAGCGGAAGTTGATCAGCGCGCTCAGCGTGCCGGGGATGACGTTGTTGGCGCCGGTGCCGGCGTGCAAGTTGGAAACCTGGAACGAGGTGGGCGGAAAGTCCGCGTTGCCGTTGTCCCAGCGTTCGGCGGCCAGTTCGGCCAGCGCGGGCGCGAAGGCGTGGATCGGGTTCAATGCCTTTTCCGGATACGCCACGTGGCCCTGCACGCCGCGCACCGTGAGCGTGCCGGACAGCGAGCCGCGCCGGCCGACGCGGATCAGGTCGCCGAGTTTTTCCCGCGACGACGGTTCGCCCACCACGCACCAGTCGATGCGCTCGCCGCCGGCGCGGAAGTGCTCGGCCACGCGGCGCACGCCGTCGAGGTTGGTCGGACCTTCCTCGTCGCTGGTGAGCAGCAGGCCGACCCGTCCGCGATGCCCGGGATGGGCCGCCGCGAACTGCTCCAGCGCCACCACCATCGCCGCCACCGAACCCTTCATGTCGGCGGCGCCGCGGCCGTACAGGTGGGGAATGCTGTCATGGATCGCCGCTTGTTGATTCCCGCGATCGGGACGATCGCCAGAATAATCGCCGTCGCGGACGGTCGGTTCGAACGGCGGGCTGCGCCACGCCGTCTCCGGCCCGCTGGGCACCACGTCGGTATGGCCCAGGAAGACCAGCGTCGGCCCGCCGCCGGGTTCGTTGTCGCGGCCGTGCGTGGCCCACAGGTTGTCCACCTCGCCGTAACGCAGGTACTCGACGCGGAAACCGACGCGCGCCAGCCGCGCGCCGATCAGCGGCAGGCAGCCGGCGTCCTCCGGCGTCAGCGAACGGCGCCGGATCAGGTCACAGGTGAGGTCGAACACATCGGACATGGCGAAGCCTGGTCGCAGGGAGTCGTGGACAGCGCAGTGTGCTCGATTTCCGCCCCGGGATGCACCCCCGGGCACGGCTGCCGGACTGCGGAATCTTCATCGCGGGCTTACCGGCCGAACAGCTTCTTGAAGCCGTTGTCGGTGAAGCCCACGCTCACCGCGCCGTCGGGCTGCACCACCACCGGCCGGCGGATCAGCGCGGGATGTTCCTTCAGCAGCAGCGTCCACTCCGGGTCGCTGCCCGGGTTCTTGCGCTGCGGCAGCAGGTTGCGCCAGGTGGTGGAGGACTTGTTGACCAGCTTTTCCCAGCCGCCGAGCTGCTGCGCCCAGAGCTTCAGCGTGGCCGCCGGCACCGGGTTGGCGCGGTAGTCGACGAAGCTGTGCGCCACCTCGAAACGGGCCAGCCAGTTGCGCGCCTTGCGGCAGGTGTCGCAGGCGGGCAGGCCGTAGACGACAGGTTCGGTCATGCGGATTTCCCCGAAGGAGCCCATCTTGTGGGCGAAAACATGCTGCGACGCGGCCCGTGATCGCGCACCCGGTGCGCCCCTGCGAAGCTCGGCGTGATCGCACACGAGGTGCGTTTGCGCGAATGCGGGGATGCGCGGCGAGGCGAACGATCTTCGCGCACAGGGTGCGCTCCTACACGGTACGCAGCAGTTCGTTGATGCCGGTCTTGCTGCGGGTCTTCTCGTCGACCTGCTTGACGATGATCGCCGCGTACAGGCTGTGGCTGCCGTCCTTCGCCGGCAGGCTGCCGGCCACCACCACGCTGCCGGCGGGGATGCGGCCGTAGCCGACTTCGCCGGTGGCGCGGTTGTAGATGCGGGTGGACTGGCCCAGGAACACGCCCATGCCGATCACGCTGCCGCGCTCGACGACGACGCCCTCGACCACTTCGGAGCGCGCGCCGATGAAGCAGTTGTCCTCGATGATGGTGGGGTTGGCCTGCAGCGGTTCCAGCACGCCGCCGATGCCGACGCCGCCGGACAGATGCACGCCCGCGCCGATCTGCGCGCAGGAGCCGACCGTGGCCCAGGTGTCGACCATCGTGCCCGCGCCGACGTGGGCGCCGATGTTGACGTAGCTGGGCATCAGCACCGCGTCTTTCGCGATGTGCGCGCCGCGGCGCACCAGCGCGCCCGGCACCACCCGCGCGCCCAGCGCCTGCAGCTCGCGATCGTTGCCGTGGGCGAAGCGCAGCGGCACCTTGTCGAACGCCAGCGCCGGGCCGCCGTCGACCACCTGGTTGGGGTTCATGCGGAAGTACAGCAGCACCGCCTTCTTGATCCACTGGTTGACCTTCCAGCCGCCGTGCCCGTCAGGCTCGGCGACGCGGCACTCGCCGGCTTCGAGCAGGCCCAGCAGCCTGTCGATGGCGGGCCGCAGATGGGTCTCGATCTCGGTCGAGCCGAGTTCGTGGCGACGCTCGAAGGCGTCGTTGATCAGGGTTTCAATGGACTGCATGAGCTGGCTTCACCTGCATCTGATGACCGATGGTCGCGACCGTCGCGGCAGCATGCCGATCGCGCCGCCGCGCAACGAGCCGCCAAGAATACATGCAATGCGCGCGCCGGCTTCGGCGCGGGCCGGCCGGTCGCGGACCGGCCGGCCGCCTGCCTTCACGGAAGGTGGTGCGACTCCACCAGCGCGCCGCGACGGTGCTCCGTTGCCGGCACGCCGACCGCCTTCAGGCCCGCGGCGAGCAATTGCTGGTTCAGCCGGGGCAGGTCCATGGCGCGGATCGTGCGCCATTGCCGCAATGCCTTGTCGGCACTCGCCTGGTACTCGGCATAGGCCTGCCGCTGACCGTCGGTGGGGGCGCGGTCGGCGCCCTCGACGTCGGTGGCGATGTCGGTCAACGTGTCGTTGATCGCACGCAGGTTCGACGTCGCCTCGCCGCTGCCGCCGACCAGCGGATCGGTCTTGCGGCGCAGCGCCTCGACCGCGGCCAGCAGCGCCTGGCGCACCGCGCCGGCGCCGGCCTTGCGGCCCAGCGTCCGTTCGCGCGCGTCCAGTTGCCCGCGTACCGCGTGGATCTCCGCGTAGCCCTGCCAGACGCGCTGCAGGGTCGCGCCGATGTCGCGCGAGAACGCGAGCCCGGCGGCCAGCGCGGCCGGGTCGGCATGCGCCCGCGGGTCCATCGTCAGCCGCAGCGGGGCGCGGTACGACTTGCCGTCCACCTGCAGCACCAGTTGGTAGTCGCCCGGCAGCGCCAGCGGCCCTTCCGGCGTCACCGGCGTGTCCGCATCCCAGGTGGCGGCGATGCTGTAGCCGTACTTGATCGCCTGCGGGCGCGGGTAGCGCAGGTTCCACAC
>JAGWMU010000116.1 GCA_028873095.1 Pseudomonadota bacterium | reverse complement strand
AGGACGCCACGCCGGGGAAACTTCCCCGGAGCGGTGCGATGCCGCACGGCGGGCGAGCTTGCCCGCATCGCGGCGATGACTGGTACTGTGCAGCCGAATAAAATCTCTTGAACCTCGAGCGAGCGCGAAGTGGACCTGCCCGATTCGACCGGCAAACCGGTTCTGACCATGCCTGACGGCCAGCGGCTGTTTCTGCGCGACTGGCCGCGCGCGCAGGCGCGCGGCGCGGTGTTGCTCGTGCACGGGCTGGGCGAGCACAGCGGGCGCTATCAGCGGCTCGCGCTGTGGTTCCACCTGCGCGGCTACGCCGTGCGCAGCTACGACCAGCGCGGGCACGGGCAGACGCCCGGCCAGCGCGGCGCGCTGCGGCGTGAGGACGACCTGCTGGAGGACCTGGCCACGGTCTACCTCGATTACGCCAGCAGCATGGCGAGCCGGCCGCTGCTGCTGGGCCACAGCATGGGCGGCCTGGTGGCCGCACGGGCCGTGCTGGACGGCCGGATCAAGCCGTCGGCACTGGTGCTGTCCTCGCCCGTGCTGCGCAGCCGGGAGCCGGCGTGGTTGCAGCGCCTGGCGCGCCAGCTGACCCGTGTGCTGCCGAATCTGCCGCTACGCAGCCGGCTCGCATTCGAGCAGCTGTCGCACGACCCGCAGGTGGTGGCGGGCTATCGCGACGATCCGCTGCGCAGCGGCTGGATCACGCCACGGCTGGCCGATTTCATCTTTCGCGCCGGCGTCTCGTCGATCGCCGACGCGTCCCGTCTGCGCGTGCCGACGCTGCTGCTGGTGTCCGGCAGCGACGCGCTGGTCGATCCGTCCGGCAGCCGCGACTTCTCGCGCGCGGCCGCCTCGACGCGGCAGCTGACCACGCGCTTCTTTGCCTCGCTGTATCACGAGCTGTTCAACGAGACCGAACCCGGCCGCAGCCAGGTGCTGATGCAGCTGAGCGACTGGCTGGGCCGGCATGCGGCGGATGCGGGCGGCTGACGGCGGTGTCATATCCGCTGTCCGGATAGCCCTGCTGCCCGTTCGACATGGCCGCTTTTTGACAACCCGCGCCGCTGTCCACGCCATCCCGGGTCACATTTTGCCGCGCCCCGATACCCGCCGCGGCTCGTGCCCAGGCCCGGCGGCAAGGGCATGGCAGGCTCGCGGCATGGAAACAGGCCCGCCGCCGTGGCTTGCCAACGCTCTTCGGGAGGCGGTACTTTGGCGGGCGATCGTCGATGCCAATCGAACCGTTTGGCGCAGCCGTCGCGGCGAGCGATGCGGCAGGGATCTTGCCGGTGGCTGCGGCAGCAACCCGGTCGACACGACAAATCGCATCCCGGTGGCGTCATCGGCATGAATCGCCCGTACGCGCCGGCCATTCGAGCGAAATCGGCAGGGAGCCGGAATGCTACGGCCCGCCACCACCGCACGTGCGGTTCGCGGTCTGCCGTCGAACGCCGGGCGCGTTGAACGAGAGACCTGACACATACCCTCATTGCCACGGAGTTGTGCCATGCCCGAAGACCACTTGAACCCGCCGGTCTTTGAAATCAGCAAGTTCTCACAGGACGTATCGCTCGCGAAAACGCCCTATTTCTATAACGACAACGGCAATCCCGCCTATCTGGCCGAACTGCCCGAAGGCGTCACGCCGCTGGTCCCGGCGGCGACCAATCCGCTGATCGCGATCGGTCGCGAATACGTCGTATCCGAAGTGATCGGCGTCAAGCAGACGCCTCCGTACGGCGTGGAAACCCAGCTTGGCTTCGTCGCCGGGAAAGCGGCTTACGAACCACTGTGGGCAACCCGCGATGTTGCCGCTGCGTTCGGCATCACCCTGGTCGAGAAAGGACAAGGTGTCCGTCTGAGCAGCCCTGTGGAGCGGCTGTCTCAAGTCGAGTACGAGTACGGCGTCTTTGCCGGGCATTGGTCGCCCTACCAGAACACGGGCAATCGGCTCCTCTCCGTGGTGTGCACGGACCTGGAACATCACGATTTTCCGCACGTGTTCGCCTCGACCGATCCACGCTTTCCCCTGGTCATCTCGGTCGGCCGATACTGGCCGAAACTCAACAAGATCCGCCTTGCCGACTTGTGGGTTCCGCAGGGCGCGGCACTTTACATTCCGCCCAAGCCGGCACTGCCCGACCAGGAATGCGTCGACCTTCACAACAACCGCAATTCGGCGCGCGCCTGCTGGGGCGATATCGTGCACGACGCCATTCTCACCCACACGCTGCTGCAGACCAGCGGCGGTTTCTTCTACTGGTACTGGAACGCGCGGGACACCGCGCACAGCCGCCCTTTCTGAAGAGTCGGACCACGAACATGCCTTCCCTGCAAGCCGATGCCGCTGTTGCCTACGCTCAAGATATGGCCGAGAACGACGTGGCCGTCTACAAGACACTGCTTGAATCGACGAAAGCCATCCCGTGGAAGATCGACTGGTCGACCATGCAGTTCGCCTATGTCGGCCCGCAGATCGAGGAGTTGCTGGGCTGGGAACAGGGCAGCTGGTTGACGGTCGAGGACTGGGCCACGCGCATGCACCCGGACGACCGGGATCAAGTGGTGAACTTCTGCGTTTCCCAATCGAAGGCCGGCGTGGACCATGAAGCCGACTATCGCGCGCTGACCAAGGACGGCGGCTATGTATGGATTCGCGATGTCGTCCATGTCGTGCGCAAGGAAAACGGGGAGGTGGACTCCCTCGTCGGCTTCATGTTCGACATCAGCGAGCGGAAAAAGACCGAGGAGGAGCTGATCAGGCTGCAGCTGGAGCTGGAACGGCTTTCCCTGACCGACGGCCTGACCGGCATCAGCAACCGCCGCATGTTCGATCAGCGACTGGAAACCGAGTGGAACGACGCACGTCGCAGCCGGAAGCCTCTGTCGCTGATCATCCTCGATATCGATTACTTCAAGCAGTACAACGATTTCTATGGTCATGTCGGCGGCGATGAGTGCCTGCGGAGCCTTGCCGGCGTCCTGAAAACCGTTGCCCGGCGGCCTCGTGATGTGGTCGCCCGTTTTGGCGGCGAGGAGTTCACGCTGCTGCTGCCGGAAACCGACGAGGTCATGGCGCGCAAACTTGCGCAAGAGTGCGCCCAAGGCATTGCCGGCTTGCAAATCCCCCACAAGAATTCCAGCGCCAGTCCGTTCCTGACCGCCAGCATCGGTGTCGAAACGACGATACCTGACGGTGCGGCAACTCCGCGCGAGTTTGTCGAGGAAGTGGACCGCATGCTCTATGCAGCAAAGCGCAACGGCAGAAACCGGATCGAGGCAGCCAGGCTGTAGGCGGCGCAGGCACAAGGAAAGCCGGACCAGCCTTGCGATGAAAAAATGCGCATGTGGGGCAGGTGCGCGACGTTCGTGCGGCAGCGCCTTTCGCTGCAGTTTGCGCGCCGCACATTCTGGCTCGGCGCGGTCTCGCGGTCGCGCACGCCTGTCTCCCCGCCAACGGTCCCTAACCCGCCGCCACGGGGCATCGAAGCCCGCTCCGGCGGAGCGCTCCCAAGCGCCATCGTGCGCGTTTCCGCCCGACCACCTTCATTGCTGGCGTATGTTCCGCACGCACGGGGTTGCTCAATGCACCTTGACCCAGGCAGCGATGTCGCGAATCACCTGCGCATCGACGTGTTCGGGCGCCTGATAGTCGGCGATGGTCTTCGTCTTCCCGGCCGGCATGAACAGATGGCTCAGGCCCGGGTAAAGGCGAAATGCGACGTTGGAGCGGCCGCCCAGCAAATTTTTCCAGCGATCGAAATCGGCGCCCGGCGAGACCTGGAAATCGCTGCCGCCCTGCATGATCAGCATCGGCATCGACAGGCCTTCGGCAACCTTGACCTGGTCGTACTGCCGCAGGCTCAACCAGTAGCTCTGCGGCGCATGGCCGAACGCGCCGGCAGGCGGATGCTTCGGATCGGCGTGCGCCAGCAGCTTGCGCTCGGTGGCGATGGCCTGCTCGTCCGTGGCGATCTGCAGCTTGCTGGCGCCGGCCCGCCCGCCCTGCTCGCGAACCTGCTGCGCGGAGACCGCCAGCAGCGAACGCGCTGGCGCCGCCAGCATGATCAGACCGGCCAGCGCCGGGTCGCGTCCACCGATCCGCGGCGCCATCATCGCGCCCAGGCTGTGACCCAGCACGAACACCCGGCGCGGATCGATCGGCGGTTCGCTGGCCGCCATCCTGGCAGCGGACACGGCGTCGTCGGTGACTTCCTGGTCCACCGTGAAGCGGTCGTCCGCGGCGATCCGGGCGCCATAGACGTCGGTACGCTTGTCGTAGCGCAGCGAGGCGACTCCCTGCGCCGCCAGGCCCATGGCGATATCGCGCAACGGCTTGTTGGGGCCGATGCTCTCGTCCATGTCCTGCGGGCCCGAACCGGCCACCAGCACCACCGCCGGGAACGGGCCTTTGCCGGCCGGCAGCGTCAACATCCCCGGCAACGGGCCCAATGGCGACTTCACGGCCACCGGCTTCTGGCGCACGCCGTCGGGCTCGACGTGTTCGCTGCGATCCGCCGTGGGCGCCGGCGGTGCCGGCACCAGCCGGAAGGTGTTGATGCGGCCGTCGGCGTCGCAGGCCACCAGCGCGTCCAGGTCGCCATTCGCGAAGCTTACCCGGGTCACCACCACCGGCTGACCGGCGATGGTCCTGGCTTCCGCTGCGCCGTGGGCACGGTATCGGCCGAACTGGCCCTGCAGCTGCGCCCACACCGCCTGCAGCCGGTCGGCACCGAGCGCCTGCGCGACGGCAGCGTCGAAATCCGTGCCGGCGTGCGCGTAGTCCTGGCGTGCCAGCGCGTCCAGCAACGCCGTGGAGTGGGCCTGGCAGACCGCCGGCGCCGCGGCGGCATGCGCCGCGTACAGGGCAGGGAGCAGGGCGAACAGCGCGGCGCAAAGGATTCGTCGAATCATGTCGATGACCTCGAAGGTTGGAATGGGAACGGACGGCAACCGATCACTCGTCGCGCTGTAGTCGCTTGTAGACGGCCAGCGAGTAGCCATAGGGAATCAGTCCGGCCGCGACGAGCAGCGCGAGCGTCAGCCACAGCGGACCGCCGGCAAGGGTCAGCACGACGACCAGCAGCCCGGCGAGCATGAACAACCAACCGGCCACGCGATGGGTACGCTCCCACACCGCGTCACTGGCCAGCGTCCAGGGCGAACGGATGCCGACGAAGAAGTTCTTGCGCAGCTTGCCCATGTAGTTGCCCAGGATCATGTACAACGCACCGGCACCCAGTGCGCCCAGCGCGGGCATGGGGATGGCATACCCGGCGGCCGCCAGCAGCGTGGCCATGCCCAGCACCAGCACCAGGCCCTGCGTGGCCAGCATCAGCAGCGCGTATACCTGGGCGAACGGGCGAATCTCGAAACGCCGCGGCGAAATCGCCGGCAGTATCCACGTCAACCCCGCCAGCGCCAGGATCATCAGCGCCGGGAACGACGCGCTCCAGAGCCGCGGCATGTAGTTGTCGACGCGGCCATGGATGTCCCAGTGCACCGCCACCCGGGCCGGCAGCCGCGGGTACAGCCACATCGCCACGGCCACGGCAACCAGGAAGAACGCCAGCGACACCATCCAGCTGCGACTGGTCCTCATCGCTTGTTCCTCGATATCGATTTGCCAGGGAAAATATCCATCAACATGCGCGCCAGATCCTCGAACACGGTGCTGTTGAGCGAATAGACGATGAACTGGCCGCGCCGCTCGGTGCGCACCAGATCGGCGTGCTTGAGCACGGCGAAGTGATGCGACAGCGAAGCCGAGGTGATGTCGAACGCCTCGCCGATCTCGCCGGCGGTCAGCGCGCCACCCTGCAGGCGCTTGAGGATCGCGCGTCGCGTGGGATCGGCCATCGCCTTGAACACCTCTTGCTGCTTCACACGGCCACCGCAGGGTTTCGTTGCATAGATAATTAGACATATATCTAATTATTGCAAGTGCCGGAACGGATGCCTCCGCGGAGCGGCGGCGACGCGGCGGATTTGCACCGGAACCGAGCCGGAACAGGCGTCGAATGGCGGGCCAGGAGGCTGCCCGACCTGAATCATGGACAGCCGTCGTCGTGTGCAAGCTCCTGCCCACAGCAGCGGACTACCATGCTGTTCCCGACGCCGGGCATTTTTCCTTCCTGGCCCCGTGCCCGCCATGGCTCCCGCTCCCGATCTGCAAGGACCTGAACGGTTTCGAGCGTGTGGCGTTCCACCGCGACTTCAATCGCGCGGTCGTCGCGTTCTTTCAGGCCAAACTCGCTCCGAGATGATAAAACCCATGGCGTACGTCAGCCATCGTTTCACTGCGCAGCGGCCTGTCAGTGTCCGGCGCGCGCCCATGGGCCTGGAGATGGGGGGCGATGACCTTGCGGCCCTTGGCCAGTTCGACCAGGTTGCTGCCGAAGCTGTCTGCATCGATGCCATCGTGGAGAAGGATGAGCGGCTTGCCGGCGCCATGCATGGTGCAGAAGACATGCTGGCCGTTGACGTCGGCAAAGTGCCCGATCGAATCCGCAGGCGTCTGCTTGGCGCTGACGGGAAGAACCGTCGTCAGTACGGCGGTCGCCATGGCCGTCTTCAGGAAATCACGTCCGAGCATCTCGTCCTCCCGTGGCGCCTGACTGGCCGGCGCGGCGTGGTCGTGTGTTACACCGATACGCCGGCCGCTGCGGTGTGGTTACGATCTGCCTGCGAGCAACTCATCCAGCTGCGCGAACTGCTCGGGCAGGCCTTCCGCCGAACCGGCGAGGGCTTCGTCGCGAGCCGCTTCCGTGGGGTAGAGCTCGTGCAGGGTAACCAGCGTCTTGCCGGCATGTTCTTCGAACGTCACGGTGGTCACCGCGCCCTGGTCGCTTTCCTCGTTCGTCCATACGAGGCGTTTGTCCGGCGTCACTTCTTTGTACGAGCCGAAGAACGCCATCGGCTGATCGAAGCCCGGATGGCGGAACACGAGGCGATACGTGCCCCCGGTGCGAATATCCATGTCGCACGAGACCAGCGACATGCCCGCCGACTTCGGGACCCACCAAAGCTTGAACAATTCGGGATTGCTCCACGCCTCGAAGACCAGGTGCACTGGGGCAGTGAACGTTCGCGTCACGACGAGTTCGCGGTCGGACTTGCGTTTCACGGTAGTGTGGTCCACTGCGGCGGAACTACCTTCTTTTACGTTGGGCATCTGCCTTCTCCTCGCGTTTCAAGTGTTCGACAAGCTCGTCCAGCGCGTCGAAACGTGCGCTCCAGAGCTGGCGGTGCTGCTCGATCCAGGCGGCCTCTTCTTCCAGCTGGCGCAGCCCGAGCTTGCAGGTTCGTACGCGCCCCACCTTCTCCGTGGTCACCAGCCCCGCCTGCTCCAGGATGCTGACGTGCTTTTTCATGCCCGTGAGGGTCATGTGAAACCGTTGGGCAAGGTCGGTGACTGAGGCGTCCGTGTTCCCCAGTTGCTCCAGCACGCCGCGTCGGGTGACATCGGAGAGCGCGGCGAACGTTCTATCGAGGCGGGCTTGATAGTGAACCATATGGTTCACTGTAGAACGCGCGCGGGTGACTTGCAAGGGGCTTGGACAAACCAAGCTCGAAAGCACGGTGCGATACCTGGGCATCGAAGCAGAAGATGCTCTTGAGATTGCAGAGCAGACGGAGGTCTGACGGGATCAATCCGAGGCCGGATGGCGGTCGTCGGAACTCCCCTTGAGGGCGCTTGCGGCAGCGCGCGGAAGCCCGATCTCCGCCGAGGCTGGGGCCGGTCATATGGGGCCGGTCATACCGCTCACGACTGGCCAGACAGATCTCCTCGAAGTTCCTTTGCAAACGCCGGGTCGTGCTACCGTTCGCGGGGATCGACGCGAGATGTATAACAGGGCCCTTGGGTCCTTATATTCAATAGTCCGGTGCCAAGCACATCATGAGAATCCGCACCCTTCTGTTCACGGTTGCAGCATGCGTGTGCCTTTACTTCGTTGCCGGAATAAGCGTGTTGCGGTTCGCGCTTGAGCCACTGGTGTTGCCACACGTCGCCCCCTCCGCGCATACGAATGCACCACTGTTCCTGCAGATCGGCGGTGATGACGGCAATGCCATGTTGGTTCGGCGCTACGGCGCGCCGAGGGTGGGCTGCGTCGTGTTCTTTCCCGGCGAGCATGGCATCCTCGCCAAGTACAAGAAGAATCTGTTTCCTGCATTTGCCGCTCAAGGTATCGCCGTTTTGGCAGTTGCTTACCCGGGACAAGATGGTGCCCCGGGCGCACATCGTCATCTGTCCGAAATTATGCCGCTCGCCGCGCAGGTAGCCGCCGCTGCCAAGGCCGCATGTCCGGACCACCAGGTTGTACTGTACGGCCGTTCATTGGGCTCCATGGTCGCAGCCTACGCCGCGGCAAGGTCCCATCCGACGGGGCTCATTCTCGAGAGTGCTGCACCTTCATTCTCATCAGCGGTTCGCCTCCGGCTAAAGGCCCGGTGGTATCTGGCGCCGCTGGCGCTGTTACCTATTTCAAGGCTCCTCCCGCATGACTATTCGCTGGCAGAAGCACTGTCGAGCGCGCCGGGTATGCCGGCTGTCGTATTCGACGGCACGGCGGACCGCGAAACACCCCTCGCGGATTTACGGGCGGCGGGCGTGCCCGGCAACCTGCAGTTAGTAGTGGTTCCGGGCGGAGCGCACTCAACCACATACCTTTTAGCGCGAGAAGGGATCATACAAACGGCCCTATCCATGCTTCGGGCGCGGCGCACCTGACAATTCCTGGGAGACTTCCCGAATGCGGGCAGTCGCTACTGGCCGCAATGGCTGGCGAGCTCTTGAAGGAGCAAAGGTGATGCACATGCTCAAACGTGCAAACTGACGTACAGCACGGCCGCGCCCTATGACTCCTGCAGGATGGCCTCGTAATCCTGTCCGCCGTAGAAAACACCGAGGATGGCGACGGTCTTGATCGTCTCGTTCACCACGAACGCGACCACGGCGCTACCGCGGTAGTTGGTGATGCGCAGTCCGGGCAACAGATCGTCACGCTTCGTGCCACGCAGGGGGAACGTGGCCAAGCTCTGGCAGAATGCGACGATGGCATCCACGTAGTCGGCGCCGGCAACTGGAGCGCCGGCGTCAGCGATGTACCGTTCGATCGCATCGAGGCGATCGATGGCCTCTGGCGCGAAGATGACGGTAAAGGTCACGCGGCCGGGCCGCCACGCCGAGTCGACCGCTTCCGAGTGAGATGCTCGCGCACCTGACCCACCGAAAGCCCGCGAGAAGGGTCCGCCTGCAACGCCTGGGCGGCCGGCACCACCTGGTCGCGCAGCCACGCCTCGACCGCCTTATCGCGTGCCGCGAGCGTGCGCAGCCCATCGCGAATGACCTCACTTTCGGTGGCGTACTCGCCCGCCGCCACCTTGGACCGCACGAGCTCGGCCATCTCGTTGGGAAGGGTGATGCTGAACTGTTGTGTGGAGCGCATACGCAGCCCTCTAGTATCGTAGGATTTAATCCTACACCTTCGACGCCGCGACGCAAGAAGCCGACAGTCGATTCCCAAGCGAGACAGCCAAATCCGGATACCGGTCTAAACGACCGCTGTTGGAGTGCCGACGCGAGGATCGTCCTTAGCGGGCACGCGACGCGCCAGCGAGCAAGGCAGTCTGGACTGCTGCAGCCAATTACCAGCGAAAAGTGTCAGTCGGATTACCAGC
>JAGWMU010000115.1 GCA_028873095.1 Pseudomonadota bacterium | reverse complement strand
AATAGATCTATCCCCATACCAGCGACATCAATCTTTAGCCTTCCAGCTGTTTGCGCAGCATCGACATGCAAAATTCCATTTTGCGATCTCAATACATCCGAAACTTCTTCGATTGGTTGTATGGATCCGATCTCGTTATTGGCGTGCATGACGGAAGCCAAATTAATGCCAAAGCATCCGGATTCGATTATCTCCTTTGCAGCTTCTACTTCGATGCGGCCGTGCCTGTCGACCGAAATAGTCTCGACCGAAACGCCGCGTGTGCGTAGATGCGTGCCTACCTCAATAACAGCCTTGTGCTCAATTGCGGAATGCAAAAATCTTGAACTATTCGGATTTTGAGAAAGAACACCTTGTAACGCGAGGTTGTTCGACTCTGTGGCCCCTGACGTGATGATCACATCACTTGGTGATGCACCGATCAGGCTTGCGATAGCCTCCAAAGCTGCATCGACCGCCTTAGCGGCTCGCTGGCCAGCCAAGTGCCCAGCATGAGGGTTGGCATGGCTAGCACCAAGCCAAGGGAGCATGGCTTCGACAACCGCGGGATCGGGTTGCGTTGAGGCGTTGCTGTCCAAATAGATGGGGGGCTTCATGGTGCTACCTTTCAAGCCAAAGGGCCAACTCAAACTCCACATGTAACACCATGCCACATCTGACACAGATTGTTGCGCTGAATAGCATGCAACCAACTAAGGCTGGAACCTCCAGCCCCACGTACGGAGCTGATCCTGGGCCTCGTTTATTGCGCTCGTCCTGGTTGCTGCGGTTTGGGTGATGCAAGGGTTGTGACGATCGTTGAAGGGCAACCAGCACCACTTCACGTATCCGGTGGCTGGTGATCAGCAGAATCTACCCGCCTAAAATCAACGCAGGCGTCAACATCCACCTCGGATGTCGCACGGCTTGCGACCGACATCTCGTGCTGGCAGCAGCAACATGGGCAAGCAAAAAACGGGCATAACGAATGCGGAGCATGAAGAAACCAGCTCCCTGGCGCTGCACCCACCCCCAATGCAGGGCGCCGCTCCAACGTCTACGTCGGGACAACGGCCCAAAATTCTACTGCGCGGAGTTGCGGCAATGGGCACAGCGTCACAGCATCGACTGCTTCGCCAAAAATCAGGACTTCCTCCGCAACCAAGGCTTATCGCGTTTCGAAAAGCTTTCACCTGGCGGAAGACTTACTACTCGCTTTTCGATGCCATCAACTATTGCAGCGGGCTCTACCCGCCCACCAATCACCGGGGTGTCAACCACCTTTTGGACATCTTTGTCGATCAGCCATGGCTTATGACGATGAGGCAATTTCTGTCCACCAAGAAAGCCCCTTCGCTCTCCAATGCCATCGGCCGTTGGGCGCACAGCCACGGATTGAGCATCCATTGGAGCGGCGATCGACTGCTGCTCCTGTTTGGTCATAGGTGTGGGCTCGGTGCGGCCTTGTTTGAGCTGCTCCAAGTAGTCGGCCCATGCCTGCATGACCTCTTGGCGCTTTTCGCGAAATTTGACCCGCGCATAGGCAGCTTCGACTTGGTCCTTCGGGGCATGCGCCAACTGGGCCTCAAGCACGTCCACGTCAATGCCCAGGCGCTCGCGCCCAAGCGTCCGCAGCGATGCACGGAAGCCATGCGTGGTGTGCTCACCCTGAAAGCCCATGTCGCGCAACGCCTTGCTCAGGGCATCTCGACTGAGATGCGGTGATTTCTGGCGCGCTTGCGGCGGGAATACGTATTCGCCACCCATGTTCCGCTCATGCATCTCACGCAACACCACGAGCGCTTGTTCAGGCAGCGACGTGCTGTAGTCCTGCCCCGTCTTCATGCGATGAGTACCGTCCGGATTCTTTCCGGGAACACGCCATTCACCAGCATCCAAGTCGATCTCGTCCCAACGAGCGCTGGCTACCACGCCAGAGCGCATAACGGTCAGTGCGGCCAAGATCAGAGCTGCGCGTACGACGCGATTCTCGTGAGCATCGATGGCCCGCATGACATCACCAAGTTTGTTGGTGTTATCGGTGACGGCTGGCATATGGCCGCTGCGGTAGGTCGGCAGAATGCGATCGAGGCGCAGCCGGCTATCGTCGGGGCGCAAACCTTCGTTGATGGCGTGCTCCACGATGCTTGCCACGTACTGCCGTGCCTTCCGGGCTAGCTGCGGGGTTTCCCTGGCCATCTCGATGAGCAAGGGGCGGACATCCTTAGTCTCCATCACGCGGACATCCAGGTCGCCGATCTTGGGGATCAGGTACGACTCCACCACCAAACGGGCTTTGCGGTAGGTTTCCAGCGCCCATGTGGGACGCTTCTCCGCCATCCACCGCCCCGAGACAGCACGCAGTGACGCGTGCCCGATTTCAGCACGTTCTTGCGCTGCAGCTTCCTGTTCGGCTCCAACTGCGGCCTTCGCCTCTTGCTGAGCTTTCCGTATTCCCGCCGTGGCCCTGCCCTGCTTGGCAGCGCGCTGTATCTCAATCGCCTTGATACGGGCTTCGCTCAGGGACACGTCGGGGTAGTGCCCAATCGTCGCCGGAGCGGGGCGCGAACCATCGGGGAGACGGTAGCGCACACGCCAAGCCTTCAACCCGGCTGGGCTCACCCAGAGCACCAGGCCACCGCCATCCGACAAGAAGTAAGGCTTGTCGGCCGGCTGAGCTCGACGAATCTGGAGATCAGTCAACGCTGCGGAAAGGCGGGGCATGGATTGAGACCTACTTGGGTACAAACAAGATGATTTGTACCCAAGAATATACCCAAAACCCCTGGACAGCACCGGACAGCACTGGACGCCTTTGGACAACTCAGGCAATAAAAAACCCCGCAAATCGCGGGGTTAGATACGATTCTGGACAATTTTGAACTATTCAGAATCAGGTCATGGTGCCCAAGAGGGGACTCGAACCCCTACGACTTGCGTCGCTACCACCTCAAGGTAGTGCGTCTACCAGTTCCGCCACCTGGGCAGGTGTGTTGCTCAGTGCTGCTTGGTCGGCGTCTTTGCGGGCGCCGGTACTTCGCTCTTGTGTTCGACCGCCGCCGGTGCTGCCGCCGGCGGCGCGACCGGCACGACGGTGCCGCTGGCCGGTGCGTGGGAGGCTGCGGGCACTTCCGAAGCGGCAGGTACCTGCTGCGTGGCGGGTTTCTTGGCGAGCGCGGCCATCACGCCCAGATCGTTGGCGGAGCTGGTCGGCTGGCCACTGCCGTGCAGGTAGATGCCCATGCTGAGGCTGAGCAGGAAGAACAGCCCGGCAAGGACGCCGGTGGCACGGGTCAGGAACGTGGCCGAGCCGCGTGCGCCGAAGACGGTGGCCGATGCGCCTGCGCCAAACCCGGAACCGGCATCGGCGCCCGCGCCGTTCTGCAGCAGGATCAGCACGATCATCGCCGCAGCGACCAGGATGTAGAACACGCTGAAAATGACGAACATGATGGTTTATTGAACCTGTAGCGCTTGATGCGCCGCGGCGCAGATTCCAAGGAAATCGGAGGCTACCAGAGCGGCTCCGCCGATCAACCCTCCGTCCACGTCCGCCTGCGCGAACAGTTCCGCGGCATTCGCCGCCTTGACGCTGCCGCCGTAAAGCAGTCGGGTCAGACGGGAAATTGTAACATCTTCCTTTTCCAGTTGGCTACGAATGAACGCGTGCACCTGTTGCACCAGCTCCGGCGTGGCGGTGCGGCCGGTACCGATCGCCCAGACCGGCTCGTAGGCGATCACCGCGGTATCGAAGCAGGCGATGCCGCTGTGGGTCAGCACCGCCTGCAGCTGGCGCGCGATGACCGCCTCGGTTTCATGCGCCTCGCGCTGCGCCAATGTCTCGCCAAGGCAGAGAACCGGCGTCAGGCCGCCGGCGCGTGCCGCGGCGAACTTGCGCGCGACCAGCGCGTCGCTCTCGCCGTGGTACTGCCTGCGCTCGGAATGGCCGACCAGCGCCCACTGCGCCCCGATGTCCGCCAGCATGGCGGCGGAAACCTCGCCGGTGTAGGCGCCCTGCCCCTCGTGTTCGCTGACGTCCTGGCCGCCGATGCCCAGCCCCGCGCCACGATGGTTCGCCGCCAGTTCGGCGACATAGGGAAAGGGCGGGAACACGACCACGTCGATCGAGGCCGGCACGGCAGCCGCGATGTCGCGCATCAGCGCGGCCGCCATCGAGCGGCTGCCATGCATCTTCCAGTTGCCGCCGACAAGTTTCTTGCGCATGGCCTGCTTCCGTTGCGATCAGGCCGCCAGCTTACCGATGGGCCGGATCGTCGGCAAACCCCGCAAGGGCAAGTGTGGTGTTGCAGGCCGACCCGGTCGAGAATGGCGCCCCACCCTGGAGGAATGACCGATGCCGCCTGCCCGCCCGCTCAGTCTGGTCACCGGCGCCTCGGCCGGCATCGGCGCCGCGTTCGCGCGCGGCCTGGCGGCGCGCGGGCACGACCTGGTACTGACCGCGCGCCGCCTGGACCGGCTGCAGGCGCTGGCCGGCGAGCTGCGCGGGCGCCATGGCGGGCAGGTCACGGTGCTGGCGCACGATCTGGCCGATCCCGCCGCCCCGCTGGCGTTGTTCGACGCGCTGGAGCAGCGCGGCCTGCAGGTGGACTGGCTCGTCAACAACGCCGGCTACGGCGTGCCCGGCACGTTCGTGGCGAACGACTGGGCCACCCACGCGGACTTCCTGCAGGTGTTGCTGGCCGCGCCCACCGAACTGGCGTGGCGGCTGCTGCCCGGCATGCGCCAGCGCGGCTATGGACGCATCGTCAACGTCGCCTCGCTGGCCGGCCAACTGCCCGGTCCGGCCGGACACACCCTGTATGCCGCGGCCAAGGCCTACATGATCAGGTTTTCGCAGTCGCTGGCCCTGGAGAACCGGCCGGCCGGCGTGCATGTCTGCGCCTTGTGCCCGGGTTTCACCCGGTCCGAATTCCACGACGTCACCGGCACCCGCGGCAAGATGGACAAGCTGCCCGGCTTCATGTGGCTGAGCGCGGAGGAAGTGGTGGCGCAAGGCATCGCTGCGGTGGAACGCGGTACGCCGGTGCACGTCACCGGTCGGGTCAACCGGACGATCAAGACCCTGGTGCAGCTGATGCCCGACCGGCTCGCGCTGTGGCTGTCGGCGCGCGAAGCGAGGCGCTACCGGAACACCGAACGGTAGACGGCAGGCCCGGCCGGGTCAGATCAGCCTGATCTCGCGCAGCCGCTGCAGCAGGTAGTCGTGCGCGGTGACCGGACTGCCATAGCGGCGCGGATTGTCCGCCGTGACGCACGACGGGAGCGGATCGAGCACCACGTCCGGATTCGGGTGCAGGAAGAACGGGATCGAATAGCGCGGCCGGCGCGCGTTCTCGTTCGGCGGGTTCACCACGCGGTGGGTGGTGGACGGATACACGTGGTTGCTGAGGCGTTGCAGCATGTCGCCGATGTTCACCACGATCGCATCGCCCGCGGTGGTGATCGGCAGCCACTCGCCTTGGCTGAACACCTCCAGCCCCTCGGCGCTGGCGCCGACCAGCAAGGTGATCAGGTTGATGTCCTCGTGCGCGCCGGCACGCACGTTGGGGCCGCCCGACCGGCAGTCGCCGGATTCCCCGGCGATGGGCGGGTAGTGGATCGGCCGCAGGATCGAGTTGCCGACATCGGTCTTGTCGTCGAAGAAACTTTCCGGCTGCCCGACATGCAGGGCCAGCGCGCGCAGCACGCGCGTGCCGAGCCGGTCCAGCGCCTGGTACAGGCCATAGCCGCAACGGCGGAAATCCGGCACTTCCTCCGGCCACAGGTTCGGCGGCATCCGATCGGCGAAGCTCGAGTCGCGCGCGATCTCGCGGCCGATGTGCCAGAACTCCTTCAGGTCCGGATACTGGCTGTCCCTGGCGGTTTCCACCTTGAACGGCGTATAGCCGCGCGCGCCGCCGCTGCCGGCGAGGTGGTAGCGCATCTTGGTCGCGGTCGGCAGCGCGAAAAACCGGCGGAACGCCGCGTAGGCGCCGTCGACCAGCTCCGCGGGAACGCCATGTCCGCTGATGCAGCAGAAGCCGAATTCACGATAGGCCGCGCCCAGCTCGTCGACGAACGCCTGCCGGTCGGTGTCGTAGCGACGGATATCGAGGGTGGGGACCTGCCTCACGATGCTTCCAGCCGCCGGACTCCGGCCGCCGACTTCACGACCGCCGCCAGGCCGTCGGCCAGCCGCTGCACTTCCGCGGCATCGGCCGCCTCGATGGTGACGCGCACCAGCGGCTCGGTGCCCGAGGCGCGCAGCACCACCCGGCCGCGGCCGTGCAGGGTCCGCTCCACCTCGGCCAGCGCCTGCTGCACCGCGGCGCTCTGCAGCGCCTCGCGCGCACCGGACGCGCGCACGTTCAACATGACCTGCGGCATTTTCCTCAGCCCCTGCCGCGCCGTGGCCAGGTCCTGGCCGGACAAGGCCAGCGCCTCCAGCACGGCCAGCGCGGCGACGATGCCGTCGCCGGTGGTGGCGCGATCCAGGCACAGGATATGGCCCGAGGTTTCGCCGCCGAGCATGCCGTCATGCTCGCGCAGCTGCTGCATCACGTAGCGGTCGCCCACGTTGGCGCGGATCAGCGCCACGCCGAGTTCGGCCAGCGCCAGCTGCAGCCCGTAATTGCTCATCAGGGTGCCGACCACCGGCCCCTTCAGCTGGCCGCGCGCGTGCAGGCTGCGGGCCAGCACGTAGAGGATGTCGTCGCCATCGGCAAGCGCGCCATGCCGGTCGACCAGCATCACCCGGTCGCCGTCGCCGTCGAACGCGATGCCGATGTCGGCCGCATGCGCCAGCACCGCTTGCTGCAGCGCCTGCGGATGGGTGGAGCCGACCTGGCGGTTGATGTTGAAACCGTCCGGCTTGTCGCCGATCGCCGCCACCTCGGCGCCGAGTTCGGCAAACACCCTGGGCGCCACCTGGTAGGTCGCGCCGTGGGCGCAGTCCAGCACCAGCCTGAGTCCGCGCAGGCTGAAGTCTTCGGCCACGGTGGCCTTGCAGAATTCGGTGTAGCGCGCCGCCGCATCGCCGATCCGGCTGGCCTTGCCCAGCTGTTCGGAAGGCACGGTGACGAAATCGGCGTCCACTTCCCGCTCGATCGCCAGCTCGATCGCGTCGGACAGTTTTTCACCGCTGGCGGAAAAGAACTTGATGCCGTTGTCGCTGTGCGGGTTGTGCGAGGCGCTGATGACGATGCCGGCGCTGGCGCGCATCGAGCGGGTGAGAAACGCCACCGCCGGGGTCGGCATCGGCCCGAGCAGCCCCACGTCGACACCGGCGGCGACCAGGCCCGCCTCCAGCGCCGATTCGAACATGTAGCCGGAAACGCGCGTGTCCTTGCCGATCAGCACCATCGGGCGATGCTTGCCGCCATGCACCAGCACGCTGCCCAGGGCGCGGCCCAGGCGCAGCATGAAATCCGCGCTGATCGGCCACTGCCCGACCAGGCCGCGGATGCCGTCCGTACCGAAGTATTTACGCTGGTTCATCGTGGCCTTCAGTCCCGAACGGTTGTCCCTGTCCCTCCGGCGAAGCATAGCGCCGCGTCGCCGGCATGGAAGCGCTCACTCGTCATCCGGCCAGCGCGGCATGGCGGGTTTCCTCTCTTCGCGCCGGGGCACGCTGTCCAGCGCATGCACCGCCTGCCACACGGCCAGCGCATCGACCGTGGCGGCCACGTCGTGCACGCGCACCATGCGCGCGCCGCGCTGGACCGCGATCAGTGCCGCCGCCGCCGAACCGGCGGCGCGTTCGGCCGGCACGGTCCGGCCGGTCAGCGTGCCGATCATCGCCTTGCGCGACAGCCCGACATACACGCCGCCGCCCAGGTTGCCGAAGCGTTCCAGCGCGCACAGCAGCGCCAGATTGTGTTCCAGCGTCTTGCCGAAGCCGAAGCCCGGATCGAGCATCACCTTGCGCCGGTCCATGCCCGCCATCTCGCAGGCGAACAGCCGGTCGGTGAGGAAGCGGTGCACTTCGCCGACCACGTCGTCGTACTGCGGATCGGCCTGCATGCCGCCCGGCTCGCCCTGCATGTGCATCAGGCACACCGGCACGCCCAGTTCGGCGGCGGCCTCCATGGCGCCTTCGCGGCGCAGCGCATACACGTCGTTGATCATGCCGGCGCCGGCGGCCACCGCCGCGCGCATCACCTCGGGCTTGGAGGTGTCGATCGCGATCGGCAGCGTGGTGCGCGCGATCAGCTGCCCGATCACCGGCAGCACCCGGCGCAATTCCTCCTCGACCGATACCGCCGCCGCACCGGGACGGGTCGACTCGCCGCCGACGTCGAGCATGTCGGCGCCCTCCTCGGCCAGGCGCAGGCCGTGCGCCACGGCCGCTTCCACGCTGTCGTGGGTACCGCCGTCGGAGAACGAATCGGGGGTGACGTTGAGGATGCCGACCACCCGCGGGCGATCGAGCCGCAGGGGACGCCCGGCGCAGTCGAGCACCGGCGCAAACAGATCGATCGACATGCTCAACTCCTCACTGCTCCGACACTCCACCCGGCCCGCCGCGCGACACCGGCATCAGGCCCCGACCGACCCGCCCAGCTCGCCCATGAAACGACGGTAGTACCGCAGCTCCTCGATCGAATCGCGAATGTCGGACAGTGCGGTATGCGCCGACTCCTTGCTGACGTTCCTGGCGATGCCCGGCGCCCAACGCCGGGCCAGTTCCTTGAGCGTGGAAACATCCAGGTTGCGGTAATGGAAGTAGCGTTCCAGCCGCGGCATCTGGCGGTGCATGAAGCGCCGGTCCTGGCAGATCGAGTTGCCGCACATCGGCGACTTGCCCGGCGGCACCCACGCGCGCAGGAAATCGACCGTGGCCTGCTCGGCCATCGCGTGGTCGGTCTGCGAGATCAGCACCTGCCGCCAGAGCCCGGACTTGTGGTGCTGGTTGCTGTTCCAGCTGTCCATCGACTCCAGCCGGTCGATCTCGTGGCGGATCGCGAATACCGGGCCTTCGGCCAGCACGTTCAGCTCCTTGTCGGTGACGACCGTGGCGATCTCCAGAATCGAATCGTTGTCGGTATCGAGGCCGGTCATCTCCAGATCGATCCAGATCAGATTGTCGTCGTGCGCATGGCTCATGGGATCTCCTTGTGGCGCAAGTTTACCAGTCTTGCCGGCCGCGCCCATGCCGGACTGCGAGCATGCGATGATCGCCGGATGCAGACCTTCTTCTGGCATGACTACGAGACCTTCGGCGCCGACTCGCGGCGCGACCGCCCGGTACAGTTTGCCGGCGTCCGCACCACGCTGGATCTGGACGTCGTCGGCGAGCCGGTGATGTTCTACGGCCGGCCGCCGCGCGAGATGCCGCCGCACCCCGATGCCTGCATGATCACCGGCATCGCCCCACAGCTGGCTGAACGCGAGGGCGTCAACGAGGCCGAGTTCGCCGCCCGCGTGCACGAACAGCTGGCGATGCCGGGTACCTGCGGCGTGGGCTACAACTCGCTGCGCTTCGACGACGAATTCACCCGCCAGATGCTCTACCGCAACTTCTACGAGCCCTACGGCCGCGAGTGGGAGAACGGCAATTCGCGCTGGGACCTGATCGACCTGGTGCGCCTGTGCCAGGCGCTGCGGCCGGAAGGCATCGTCTGGCCCACCCGCGAGGACGGCTCGCCCAGCTTCAAGCTGGAACACCTGGCCGGCGCCAACCAGCTCCGGCAGGAGCGCGCCCACGATGCCCTGTCGGACGTGCATGCGCTGATCGACCTGGCGCGGTTG
>JAGWMU010000003.1 GCA_028873095.1 Pseudomonadota bacterium | reverse complement strand
CAGCAGGACCTGGGTGGTGCGCGTTTCCAGGCCGTTGTTGCCGATGATCAGGCTGCCGAAGCCGGGAATGCCGTTGCCCCAGGGCTGGCTGCCGTTCTTCCAGAAGCTGCCGTCCGGATAACGGTTGCCGAGGGTGTAGACCAGGCCGTTGTGGCTGTTGATGCGGGCGATGGTGGCGCTGGTGTTCCAGTCGCCGATCTTGTTGCGCATGCCGATGCTGAACTGGTCGGAGTACGGCGTCTTGATGTGGTTGTTGACCAGGTCGACTTCCTTGCCGGTATTGGTGCCGGCCACCAGCGCCTGCAAGGTGCTGATGTTGAGGAAGGACGGATCGAACGCGTAGCAGGAGTTGATGCCGACCGTGCACGGCACATCCGGCGTGTTGAAGTTGATCGTCGGCTGCGACAGCACCGACTTGGTCTGCTCGACCTGCAGGCTCTCGTACAGGTTGCGGTCGTAGGAGCGGCCGATGCCGCCGAAGATCACGTGGTCCTCGTCGCCGTTGATGTCGTAGGAGAAGCCCAGGCGCGGGGCGAAGTTGTTCTTCGGTGCGCTGCGGTTGTTCCCGGTGCTGATGTAATCGTTTACATTGACGCCCCCTTTGGCCAGGCTCTGCGCGTAGGTCTGCCCCGCGGGCGCGTTCGGATCCTGGCTGTTGAATGCCGCCACGACGTTGGCGGGGGTGACGTAGTTGAGATACGAGGGCGTTTCTTCGTAATCCCAGCGCACGCCCAGGTTCAGGGTCAGCTTGTCGTTGACCGCCCAGTCGTCCTGGATGTACATGCCGAACTGCTTGTCCGAGCTGGTGGCGACCGGACTCTGCCCTGGGGTCGGCGAGCCGAACTGCACCTTGTACGGAATCGCCTCGGTGCCCGCCGGCGTCACGGCGTAGGTGAACAGGGCATTGGCGTCGCCCGAATCCTGCGCGGTCAGGTCCACCGCCTTGTACTTGACGCCCATCTTGATGACATGGTCGCCATGCCATTCGAAGTCGTTGAAGGTGAGGTCGTCCTGCAATGCCGGGCCCTTCTGGCCCTTGTTCTGCTGCGCCAGCGGCGAGTTGCCGGTCTGCAGGATCGTGGTGTTCTGCTGCGCGCCGGTCAAGGTGTAGGCGTTGCCGGCGCCGAAGGTCGCCGGGGTGGGCGCGAAGAACGCATCCTCGTAGGTGAACTGCAGGCGGTTGAACCAGCTGTAGGCGCTGTGATCCCAGCGCACATCGACGCGCTTGTCGGTGTTGTTGGTGTTCAGTGCCGCCGAGGGCGCGATGACGCCGCCGATGCCACCGACCGAGGTTTCGTCGCGATACTTGCCGCTGATCTCGAAGCGGTCCTTGTCGGTGGGCTCGTAGTCGATCTTGCCGAACCAGTCGTTCTCCTTGAACGGCAGGTTGGTCGGTCCCAGCTGCGACTGGGCGCTGGCCGGCAGCAGGGCCGTCACCCCGGTCACGCCGGGGACCACCGTGGTGGGCGTGTTGAATTCCTTGCCCTCGTAGGCGATGAAGAAATGCGCCTGGTCCTTCAGGATCGGGCCGCCGAGGTCGAAGCCGTAGTCCTTCTCGTGCGAAGGCGTCTTCTTGTGGTTCGCCGCCTCCGATGGCGTCTCCGCACGCATCGCCGTATTGGTGAGGTCTCCGAAGACATCGCCGTGGAACGTGTTGGTGCCGGACTTGGTTTCCGCGATCACCGCCGCGCTGGAGATCTGGTCGTACTCCGCCTTGTAGTTGGAGGTGATCACCTTGTACTCGCCGATCGCCAGCTGCGGGAACGGGTTGCCCTGGCTGGCATTCTGGCCGGTCACGCCGCCGGGCAGCACGTAGTTCTTCTGCCCGACGCCATCGATATAGACGTTGATGGCGCTGCTGGCCTGGGCGCCGGAGCGCAGGCTGGTGGTGCCGTCCGCATTGCGGGTGAACACCATGCCGGGCACGGTGTCGGCGAACTCGAGGAAGTTGCGCGAGGCCTGCGGCGTGGTGTCGATCTGGCGCAGCGAAACGTTGGTGCCGATTTCGGAGGTCTTCACTTCAGTCAGTGCCGTCGCCGAAACGGTGACCGCATTGAGGTTGGTGGCGCTGGCGGCGCCGGCCACCAGATCAAGCGTGGCGGTGGACGCCACGCTCAGGGTCACGGTGCGTGCGGTGCCGGCGCCCGCGTCCACCTGATAGGTGCCCGGCGGCAGGCCGACCAGCGCATAGCTGCCGTCACTGTCCGCCTTGGTGCGACGCACGGCGCCGGTCGCAATCTCCTTGGCGGTGACTATGGCGTTGGCGGCGGCGTGCCCGCGCAGGGTGGCGTCCGCGCTGGCGGCGAGCGAGATGCCCGGCGCGCTGGCGACGACCACGAACGATGCCGCGACCAGGTTGGCCAGCAGCTTCCTCCGGAAATACAACGACGTTTTCATGATTACTCTCCCCGACAAACGCGGTAACGACGCATGGAATGATCTTGTGAATGGACTGGCAGCTGCAGGTTCAGGTGACGCTTGCGCCGCAGGAATCGCGGACGACGATTTCGCAACCGAGCGTTTGCGCGGATGCGGATGAAGGTTCGGGACGTTGCAACAGCTCGGCCAGTTGCTCGAGTGCGCTGCGGCCGAGATCGACGATGCGCACACGTACCGTGGTCAGCGGCGGGTTGACGTAGCGCGCGATCGGAATGTCATCGAAACCGGCCACGGCGATGTCCTCCGGCACGCGCAGTCCGGCCTCCTTGAAGGCGGCGAGGCAGCCGACCGCCATCATGTCGTTGGCCGCGAACACCGCCGTGGGGCGGGGTGTCATGGCGGCCAGCTGCAATCCTGCGCGGTAGCCCGACTCCTCGATGAAATCGCCGTCCAGCACGGTCAGCGGCGCGTCCGGGGCGTACCTGGCCATGGCGGCGCGATAGCCCTTCAGGCGCTGCCTGGAGTCGAAATTGCCGGCCGGGCCGCTGATGAAGGCGATGTTCCGGTGCCCGGCCTGGATCAGGTGCCTCACCATCGCGAAGGCACCGCCGCGGTTGTCGACGTTGAGGACGGCGTGGCCGCTGTTCCTGACCGGGCTGTTGAGCAGCACCACCGGCAGGTCGCGTGGCAGGTTGGCGCGCAGGAAGGCCGCATCGACCCGCTCGGACAGGATCAGCAGGCCATCCACCCGGCCCTGCATCGAGCGCACGGCGGCGGCGGCTTCCTCAACCCCGTCATGCGAACTGGAGACCAGCAGGTGCAGGCCGTGGGCGCGCGCCGCCAGGTCGATGCCGCGGATCAGCTCGGAAAAGAACTCGCCGTAAAGGTCGGGCAGCAGGGCGCCGACGGTCCTGGTGCGCCGGGTGATCAGCATGCGCGCCGCCGCGTGCGGGATATATTGCAGGCGCTCGGCGGCCTGGCGAATGCGCAGGCTGGTTTCGGCGGTGACCCCGCTGCCGCCATTCATGGCGCGCGATACCGAGGCCACCGAAACCTTGGCCTCGCGTGCGACATCTTTGATGGTGGTAGCCGCCATAGCGATCTTGTCCTGGGGCCTTGAAAACCCCGCAGTGGCGCCAACGTAAACGTTTTCATGCAAACTTGTAAAGTGCCTGTAAAGAACCCCTTTTGCTGCATAGCGACAAGAGTTGGTGGCGTTTGCGGAGCGGCGCACGCAGATCCACGCAGTGGCGCCGACCACCGCCCGCCAGCGCCGAAACCATCCCCTGTGGCGGCGCAGCAACCCCAGGACAAGGGTGGCTGAACCGACAGGCGACTCGCTCCCACCAGCCGCACGGGATGGCCAGCCTTCGCTGTTGCAAGTCCCTTGCAACTTCCGCGGCGACGAGCGGCCGGCAATCCACGCCTTCGCGGGCCGTGATGCGCTGGCGGGACATTCAAGTCATGGGGAATTTCGTCGATAGGTTTCTGGCAGGGTCCATGCATCCCAGGGACGCAGTAGCGGGAGTTTGTCCTTCCAGCGCCTTTGCAGACCGCCACCGGCTGACGCAGGCCGACCTTGCTGACATGGAACGTCGTTTAGTGACCTCGATCTGCGCCGGCGTGATGTGAATGCCGTCGCAAATTCCCTCTTCGAGGCCTGTTAAGAAATAATTTTGTCGTTAAATGCAGGTTAATCTTCACGGACTCAAAAGGCTTTAGCATCAAGTTCCGGCGAGCCCACACAAAACCGCTGCAAGTATTTGTTTATCAGACCATGATGACTGCCCTGATCCTCCTGCTGGTTTGTTCGGCCGCGCTGCTCGCCAGCGCGGTCAAATACGTGCCGGCGGGTCAGGTCTACAGCCTGTATCGCCATGGCAAGGCCGTCCGGCTGTTGCCGGCGGGGACCCATCTGGCGCTGCCCCTGCTCGATCGGGTCACGCACAAGATCAGCCTGGCCGGACAGGTGCTGCGCCTGGAAGACGAGGCGCGCAAGATGCGCGGCACGGTCTACTGGCAGGTGCTGGAGCCCGAGCGCGCCGATGCGGTATTCGAACAGGTCGACCAGCTGATCCGTCGTGGTGCGCAGGAAGCCCTGCGGGAGCAGCCGGTGGCCGGGCGGATCGATCAACGCGACCTGAGCGCGCGCCTGAAGCAGCGCCTGAACGGCGCCCTGCGCGACTGTGGCATGATGGTGACCCGGGTCGAACTCGAGCAGGCCTGAGCGGCCGTATCGCGCCACGGCGACCCAGAGCGCCCGCGCCACAGGGGATCTGCACCACTTCCAGCCCGCTTCGGCGGGTTTTCTTTTGTGTCAGCACCACGGGAAAGCAGCATGAACGCGCGCGCCGCCTTGCAGACGCGACTGGAACAGGGCATCGCCGAACTGGGCCTCGCCCTGCCCGCCGGCGCGGTCCCGCGCCTGCTCGACTACCAGGCGCTGCTGCAGCGCTGGAACGCGGCCTACAACCTCACCGCCGTGCGCGAGCCGATGGAGATGGTGACCCGGCACCTGCTGGATTCGCTCGCCATCGTGCCGTTCGTGCGCGGCGCCAGCCTGGTCGACCTGGGCACCGGGCCGGGCCTGCCGGGCATCGTGCTGGCCATCGCCGCTCCCGGGCGGGAGACGCTGCTGGTCGATTCCAACGGCAAGAAGGTGCGCTTCCTGCGCGAGGCGATCCGCGCATTGAAGCTCGATGGCGTGCGCGCCGTGCAGTCGCGGGTGGAGGACGTGGAAGGCCGGTTCGACTGCGTCACCGCGCGCGCGTTCGCCAGCCTGGCCGACATGCTCGGCTGGGGCGGCCACCTGCTGGCGCCGGACGGCGTCTGGCTGGCGATGAAGGGCAAGCGGCCGGACGACGAGCTGGCCGGCATTCCGCCCGGGTTCGAGGTGCGCGCCACGCACGCGCTGGCGGTGCCGGGGTTGCCGGCCGAGCGCCATCTGCTGGTGCTGGCGCGCAGCTGAGCGAACCGCCGATCGCCCCCCGGGGGTAGGAGCCCGCTCGCGGGCGATGCTTCTTGGCCGGGATTCGGGATTCGGGATTCGCAAAAGTCAACAGCATCGCCCGCGATGCGGGCTCCTACGGCGCGTCGGCCAGCACGGCGCCGTTGCTTTCGATCACCTGTGCGTAGAGTCTCGCGCTGGCCTTGGGCGTGCGCTTCTGGGTGACGAAGTCGACGTGGTGCAGCCCGAAG
Organism: Pseudomonadota bacterium; assembly: GCA_028873095.1. Taxonomy (GTDB): domain Bacteria; phylum Pseudomonadota; class Gammaproteobacteria; order Xanthomonadales; family Rhodanobacteraceae; genus Rhodanobacter. The sequence goes on along the minus strand of JAGWMU010000003.1, from coordinate 42,225 downwards.
CGCTTGGAGAAGCCCAGCGACCACTCGAGGTTGTCCAGCAGCGACCAGGCATAGTAGCCCTTGACGTTGACGCCGGATTCGATCGACCGGTGCAGGGCTTTCAGGTGCTTGCCCAGGTAGCTCACCCGCAGCGGGTCGTCGACCACGTCCCCCTCGGCCACCGGCGGATCGTAGAACGCGGAGCCGTTCTCGGTGATGTAGATCGGCAGCTCGCCATAGCGTTCCCTGAACCAGCTCAGCGTGTCGCTGAGCCCCTGCTCGTAGACCTCCCAGCCGGTCTCGGTGTAGGTCTTGTTCGGCTGCTGCTGCGGCACGCCCTGCAGCGGGTAGGCGTCCGCGTCGTGCTTGACCACGGCACGGGTGTAGTAGTTGATGCCGACGAAATCCACCGGTTGCCGGGTCAGCTGGAAATCGTCGGCGGGGAAGTCCGGCCAGGCGTCGCCGAAAATCTCCTTCAACTCCGCCGGGTAGCTGCCCAGCAACGCCGGGTCGGCGAACTGCTGGTTCATGTAGGCATGCGCGCGGCGCGCGGCGGCGATGTCCTCGGCGCGCTCCGAGGCCGGATATTTCGGCTCGAAATTGAAGACCACGCCGATCTCGTGCCTGCCGTGGGCGCGATACGCCTGGATGCCGGCGCCACTGGCGCGCATCAGGTTGTGCGCGGCGATGGGTGCCTCGTACTTGCTGCGATGCCCCGGTGCCAGGGTGCCGTGCAGGTAGCCGCCGTCGGTGACCACCCACGGTTCGTTGAGCGTGGCCCAGCGCGGCACGCGATCGTCGAGCGCCTTGAACACCACCGCGGCGTACTCGGCGAACCAGTGCGCGATGTCGCGGTTGAGCCAGCCGCCGCGATCGTCCAAGGCCGCCGGCAAGTCCCAGTGGAACAGGGTGGCGTTCGGCACGATGCCGTTTTCCAGCAGTTCGTCGACCAGCCGCGAATAGAAATCCAGCCCCTTCGGGTTGACCCGGCCGGTGCCCTCGGGCAGCACGCGTGCCCAGTTGATGCTGAAACGGTAGCCGTGCAGGCCCAGCGCGCGCATCAGCTGCACATCGTCCCGGTAGCGACGGTAGTGGTCGCAGGCGGTGTCGCCGTTGTCGCCGTTGACCATCATCCCCGGCGTATGCGCGAACCGTTGCCAGATGCTGGGACCGGCATCGTCGGCCAGCGGCGAGCCCTCGACCTGGTAAGCCGACGTCGCGGCGCCCCAGTGGAAGCCGTCGGGAAAGCGGTATGTCGGTGAGGTCATCTGGCGTCCTGTGACCGGAGGTTTGATGTAAACGATTACGCGGGCAGAATAGCCCAATGCCCCGCCCAAGTGCAGACCAGTGCATGCTAGGGCACTGCGGCCGTCCGGCCGCCTGCAACGGAGCTGCCGATGGCCGCCGTGAGTCTGCAACAGTTGCGCAAGGTCTACCCCGACGGGCACGTGGCCGTGGCCGGCGCCAGCGTGGAGATCGCCGACGGCGAACTGCTGGTGCTGGTCGGGCCTTCCGGCTGCGGCAAGACCACCCTGCTGCGGATGATCGCCGGGCTGGAGTCGATCAGCAGCGGCACCCTCGGTATCGACGGCCGCGTCGTCAACGAGGTGGCGCCGAAGGATCGCGACATCGCCATGGTGTTCCAGAACTACGCGCTCTACCCGCACATGACGGTGGCGGAAAACCTCGGATTCGGCCTGCGCCTGCGCGGCCATGCGCAGGCCGATATCGACCGGCGCGTGGCCGCGGCGGCGCAGGCGCTGGAGCTGGAATCGCGGCTGGGCGCGCGTCCGGCCGCGCTGTCCGGCGGCCAGCGCCAGCGGGTGGCGCTGGGCCGGGCGCTGGTGCGCGATCCGAAGGTGTTCCTGCTGGACGAGCCCTTGTCCAACCTGGATGCCAAGCTGCGCTTGTCGATGCGGGTGGAAATCGCGCGCCTGCACCGCCGCCTTGGCGCCACCATGATCTACGTCACCCACGACCAGATCGAGGCGATGACCCTGGGCCAGCGCATCGTGGTGCTGGACGGCGGGGTGATCCAGCAGATCGACACGCCGATGAACCTCTATCAGCGCCCCGCCAACCTGTTCGTGGCCGGCTTCGTCGGCAGCCCGGCGATGAACCTGCTGCGCGGCACCCTGCGCAAACCCCGGGACTGGGTGCTGGCGACCGCCCAGGGCGAGGTCGCGCTGGGCCCGTCGCTGCCGCAGCCGGGCTGGCAGGCATGGGCCGGGCGGGACGTGGTGCTGGGCGTCCGCCCGGAGCACCTGCAGCCGCAGGAGTCCGCTCCGCCCGCGCTGCAGGCGGTGCTCGAGGTGGTCGAGCCGGTGGGCAACGAGATCTTCCTGAACCTGCGCTACGGCGCCCAGCCGCTGGTGTCGCGGGTGCCGCCGCGCGCGCTGCCGGCGCCCGGTTGCACGCTGGCGCTGGGGCTGGTGGCGCAGCAGCTGCACCTGTTCGACCCGGCCAGCGGGAGCCGCATCGAAGCTTGAGTCCGCCCCGGCGCGCGGGCAGGCGCGGGCGTCGATGGTAATCTAGCGGTCCTTCGCGAACGGTAGTTAAGCACCCATGGCACGCATCATCGCTGTCGCCAACCAGAAGGGCGGTGTCGGCAAGACCACCACTGCCGTCAACCTCGCCGCCGCCCTGGCCGCGGCGAAGCGCAAGGTATTGCTGATCGATTTCGATCCGCAGGGCAATGCCACGATGGCCTCGGGCATCAACAAGCGCGACATCAGGCTCAGCGGCTGCGAGGTGCTGCTGGAGGAAGTGGAGATCCGCGCGGCGATCGTGCCCACCGAGGCGCATTACGACCTGCTGCCCGGCAATGGCGACCTTACCGCCGCCGAGCTGAAGCTGATGGACGCGCTGGCGCGCGAGCACCGGCTGAAGGAAGTGCTGGCGAAGGTCGCGGCCGACTACCACACCATCCTGATCGACTGCCCGCCGTCGCTGAACCTGCTCACGCTCAACGCGCTGACCGCCGCCGACGGCGTGCTGATTCCGGTGCAGTGCGAGTATTTCGCGCTGGAAGGCCTGTCCAGCCTGCTCGACACGGTCAAGGCCGTACGCCACCGGCTCAATCCCACGCTGGAGATCGAAGGGCTGCTGCGCACCATGTACGACGTGCGCAACAATCTCGGCAACGAGGTTTCGGCCCAGCTCACCCAGCATTTCGGCGACAAGGTGCTGCGCTCGATCATCCCGCGCAACGTGCGCCTGGCCGAGGCGCCCAGCCATGGCCAGCCGATCCATCTGTACGACCGCAGCTCGCGCGGCGCGATCGCCTACATCGGCCTGGCCGGCGAAGTGATCCGGCGCGGGCGCAAGCAGGCACCCGGAGACCCGGCCGATCCGATCGACGACATCGAACTGTCCGCGCCGGCACCGGCGTCGGACGAACCCGGCAAGGTACCCCTGGTACCGGCCGGCAATCACCAGGAATAACGCATGGCTGCTGCGAAGAAACGGGGACTGGGACGCGGGCTCGACGCCCTGCTTGGTGGCGACGGCGAAGCCTCGCCCGCGCTGATCGGGCAGGAAGGCGAGCTGCGCATGCTGCCGATCCAGCAGATCCAGCCGGGCAAGTACCAGCCGCGGCGCCACTGGAACGAGGAGGCGCTGGACGAGCTGGCCGCGTCGATCAAGGCGCAGGGCCTGATCCAGCCGGTGGTGGTGCGCGAACTGGGGCGCAACCGCTACGAGCTGATCGCCGGCGAACGCCGCTGGCGCGCGGCCCAGCGCGCGCAGCTGGGCGAACTGCCGGCGCTGGTCAAGCAGGTGCCCGAGGAAGCCGTGCCGGCGATGGCGCTGATCGAGAACATCCAGCGCCAGGACCTCACCCCGCTGGAGGAGGCCGATGCGCTGAAGCGGCTGATCGACGACTTCGACCTCACCCACCAGCAGGCGGCCGACGCGGTCGGCCGCTCGCGCGCGTCGGTGTCGAACATGCTGCGGCTCACCGAGATGGCGGAGCCGATCCGGCGCCTGCTCGACGACGGCAAGCTGGAGATGGGCCACGCCCGCTGCCTGCTGACGCTGGAGGAGTCCATCGCGGTGCCGCTGGCGCGCCAGGCCTCGACCCTGGGCTGGTCGGTGCGCGAACTGGAAGAAGCCGCGCGCCGCGCGCAGACCGCGCCGAAGGGCAAGGCCAAGCACCCGCCCGCGCGCGACCCGAACATCGCCGATCTCGAGCGCGAGCTGGCCGAACGCTTCGCCACCCGGGTCGAGCTGGCGCACGGCCGCGCCGGTCGCGGCAAGCTGGTGATCCACTACCACAGCAACGACGAACTGGAAGGCATCCTCGGCAAGATCCGCTGAAAGAAGCAGGAGTGAGTGAAGAGGAGTGAGCAGCGAGAGAGAGGTATGGCCGGCACAACACCTCTTCTCACTCCGCACTCCTCTTCACACACCATCTCTGCCCGCATCGCCCCGCACCACACGCAAGGTTATCGACATGCCGCAACTCTCCGTCGTCGTTCCCGTGTTCAACGAGCGCGACAACATTCCGCCGCTGCTCGCCGAAATCGCCGCTGCCCTGCGCGGCCAGGCCGACTATGAAGTGATCTATGTCGACGACGATTCCAGCGACGACAGCCGCGCCGTGCTCACCGCGCAGAAGGCGCTGCACCCGGAGCTGCGCGTGCTGCACCACGTCACCCGCAGCGGGCAGAGCACCGCGGTGTGGAACGGCGTGCGCGCGGCGGCCTCGCCGTGGATCGCCACGCTGGACGGCGACGGCCAGAACGACCCCGCCGACATCCGCAAATTGCTGGCGGCACGCGATGCGGCGCAGGCGCAGACGCGCCTATTCGCCGGCTGGCGCACCACCCGCCGCGACAGCTTCAACAAGCGCATCTCCTCGAAGGTGGCCAACGCGGTGCGCTCGCGCATGCTGCGCGACTCCACCCCGGACACCGGTTGCGGCCTGAAACTGTTCGACCGCGAGGTGTTCCTGCGCCTGCCCTACTTCGACCACATGCACCGCTACCTGCCGGCGCTGGTCAAGCGCGCCGGCTTCGCCAGCCAGAGCGTGCCGGTCGGCCATCGGCCGCGCACCGCGGGCGTGTCCAAGTACGGCATGCTCGATCGGCTGTGGGTGGGCCTGGCCGACCTGCGCGGGGTGGCCTGGCTGATGCGCCGCGCCAAGGTGACCCGGGTCGAGGAACTCTGATCCGCGCGGGCGCCTCGTCACATTCCGCCAGCGCCATCGTCGTATGCTGGGGATCTTCCGCCAGGGAGATCCTGTCATGGGCATACTCGTCAAGCGTGTCTACGAGCCAGTGGCGAAGGCCGACGGTTTCCGCGTCCTGGTCGACCGCCTGTGGCCGCGCGGCCTGAAGAAGGACGCGGCGCTGCTGGACCAGTGGGCGAAGGAGCTGGCGCCGTCCACCACCCTGCGCCAGTGGTTCGGGCACGAACCTTCGCGCTGGGAAGGGTTTCGCCACCGCTACGCTGGCGAGCTGGACGGACTGGCCGAACAATGGCGTCCGCTGGCCGAGCGCAGCACCCGGCACCCGCTTACCCTGCTCTATTCGGCGCGCGACGAGGAGCACAACAACGCAGTCGCGCTGAAGTCGTATCTCGACGGCTGGCTGCGCACGCACGGCCCGCGCTGAAGCCGGCGACGTCTCAGGGTGAGCGCTGCGGCCCATCCGGCGCGGCCCAGTCGCGCAGCGCGGCGCGCGTCTGCAGGCGGCCGCGTTCGATCAGTTCGCGGGCGCGGTAGAACTCGTAGACGCTGGCGATGTTGCGCGGCATCTCGATCAGCAGGTCCGGGGCGTAGGCGGCCAGCCGCAGGCGTGCCAGGTTGGCCTGCATCAGGTCCATCGCCTGGGTCAGGGTATCGAGCGTGCCCTGCGCGCGCGGCCGGGGTTCCCCCTGCGGCATGAGGCGGTTGATGAAGTCGCTGATCCGGTGTCGATAACCGCCCTCGTCGACCGCTTCGCGCGGCGGCGCCTCGAGAGTGGCCTCGGCCACGCCATCCACGCTGACCGCAAACACGTAGTCGGCGCGGGCGCCGATCAGCGGGGTCACCGGCACCGGGTTGAGCAAGGCGCCGTCGACCAGCCGCCTGCCATGCAGAGCGTGCGGGCGAAATACGGTGGGCACCGAAATCGAGGCGCGTATCGCGTCGAACAGGCTGCCGTGGCTCAGCCATACCTCGCGTCCGCGGTCGAGGTCCGTGGCCACCGCGGTGAAGGACAGCGGCAACTCCTCGATCTGGGTATCGCCGATCAGGCCGCGCAGGGTGCCGATGATGCGCTCGCCCTTGATCAGGCCACCGCCGGAAAAGGTCCAGTCGACCAGCCGCAGCACATCCAGCTTGGCCAGCGCACAGACCCAGTCGCGATAGACGTCGAGCTTGCCCATGGCGTGGATGCCGCCGATCAGCGCGCCCATCGAGGTGCCGGCGATGGCCACGATCTGGAAGCCCTGCGCCTCGAGCTCCTCGATCACGCCGATGTGGGCCAGGCCCTTGGCGCCGCCGGCGCCCAGGGCCAGCGCAACGGTCGGCTTGGCGGGGTCGGCCGCACGCTCTGGCGGTGTCGTTTCGGTGACGGCTTGCGGCGGGCTCATGGACGACTCCGGTCACGGCATGCATGGATGGCGCCCGTGCTTTCGCGGCGCGCAGCACGGCCGGACGGCGCAAAAAGGCATGGCACTCGATACAGCTTGCGCGCCCGCGGTTAGGATGGGGGTCAGGCCGAACGACGGCAAGACCCGGAGCAGGCATGAGCAAGACCGAGGAATCCATGAGCACGCCGTACCGCGATGCCGAGGGCGTACGCGCATGAGCTGGCAGGCATGGGCCACGATGGCGGTGATCGTCATGGCGATGGTGCTGTTTGCCAGCGAGAAGGTGCGCATCGACCTGGTGGCGCTGATCGCGCTGGCGGCGCTGGTGATCCTGGGCATCGTCAGTCCCGCCGAGGCGCTGTCCGGCTTCAGCAACGAGGCCACCGTGACGGTGGCGGCGATGTTCGCGCTGAGCCTGGGCATCGAGCGCTCCGGCGCGCTGGAGCCGCTGAGCCGGTTGCTGATGAAGATACGCCAGCCCTGGCTGCTGACCCTGGCGGTGATGCTGGTGATCGCCCCGCTGGGCGCCTTCATCAAGAACATCGCCCTGGTGGCCACCTTCCTGCCGCTGACCCTGCGGGTGTGCCAGCGCACCCATACTTCGCCGGCGCGCGTGCTGATGCCGATGGCGTTCGCCGCGCAGATGGGCGGCGTGTGCACGCTGATCGGCACCTCCTCCAACCTGCTCGCCGACAGCCTGGCGCAAAAGCAGGGGCTGTTGCCGATCGGGGTGTTCGAGATGACGCCGCTGGGCGCCCTGCTTGGCATGGCCGGCATCGTCTACCTGATGCTGGTGGGGCGCTGGCTGCTGCCGCAGCACATCGAGACGCAGATGCCGGAGGAGCTGGAGATCGGCAAGTACGTCACCGAACTGGAACTCACCGCCGACTCCCCGCTGGTCGGCAAGATGATCGCCGACGCCGGGCTGGGCGAGAAATTCGGCGTGTACCCGCTGGAGCTGCTGCGCGGCGAGCGGCGCATGTGGTCGCCGCGCTCGCAGCAGCTGGCCGCCGGCGACGTGCTGCTGGTGCGCGGCGACTGGCAGAAACTCGAGGAGTTCCGCCGCGGCGCCCGCCTGCGCAACGCGCCGGAACAGCACTACGACCAGGCCAACGAACGCCCCCGCGTGCTGACCGAGATGATCGTCGCGCCGGGCAGCGCGATCGAGGGCCGCCGCTTTGCCGAGTCGGGGATCGGCTGGCGCTACGACGCCACCTTGCTGGCCATCCACCGGCGTGGCGTGGTGCTGCGCGACAAGCTCAGCGACGTCAGCCTGGCGGTGGGCGACGTGCTGATGGTGCTGGTCGACGAGGACCGCATGTCGCAGCTGCGTGCCGAGGAGGCCTTCATCGTGCTGACCGAGCGCGAGGATGCGCGGCGCACCCCGCGCAAGGCGCTGGTGGCGGTGGCGATCATGGTCGGGGTGGTGCTGCTCTCCGGCCTGCACTGGCTGCCGATTCCGATCGCCGCGATCTGCGGGGTCACCGCGATGGCGCTCACCGGCTGCTTCGGCCGCAAGGACGTCTACGAGGGCATCGACTGGAAGATCATCATCCTGCTCGGCGCGATCCTGCCCTTGGGCATCGCGATCGAAAACACCGGCCTGGCGATCCACGTGGTGCAGTTGGGCATGGACCTGGTCGGCGACCACGGCCCGCTGGCGGCATTGCTGATGATCTACCTGATGACCGCCCTGCTCACCGAGTTGATGGGGCACAACCCCTCGGTGGTGCTGATGGTCGGCATCGCCGCCTCGGTGGCGCAGGCGGTGCATGCCGACCCGCGCCCGTTCGTGATCGCGGTGGCGTTCGCCGCGGCCACCTCGTTTGCCACGCCGGTCGGCTATCCGACCAATACGATGGTCTATTACGCCGGCGGTTACCGCTTCATCGACTTCATGAAGGTGGGCATTCCGTTGATCCTGATGTTCTGCGGCTTGTCGATGTGGCTGATCCCGCACTTCTGGCCGTTCCACCCGCCGCAATAGGACGACACGCTGCCTATGCCTGGGCGTAGCCACCCAGCGCCAGCTGCAACAGGATCTTCATTTCCTCGCGCAGCGGCAGCGGCGCCACCACCTCGGCGTCCGGGCCGTACTTGAGCACGTCCATCAGCAGCTCCTTGGAGTTGGAGTACGGCAGCTTCAGCTCGTAGCGGCCATCGGCCAGCCATTCGCCCTTCTGCTGCGAATGCCAGTGCTCGTCGGCGACCCAGCGCGCGGCGTGGGCGGAAAAGCGGAGCGTGGCCCAGGCCTTGGGCTTGCCGGCGAAGATGCCGTAGCTGGAGGCGAGCAACTCGTTCAGGTCGGACTCGACCACGTCGATCGCCGGCGTATCCAGCGCGCTGGCCTCGGCGATGCGATCGACCGCGAAACTGCGCAGCGCCTCGCGGTCGTGATCCCACACATCGAGGTACCAGTTGTCGCGGTAGTGGGTCAGCCGCTGCGGCGACACGGTGCGGCGGCTGTCGGCATTGGTGGTGCGCGCGCGATAACGGAAACGCAGCTGCCTGCGTTCCAGCACCGCGCCGGCGACGATGCGGAACACCTGCTGGTCGAGCTTGCGCTCGCCCCAGGGAATCACCCGGATGCGTTCGATCGGCAAGGCCTTGCCGCTATCGTGATGCGACAGCAGCCCTTCGATGCGCGCCTTGAACGGCGCCAGCGCGCCGGCCAGCACGCCCGGGCCGGAACGGGCGATCAATTCGTTCAGCGCCAGCAACGAGGCCAGCTCGTCCGAGGTCAGCCACAAGCCGGGGAGCTCGAATTTCTCGGCCTCGCCCGCCGCATAGCGAAAGGCGGCCTGGTCGGTGCCGGCGCTTTCGATCGGCGCGCCCAGCGCGTCGCGCAGGAAGGCGACATCGCGGTACAGCGTGGCGCGCGAACATTCCAGCTCGCTGAGCAGGCGTGGCAGCGGAATCGGGTAGTGCGCGGACTTCAGGAGCCGGTGCAGGCTCAATATGCGTTCGTAGCGATCCATGGTGGCGTCGGCATGTCGAGGAAAGGGCTCTCGTAGCATGGCGGCGGCCCGGGCCGGTCACAAGTCGTGCGAGGGCGGTCGTGGGCGGGACCACGGCGCGAGCCGTTCATTGCAAGTTCAATCGGCTCCGCTATCGTGGCCAACTCACCAATCTTTAACAAATGGACGCCACGATGAAGAAGACCCTGATTGCCAGCGTGCTGCTGGCCACCATCGCCACCTTTGCAGTGCAGGCGCAGGATGCGGCACCCGCGGCCGCTGCCAACACCGGCGGCTGGACCGGCTCGGGCGAATTCGGCTTCGCCTCGACCACCGGCAATTCGCGCTCGCAGAACCTCAACGCCAAGCTGGGGCTGAGCCAGGAAAACGACCAGTGGAAGAACAACTTCTACATCGACGCCCTGCGCGCGAAGAGCCAGCAGAAGGTGGTCGACGCGGCCGGCACCACGATCGACCAGTTCAATACCACCGCCAACCGCTATGACGCCGGCGCCTCGGTCGGCCTGAAGCTGGACACGCGCAGCTACATCGTCGGCGCGGCGCGCTACGAGCACGACGACTTCGGCGCCAACCTGTGGCAGGGCGTGGTCTCGCTGGGTTACGGCTACATCGCGCTGAAGGACGACCGCAACGAGTTGTCGTTCGAAATCGGTCCGGGTTACAAGCGCTACCGTCCGGCCGACGCGAACGTGGTCGTCAACGGCGTGACCTTGCGGCAGGTGCAGCCGAGCCAGGGCGAGGTGGTGGCCCGTGGCCTGGTCAACTACAAGTTCAAGATCACCGACAACACCTCGTTCGAAAACACCTTCCTGGCGGAAGCGGGTTCCAAGAACACCTACCTGCAGGATGACGCGGGGATTGCCGTCAGCATGACCCGCAAGCTGGCCCTGAAGGTCGGTTTCCAGGTGCGCCACAACAGCACGGTGACGGCCGCCACCAAGAAGACCGATACCCTGGCCACGACCAACCTGGTCTACAGCCTCTGATCCGAGCGGCCATGGCTGGCCGGAGCGGCCCCGTCGCGAGAGCGGCGGGGCCGATTTCGTCCTGGCCCGGGCGAGCGCGCCGCGGGGGTGGCGTGGCTCAGGGCCCGAGCAGGGCGGCGGCGCCCTGCGCCAGCAGCGCCGCGGCCACCTGGCGGCCGAGTGACTCGGGTTGGTCGGTCGGCCCGCTGGCCTTCGCATGCAGCAGCCGGCCGCTGGCGCTGTCGCCGACCATGCCGCGCAGGTGCAGCTCGTGCTCGCCGAGCACGCACCAGGCGCCGACCGGCACCGTGCAGCTGCCGCCCAGGGCCTGGTTCATGGCGCGTTCGGCACCGACCGTCAGCCGCGTGTCGGCATCGTCGAGCGCCGCCAGCAAGGCGAGCACGGCATGGTCGCCCTCGCGCGCCTCGATCGCGACCGCCGCCTGCCCCGGCGCCGGCAGCCAGTCGGGCGGGGCCAGCCGGGAGCGGATCCGCGAGGCCAGGCCCAGCCGTTCCAGCCCGGCACAGGCCAGCACGATCGCGTCGTAGCCACCGGCATCGAGCTTGCCCAGCCGCGTGCCGACATTGCCGCGCAGGTCGAGCAGCACCAGGTCCGGGCGCAGCGCGCGCAACTGCGCCTGCCGGCGCAAGGACGAGGTGCCCACCCGCGCGCCCGGCGGCAGCGAGCTGAGGTCGGCATGGTGATTGCTGACGAAGGCGTCGGCCGCATCCGCCCGCGGCAGGATCGCCGGCAAGGCGAAGCCCGGCTCCAGCTGCGCCGGGACGTCCTTCAGCGAATGCACGGCCAGATCGGCGCGCCCTTCCAGCATCGCCACCTCCAGTTCCTTCAGGAACAGGCCCTTGCCGCCGATCGAGGCCAGCGGCTGGTCGAGCACCTCGTCGCCGCGGGTGCTCATCGGCACCAGCTCCACCGCCAGTCCCGGATGCGTCGCCCGCAGCAGGGCGGCGACATGTTCGGCCTGCCACAGCGCGAGCGCGCTCTTGCGGGTGGCGATACGGAGGGTGGCGGGCTTCATCGGAACTCCACGGGCTTCGGCAGGGTCATATTGTCGCGTAGTTTCCGTGTTGCGGCGCAGCGGCGAATCCGCGCAGGCTGGCCGGCAACACGTGGCTCCGGCTACGATGGTTCGCCTATTCCAGGGAGATGATCATGCAAAGCGGCAACCCGACCCTCAACAAGAACACCTTCCTCGACGCCGCCAGCGGCGACGTCATGTCGCACGGCGACCAGGTGATGACCCTCAACGGCACGGTCAACAAGACCGGCCTGCTGCTGATCCTCGCGCTGGTCGGCGCGATGTTCAGCTGGGGCCAGTTCCATGGCCCGGCCAGCCTGCCGGCGATGGCGCCACTGATGATCGGCGGCGCCATCGGCGGCCTGGTCCTCGCCCTCGTCACCACCTTCAAGAAGACCTGGGCGCCGGTCACCGCACCGCTGTACGCGCTGGTCGAGGGCGTATTCATCGGCGCGATCTCGGCCATCTTCGAAATGCGCTACCCCGGCATCGTGATGCAGGGCGTCGGCCTCACCTTCGGCGTGATGGCCGCCCTGCTGCTGGCCTATCGCAGCGGGCTGATCCGCGCCACCGAGAAATTCAAGCTCGGCGTGGTCGCCGCCACCGGCGGCGTGCTGTTGCTGTACCTGGCCAACATGGTGATGGGCTTCTTCGGCCACTCGATGGGCTTCGTCAACGGCGCCAGCGGCCTGGGCATCGCCTTCAGCGCGGTGGTGGTGGTGATCGCCGCGCTCAACCTGATCCTCGACTTCGACATGATCGAGCAGGGCGTCAACGCCCGCGCGCCGAAGTACATGGAGTGGTACGGCGCGTTCGCCCTGATCGTCACCCTGGTGTGGCTGTACCTGGAACTGCTGCGGCTGCTGTCGAAGCTGCAGTCGCGCAACTGACCCGGCGACGGCAAGCAACGAAAAAGGCGCGGGCAACCGCGCCTTTTTCGTTGCCGCCGACCGGGCGCGACCCCGGCCCCGCCGCCTATCCGGCCAGCCGCGGCTGCTCGTCCGCCGGCGCGCCGCCGTGATGATCGGTGGACAGCAGCAGGTAGAACGCCGGCACCACGAACAGGGTGAACACGGTGCCGATCGCCAGGCCGGTGGAGATCACCAGGCCCATGTTGAAGCGGCCCGCCGCGCCGGCGCCGGAGGCGATCACCAGCGGCAGCACGCCCAGCACCATCGCGGCGGTGGTCATCAGGATCGGCCGCAGGCGCACGGCGGCGGCGTGTTCGATCGCCTCGCGCTTGCTCATCCCTTCCAGCTGCGACTGGTTGGCGAACTGCACGATCAGGATGCCGTGCTTGCTGATCAGGCCCATCAGGGTCACCAGGCCCACCTCGGTGTAGATGTTGAGGCTGGTGAACAGGTTGACGAAGATCAGCGCGCCGAACAGCGCCAGCGGCACCGACACCAGGATCACGACCGGGTCGCGCAGGCTGTTGAACTGCGCCGCCAGCGCCAGGAACACGATGATCACGGCGAACGCCAGCGTGCCGGCGAAGCCGCCGGACTCGGACATGAACTGGCGCGACTGGCCGGCGTAGTCGACGTTGTAGCCGGTCGGCGCCACCTGCTTGACCAGGTCGCGCAGATAGGCCAGCGCGTCGCCCTGCGACATCCCGCTGACGCCGGAAATCGTGGCCGAGTTCAGCTGCTGGAAGCGGTTGAGCGACTGCGGCACGACCTGGGTGGTGATCTTCGCCACGGTCGCGGCCGGGATCACCGAACCGTCCGGCACGCGGACGTAGTAGTTCAGCACCTGGTCCGGGTTGAGCCGGTCGACCTGCAGCACCTGCGGGATGACCTTGTACGAGCGGCCGGCGATCGAGAAGTAGTTGACGTAACCGCCGCCCAGCGCCGACCCGAGCGCGGCGCCGACATCCTGCTGGGTCAGCCCCAGCGTGCTGATCATGTTGCGGTCGAGCTCGACCGTGCTCTGCGGCTTGTCGATCTTGAGATCCGAGTCGATGAAGTAGAACTTGCCGCTGGCGCGCGCCTTGGCCAGCACCTGCGAGGCCACCTCGTTGAGGTTCTGGAACGGCTCGGTGGTGGTGATCACCACCTGGATCGGCAGGCCCGAGGCGCCCGGCAGCGGCGGGAACTGGAACGCCGCCACCTTGCCGCCGGCGATCCCGTTCCACTTCTGCTGCAACACCTGCTGCAGTTCGTGGGCGTTGCGGTGGCGCTCGTCCCACGGCTTGAACAGCACGCCGCCGATGCCCTGGTTCACCGTGGGCACGCCGGTCAGCTGGAACATCTGCTGGTATTCGGGCAACTGCCTGGCCAGGTTGAACATCTGCTTCGCGTAGACGTTCATCTGCTGCGCGGTCGCATTGGGCGCACCGACCAGCTGGCCGACCACGATGCCCTGATCCTCCTCCGGCGCCAGTTCCGACTTCGCGGTCATGCCCAGCGCGATGGTGGCCAGCAACAGCAGCGCGCTCATCACCAGCACCACCGACTTGGTCGAGAGCACGTTGTGCAGCATGCGCTGGTAGCCGCCGTGCAGGCGCTCGAACTGGCGGTCGATGAACTGCGCGAAGCGGCCGTTTTCCTGCTCGTTGCGGAAGAACTTCGAGGCCATCATCGGCGACAGCGTCAGCGCGATCACCGCCGACACCGTCACCGCGCCGGCGAGGGTGAAGGCGAACTCGCTGAACAGCGCGCCGGTGAGGCCCTTCTGGAAGCCGATCGGCACGTACACCGCGATCAGCACCACGGTCATCGCCAGGATCGGCCCGCCCAGTTCGCGCGCGGCCAGCAGCGCCGCCTGCAGCGGCGTCTTGCCCTCCTCCTTCATGTGCCGGTCGACGTTCTCGACCACGATGATCGCGTCGTCCACCACCAGCCCGATCGCCAGGACCAGCGCCAGCAGGGTCAGCAGGTTGATCGAGTAGCCCAGCGCCAGCATCACGAAGAAGGTGCCGATCAGCGACAGCGGCATCGCGATCACCGGGATGATCACCGCGCGCAGGCTGCCGAGGAACAGGAAGATCACCACGGTGACGATCAGCAGCGCCTCGACCAGGGTCTTGACCACCTCGGTGATCGAGCTGTTCACGAACACGGTGCCGTCGTAGACGATCTTGCCGGTCAGCCCGCTGGGCAGCTGGCTCTGGATGTCGGGGAACGCCTCGCGGACCCGCTTGGCCACGTCCAGCACGTTCGCGTCGGGCGCCACCTTGATGCCGATGAAGACCGAGCGCTTGCCGCTGAAGGCCACGTTGAAGTCGTAGCTGTCCGAGCCCAGCGACACGGTGGCCACGTCCTGCAGCCGCACGATCGCGCCGTGGACCTGCTTGATCGCCAGCTGCCGGAACTCCTCCAGCGAATGCAGGCTGCTGTCGGCGGTCAGGTCCACGGTCACCGCCTGGCCCTTGCTGGCGCCGACCGCGGCCAGGTAGTTGTTGGCCGCCAGCGCCGCGTTCACGTCGCTGGCGGTGATGCCGTGCGCCGCCATCTTGGCCGGGTCGAGCCAGGCGCGCAGGGCGAACTGGCGCGCGCCGAGCAGCTCGGCGGTCTGCACGCCGTCGATCGAATCGAGCTTGGGCTTGACCACGCGGGCGAGGTAGTCGGTGATGTTGTTGGTGGGCAGCACGTCGCTGTAGAAGCCCATGTACATCGCGTCGACGGTCTCGCCGGTCTGCACGTTCAGCACCGGCTGCTGCGCCTGCGGCGGCAGCTGGTTCTTCACCGAATTGACCTGGGTGGTGATCTCGGTCAGCGCGCGGTTGGCGTCGTAGTTGAGGCGCAGGGTCGCGGTGATGGTGGACACGCCCGCGACGCTGCTGGAGGACAGGTAGTCGATGCCCTGCGCCTGCGAGATCGCCTGCTCCAGCGGCTGCGTGACGAAGCCGGCCATGGTCTGCGCGTCGGCGCCGTAATAGGCGGTGGTGACGGTGACCGTGGCATTCTCGGTCTTCGGGTACTGGCGCACGGTGAGGCCGCTGACGGCGCGGATGCCGAGCACCAGGATCAGCAGGCTCACCACCGCCGCGAGCACCGGCTTCTTGATGAACAGGTCGGTGAAATTCATGGCGGTCAGTGTTCCTGCGGCGCGGGGTTGGCGCTATCGGCGGGCTGCACGCTGTTGTCGACCACGATCGGTGCGTCGTTCTTCAGCTTCATCTGGCCGCTGGTCACCACCACGGTGCCGGCGTCGATGCCCTTCACGATCGCCACCTGGTCACCGCGGGTGGCGCCGAGGGTGACGAAGGTCTGCTTCACCGTGGCCGGCAGCGGCTGGCCCTTGTCGTCCTTGCCCTTGGACGGCTGCACCACGTAGACGGTGTCGCCGTAGGGGTTGTAGACGATCGCCGCCTGCGGCAGGGTCAGCCGGCGCTGCTGGCTGCCGACGTCGACGCGGACCTTGGCGAACATGCCCGGGGTCAGCGCCCGGTCGTGGTTGGACACGGTCGCCTCGACCTGCACGTTGCGGGTGTCGAGGTCGACCTTGGGGCTGATCGCGCTGAGCTTGCCGCTGAAGCGGCGGCTGGCGTACGCATCCAGCGCCAGGCTCACCTGCTGCCCGATCCGCAACCGGGCCAGTTCGCTCTGCGGCACGTAGAAATCGACCAGCAGCGGATCGAGCTGCTGCACCGTCACCACCGTGGTACCGGCGGCGAGATAGTCGCCGGGGCTGGTGGTGATGATGCCGGCACGGCCGTCGAACGGCGCCCGCAGCTGCTTCTTGGCGACCACCACCCGCTGCTGCGCCACGGCGGCGAGCTTGCCCTTGAGGTCGGCCGCGGCGGCATCGTAGCCGGCCTGGCTGATCGCCTGCGCGGCGAGCTGCTGGCGCGCCCGCTCGAAGGTGAGCCGGGACAACTGCGCGGCGGCCTGCAGCTGCTGCAGCTGCGCCACCGCGTCGCCATCGCGCAGCTGCAGCAGCAGCTGGCCCCGCTTCACGTCCTGGCCCGACTTCAGGTTGACCGCGGTGACCAGGCCCGCCACCTCGGTGGCCAGATCCGCGCCGTTGGCGGCGCGCAGCGTGCCGACCGCGTCCAGCGCGGGCTGCCACGGCTGCTCGCTGGCGATGACGGTGCTCACCGTCGAGGGCGGGGGCTTGGGCATGCTGCGGATCATCCGTACCACCAGCAAGACCTTGATGCCGGCGATGACGGCGATCAGCAGCAGCACCCCGCCGACCATCAGGAACATCCGCTTGGTGGTGCTGGGCTTGTTGTCGACGCGCGTGGTCATGCGCGAACTCCTTGGGTTGTGGCGATCAACGACGATCGCGAATATCGAGAAGCGGACATGCTGTCCGTACGCATGGATGGAGCTAAGGCTGCCGGGCGGCCACCGGGGTGTCGCTGCGCCAGCCGCCACCGAGCGCGGCGTACAGCGCGGCGGTATCGGCCAGCCGCGCGGCGCGCGCCTGGATCAGGCCGATGCGCGCCTGCTGGTAGCTGCGCTGGGCGTCGAGCAGGTTGATGTAGCCGGTGGAGCCGAGCTGGTATTGCCGGCGGGTCAGCTGCAGCTGCTGCGTGGCGGCGCTTTCGGCGACCGCCTGCGCGGCCAGCCCCTGCGCGTCGAACTGCAGCGCCTGCAAGGCATCGGCCACGTTCTGGAAGGCCACCAGCACGGTCTGTTTCCAGTCCGCCAGCGCCTTGTCCAGGCCGGCCTGCGCCGCGCGCTTCTTGTGCAGCAGCTCGCCGCCGTGGAACAGCGGCTGGGTCAGGCCCAGGCCCAGCGACCAGGCGCCGCTGCCGGCGGAAAACAGGTCGCCGCCGCTCAGCGCCTGCGAGCCGGCGCTGGCGGACAGGGTGATCTGCGGCAGCATCGCCGCGGTGGCCACGCCGACGCCGGCCGACGCCGCATGCAGCTGCGCCGAGGCGGCGCGGATGTCCGGACGCTGGTCGACCAGGGTCGAGGGCAGGCTCACCGGGATGTCTTGCGGCAGCCGGATCGCGTCCAGGGTCAGCGGCGACAACGCCAGTTCGGCCGGGGTGGTGCCGAGGTAGGTGGCCAGCTGGTTGCGGGTGGCGGCCAGCTGGGCGCGCAGCGGCGGCAAGGTGGCCTCGGTCGTGGCCAGCTGGGTGCGCGCGGCAAGCGTGTCGGACAGCGACTTGGCGCCGATCCGCTGCTGCTGCTCGGCGATCTGCAGGCTCTTGCGCTGGATCTCGAGGATGTCCTCGGTCGCGCGCAGCTGCTCGCGCAGCGAGGCCTCCCGCAGCGAGGCGGTGACCACGTTGGCGGCCAGGGTCAGGTAGGTGGTGTCGAGCTGGGCGCGCTGGTAGTCGGCCTGCGCCAGCTGCGCCTCGATGCCGCGGCGCACGCCGCCGAACAGGTCCAGCGTGTAGCCCACGCTGACCGAGGCGTTGTAGACGGTGAACGGACCGCGCCCGCCGGCGGTGCCCGAGGCCGTCGCGGACTGCCGCTCGCGGGTGCCGCCCGCGGCCGCGTCCACCGCCGGAAACAGGCCGCCGCGGACCGCGTTGGCGGTTTCCTGCGCCTGGCGCAGCGCCGCCTGGGCCGAGGCGATCGTGGGGCTGTGCGCCAGCGCGGCGTCCACCCGGCGGCTCAGCTCGGCATTGCCGAACGCGGCCCACCACTGCGCGGGTACCGCGCGGCCCTGCAGGAAACGCTGGGCGTCGCCGTCGGCGGCCCGGGCCGACGCGGTGGCCGCCGGCAGCGGCTGCGCCGTGTAGCGATCCACCGCCGGTGCGTCGGGGCGATGGTAGTCGGGGCCCACGGCACAGCCGGCAAGGGCCAGCGCGAGCAGCAACGCCGGCGCGAGGCGGCGGGTCCCGGGCAGCGGAAACGTCGGGTCAGTCAGTGGGCTGGACAAGGCGATGGCCTGGGCAGGGGGGAGCCGGGCCGGCACAATAGCATACCAACGAGTATAGATATGCATGACCAAGGGTACGGATGCCAGCGCTGTTCAGTGAGCATAGGGGCGCTGTGCGGACCGGGCCTTCGCGACCGCACCGGCCCGGGCACCCGGCGAGGCGGTCATCGGCCGTTGCGGATCAGCGCCCGGGCAGGGCCCTGGCCCGCTCGCCGCACCACGGTTTCGATGGCGCCGGACGGACGGTTGCCGCCTGCTGGCCCGGGATCAGGCGATGCCGAGCCGGCGGAACAGCGGTTTTTTCAGCCAGCCCAGGATGAGCGTGAAAGCCATCGCGGCGGCAAGGGTTGCCGCCACCAGCAGGGGCGGCAGACGCGTCATGGCAATGCCGCCGATGGCCAGGGTCGCGGCGATCAGCACGTCCGCCGCCGACGACAGCACAAGCCAGCGGCTGGGTCGCGGCCGCCACAGGCTTCGACGGTCGCGAATGGCATACAAGGTGGCTTGCCCGCCGAACACCAGCACCAGGAACGCCAGCGTCCGCAGCGCCCCGATGCCCAGATGCAGCGGGAATCTGCCGATCGCCAGCAGGCCGGCGTCGAACAGCAGCAGGCAACAGCCCAGCACGATGCCCGCCACCGTCAGGCGACCGATCCGCCAGGCGTTCGGCGTGTCGGAGGGCTGCACGTTGTCGCTCGTCAGCGACATCGCCAGAAAATCGCCGGTGATCATGATGATGACCATCGACAGCGGGGTCAGGATCGCGTGCCCGGTCAGCAGCAGGCCGAAGATCAGGAACAGCACCGAGACGATCTTCTTGATGATGGAGTTCAACGCGTAGGTAAGGATGCGCTGGAAGATCACGCGGCCCTCCTTGATCGCGGCGACGATGCCGGCCAGGCCGGGCACCGTCAGCACCATGCCGGCGGCGGATTTGGCCACATCGGTGGCGGTCGAGACCGCGATGCCGATCTGCGCCTGGCGCAGCGCCGGCGCGTCGTTGGCGCCGTCGCCGCACATGCCGACCGTATGCCCGCCCTGCTGGAATGCCTTGACCAGGTTGTACTTGTCCTCCGGCAGCACGCCGGCGAACACCGCGAACTGCTCCGGCCGGACGTCCGGCGGGATCGGCCCGGGCGGACACGCGGCGCCGTCGAGCCCCACCGCATGGGCCACGATGGCCGCGGTGGCGGCGGCGTCGCCCGTCACCATCACGGCGTGTACGCCGAGCGCGCGCAATTCGCCGATCAGTGCGCTCGAATCCTCGCGCGGCGGATCGCTGAGCGCGATCAGCCCGATCAGTTGCAGGGCGCCCGGCGGGCCGGCCGCGACCGCCAGCACCCGGAAGCCCCGGCCTTCCAGCTCCGCGGCGGCGGCGGCCGCCGTCGGCACCGGCTGCGCGATGCGACTGACCGCGGAGAACGCGCCCTTCACGATGCGCTGCGGGTTTCCCGCCGCATCCGTGGCGCTCGCCTCGGACATCTTCGAGGCCGGGTCGAACGGCACGAACTTCAGCAGGCGCGGCACATCGGCACTGCCCCTGCCGTCCGCCGCCGCGGCGCGGATCGCGCCATCGACCGGATCCTGCCCGCCCTCCGCGCTGGCCAGCGCGGCCAGCGCCAGCACCTGCGCCGGGTCGAACCCGGGCATCGGACGGGTCGCCGTCACCGTGAGCCGGTTGCGCGTGAGCGTGCCGGTCTTGTCCACGCACAGGACATCCATCGTGGCCGCCTCGTCCACGGCCGAGAGCCGGGTCGGAAGCACGTCGCGCGTGGCCAGCGCCCGGGCGCCGAGTGCCGAGGCCAGCGTGAAGGTGGCCGGCAGCGCCACCGGTATCGATGCGAGCACGGCGGTAAGCACGAGCGGGATGAGCTCGGCAAGCGGCATCCGCAGGAACCAGGCGTACGCCACCAGCAGCACGACGACGACGCTGTTGAACGCGGCCAGGTTGCGCACCACGCGCAAGACCGCCTGCTGCTCGGAGCTGACCACGTGCGCGCTGCTGACCAGTTCCGCGGTACGGCCGTAGCGGGTGCGCCCCCCGGTGGCGGTGACCTCGGCCACCGCTTCGCCGCGACGGACCAGCGCCCCGGCGTAGGCGTGCATGCCCGCGCCCGTCTCGACCGGGACCGATTCGCCGGTGAGCATGGACTGGTCGAGCAGCACCTCGCCCTCGAGGAGGTGCGCATCGGCGGCCACCACCGCCCCCAGCGAAAGTTTCACCACGTCGCCCGGCACGAGCCCGACGGCCGGCAGGGTTTGCCACGCACCGTCGCGCCGGACCGAGGCGTACAGCGCCAGCCGCGACTTCAGCGCAGCCAGCGTGGCCTGGGCGCGGCCCTGCTGGAACAGCCCGAGCGCGGCGTTGAACAGCAGCAGGCCGGCGATGATCGCGGCCTCGAGATATTTGCCCAGCACCAGCTCCAGCACGATCGCCGCCTCGAGCATCCACGGCACCGGCGCCCAGAACTTTTCGAGCGCCATCCGCAGCGGGTGCAGCGACTCGTCCGGCATCGCGTTCGGACCGTATTGCGCCAGCCGCCGCTGCGCCTCGGCCGCGGCGAGTCCGGCGGACGAGGCCGGCGGCCCGCCGGCCGGCGCGGTTGGCGGCGGCGCGGGACCGGCCCCGGGAGTCATGGCCCGATCCCCCTGCGGCAGCGGCGCGCCGGCGCGCTCATGATGCAGGACGCCACGTCCGGTCGCGGATCTCCGGCAGGCCCCGGCGCGAGCCGGGAGGCACCGGAGCGGTCAGTCCCGGGCCGGGCGGAGGGATGGCAAAGCGGGCGGGGCGTTGGCGCGTGCATGGGATGGCGGGTCCGTTGAACGAGGTTGGGCGTCACATCCGAGGGTGCGTGCGGGCGGTTCCACCGTGAAGTCCGCGCAACGCGACTGACGCTCAGCCGGCCACGCCGAACAGCATGCCGACGCCTGCGGTGACCGCCATCGCCAGCGCGCCCCAGAACGTGATGCGCGTGATGCCGGTGCGGATGCTGGAACCGCCGGTGTATGCGGCCAGCCCGCCAAGCAGCGCCAGGCACAGCAACGACGTGATGAAGACGGATGCCAGCAGGCCCGCCGCGGGGGCCAGCAGGACCACCAGCAGCGGCAGTGCGGCGCCCACCGCGAAGCTCAGCGCCGAGGCGCCGGCGGCCTGCAGCGGCCGTGCCCGCAGCGCTTCGGTGATGCCCAGCTCGTCGCGGGCATGCGCATCCAGCGCGTCGTGGCGCATCAGTTGCTCGGCGACCTGCTTCGCCAGCGCGGGATCCAGCCCGCGGCCCACGTAGATCGCCGCCAGTTCCTTGTGCTCGCCCTCGACGTCGTTCTGCAGTTCGGTCCGCTCGCGCTGCAGATCGGCCTGCTCGCTGTCGGCCTGCGAATGCACCGACACGTATTCGCCGGCGGCCATCGACATCGCGCCGGCAACCAGCCCGGCGATGCCGGCGATCAGGATGCTCTGCCGATCGGCATGGGCCGCCGCCACGCCGAGCACCAGACTTGCGGTGGAGACGATGCCGTCGTTGGCGCCGAGCACGGACGCGCGCAGCCAGCTCGTGCGGCTGGTGCGGTGGCGTTCGGAGTGGCGTGGGTGCATGCGGGCGATCTCCCGGGGCGGTGCCGCGCGCGAGGCGGCGGTCGATTTTCCGCGGCGGCTCAGAGCATCCGCTTCAAGGTGTCGTCGTGCCTGCGGTAGTGGTGCCAGAGCGCGGCCAGGATATGCAGCCCGATCACGTAGTAGAAGATGGTGCCGACCCAGCTGTGGATGTTCTCCAGCTGGTGCGACAGCGCATGATCGGGCGCCCCCAGCAGTGCGGGCAGCACGGTCGCGCCGAACAGCGTCACCGCCTTGCCGCCGACCTGCAGGGTGAGCACGCCGAGGATCGGCTGCACCAGCAGGAACAGATACAGCGCGCCATGGGTGAGCTTGCTCAGCAACTCCTCCCGCTGCCCGAGCGGCGGGGTGATCGCCGGTCGCGGATGCCGGCTGCGCAGCCACAGGCGCGGCAGTACCAGCAGCAGCACCGCCAGGCCGGCCAGGAAGTGCGAGGCCAGGATGTTCGCGCGCGTGGCGCTGCCCTTGGGAAACAGATCGAACACGTTGATGAACAGGTAGGCCAGCAGCACCAGCGCAAACATGATCCAGTGCATCCGGCGCAGCGGTGCGGCAAAACGGGGTTGCCTATCGATCGACGACATGAACTATCTCCGGCAGGGTGGTGGCTCGCGGCGGTACGGCAAGCGGGATTATTGCCCAACTGCCATCATCGCAGGGCGAACCTTGGCAAATGCTTAGCCTTGCCGCAGGCTCGCGGGAACCCGCACGCATGCACGCACGCACGGCCGGATGCGGGCGGGCGAGGCGCACGCAAGCCGAATGGCCGTCATGCATCGGCCACCGCGGTGTCGACGATCGTCTGCGCCTCGCGCAGGATCGCCCGCAGGTGCTGTTCGCTCCGGAAGCTTTCCGCGTAGATCTTGTAGATCGCCTCGGTGCCGGAGGGGCGTGCGGCGAACCAGCCGCTGGCGGCGATCGCCTTGATGCCGCCGATCGCCGCGTGGTTGCCCGGCGCCTGGTCCAGCACCTGCGCGATCGTCTCGCCGGCCAGTTGCTTGCCTTGCAGCTGGGCGGGCGAGAGTCTGGCCAGGCGGGCTTTCTGCGCCGGCGTGGCGGCGGCCTCGACGCGATCGGCGAACGGTACGCCGAGTTCGTGCGTGAGTTGCGCATACAGCTGGCCCGGGTCCCTGCCCGTGCGCGCGGTGATCTCGGCCGACAGCAGCGCCGGCACCAGGCCGTCCTTGTCGGTGGTCCACGCCGTGCCGTCGCGGCGCAGCAGCGAGGCGCCGGCGCTTTCCTCGCAGCCGAACCCGAGCGAGCCGTCGAACAGGCCGTCGGAAAACCATTTGAAGCCGACCGGCACTTCGTAAAGCCTGCGCCCGAGCCGCTGCACCACGCGATCGATCAGCGCGGTACTGACCACGGTCTTGCCCACCGCCGCATGCGCGCTCCACTGCGGCCGGTGGGTGAACAGATAATCGATCAGCACCGACAGGTAATGGTTCGGTTCCAGCAGGCCGCTGCTGCGGGTGACGATGCCGTGGCGGTCGTGGTCGGTGTCGCAGGCGAACGCCACGTCGTACTGGTCCTTCAGCGCGATCAACCGCTGCATCGCGTACTTCGACGACGGGTCCATGCGGATCCTGCCGTCCCAGTCCGCGCTCATGAACGCGAACTGCGGATCGATCGCGGTGCTGACCACGGTGAGGTCGAGCTTGTGGCGCTCGGCGATCGGTGCCCAGTAATGCACGCCGGCGCCGCCCAGCGGGTCCACGCCCATGCGCACGCCGGCGCTGCGGATGACGTCGAAGTCGACGACGCTGGCCAGGTCGGCGACGTAGTGGCCGAGGTAGTCGTGCCGGTGCGTGCTGGCGGCCGCGCGTGCCTGCGCCAGCGGCATGCGCTTGACGCCCTTCAGGCCGGCTTCGAGCAGTGCGTTGGCGCGCTGCTGGACCCAGCCGGTGATGTCGGTGTCGGCCGGGCCGCCATGGGGCGGGTTGTACTTGAAACCGCCGCTGTCCGGCGGGTTGTGCGAGGGCGTGATCACGATGCCGTCGGCCAGCCCGCCCGTGCGGCCGCGGTTGTGGACCAGGATCGCGTGCGAGATCGCCGGGGTCGGGGTGAACTCGCCGCCGCTGGCGATCAGCGTCTCGACGCCGTTGGCGGCCAGCACCTCCAGCGCGTCCTCGAATGCCGGCTGCGACAGCGCATGGGTATCGAAACCCATGAACAGCGGGCCGTCGATGCCCCTGCCCTTGCGGTACTCGCAGATCGCCTGGCTGATCGCCAGGATGTGCGCCCGGTTGAAGCTGCGCTCGAACGAGCTGCCGCGATGGCCGGAGGTGCCGAACGCCACGCGCTGCGCCGGCACGGCGGGGTCGGGCTCGAGGTCGGCGTAGGCGGCCAGCAGTTGCGGGATGTCGACCAGGATCGACTTCGGTGCCGGCTTGCCGGCGAGTGGGCTGATCTGCTGGCTCATGCGCTCTCGGGGAACATCTGCTGGAAATTCGTTGGTCGGATCTGCCGCCCGCAGGAGCGCACCCTGTGCGCGAATGCTCTTTGCGAATGCTCCTCGACAAGGGCTTTCGCGCACAGGGTGCGCTCCTGCCTCGGCGTCACGGCGAGGCTGGCGGCTTGCCGTCGCGCAGCTGGCGGTAGCGGCGGATCAAGGCATTGGTCGAACTGTCGTGCGACAGCGCCGGCTCGTCCTTCGCGGTCAGCTCGGCGACGGTGGTCTGCGCCAGCTGCTTGCCCAGCTCGACGCCCCACTGGTCGAACGAGTCGATGCCCCAGATCACGCCCTGCACGAACACGCTGTGCTCGTACAGCGCGATCAGCGCGCCCAGCACGTGCGGCGTCAGGCGCGCGGCGAGGATCGTCGTGCTGGGCCGGTTGCCGGCGAACGTGCGGTGCGCCACCAGGGCCTCCGGCGTGCCTTCGTCGCGCACCTCCTGGGCGGTCTTGCCGAACGCCAGCGCCTCGCCCTGGGCGATCAGGTTGGCGATCAGCAGGTCGTGCTGGTCGCCGCCCGGCTGCCCATGGGCAGGCTGCGCGGCCAGCGGATGCAGCGGCTGGCCGAAGCCGATGAAGTCGCACGGCACGACGCGCGTGCCCTGGTGGATCAGCTGGTAGAACGAATGCTGTCCGTTGGTGCCCGGCTCGCCCCAGTAGATCGGTCCGGTGGCGTAATCCACCTCGGCGCCGTCGAGCGTCACCTGCTTGCCGTTGCTCTCCATCGTCAGCTGCTGCAGATACGCCGGGAAGCGCTTGAGGTACTGCTCGTACGGCAGCACCGCGACCGTGGCCGCGTCGAGGAAGTTGCTGTTCCAGATGCCCAGCAGGCCCATCAGCACCGGCAAGTTGCGCTCCGGCGGGGTGTGCCGGAAGTGCTCGTCCATCGCGTGGAAGCCCGCCAGCATCTCGCGGAAGTGCTCCGGTCCGATCGCCAGCATGGTCGACAGGCCGATCGCCGATTCCATCGAATAGCGTCCGCCGACCCAGTCCCAGAAGCCGAACATGTGTGCGGTGTCGATGCCGAACTTCGCCACTTCGGCGGCGTTGGTGGAGACGGCGACGAAGTGCTTCGCGACGGCCTTGTCGTCGCCGAGCGCGCGCAGGCACCAGGCGCGCGCGGCATGCGCGTTGCTCAGCGTCTCCAGCGTGGTGAACGTCTTGGAGCAGACGATGAACAGCGTTTCGGCCGCGTCCAGGTCGCGCGTGGCTTCGACGAAATCGCTGCCGTCGACATTCGACACGAAGCGGAAGGTCATCTCGCGCCGGCTGTATTCGCGCAATGCCTCGTAGGCCATCACCGGGCCCAGGTCCGAGCCGCCGATGCCGATGCTGATCACGTTGCGGATCGGCTTGCCGGTGTGCCCGCGCCACGCGCCGCCGCGCACCTGCCCGGCGAACGCGGCCATGCGATCGAGCACCGCATGCACGTCGGGCACCACGTCGTGGCCGTCGACCCGGATCGACGCGCCGGCCGGCGCGCGCAGCGCCACGTGCAGCACCGCGCGGTTCTCGGTGGCGTTGATCCTGTCGCCGCGGAACATCGCCTCGGTGCGCCGCGGCAGGTCGCAGGCCTCGGCCAGCTCGCACAGCAGGCGCAGGGTTTGGGCATTCACGCGCTGCTTGGAATAGTCCAGGTACAGGCCGACGCCTTCGGCGGTCAGCCGTTCGCCGCGGTGCGGGTCGGCCGCGAACAGCTCGCGCAGGTGCTGCGTGCCGATCTGCGCGAAGTGCTGATGCAGCGCCTGCCACTGCGGGCGCAGGGTGAGGTCGGGTTGATTCATGGGGCGGTCGGGTCCTGTGATTTCCGGTTGAGCGTGCCGGTCTTGCCGGCGGTCCGCAGCAGCAGTTGCTGCCATGGCTTGACGAACGCCTGGGCGCCGAAGGTGTTCGGGCCGGACGTCAGCCCGGCGATTGAGTCCGCGGCGATGCAGCGCGCCGGCGTGCCGTCGTCGGGCAGGCTGCGGCTGATGTTGTCCGGCCACGGACTCTGGCCGGGATCGTGCAATTGCCGGGTCGCTTTCATGCTTGCTCCATGGGCCTGCCGGGAGTCTGCTTGACGTCGTTTCACCCGGCCCGAAAGGGCTCAGGTACGCGGCGCCGGCAGGAAACCGTCAAGCTTACGCCGGCGCGGGTCGCCGATGCACGCGCTGCGGCAGGTTCGGCGCGGCTGCATGCCGCCGGGCATGCGTCATGCCTTGCCCCGGTCCAGCACCGGGTTGTGCCAGCCGCCGTCCGCCGCGATCAGCGCATCGGCCTGTCGCGGTCCCCAGCTGCCCGGCTTGTAGGGGAGCGCGCCGGGATGGTTCTCCAGTACCGGATCGACCACCACCCACGCCGCCTCGACCGCGGCTTCACGGGTGAACAGCGCGCCGTCGCCCGCCATCGCGTCGCCCAGCAGCCGCTCGTAGGGCGAGTTCTCGCCCAGCTGCTGTTCCATCAGGTACAGCTCGCGCTGGTCGCCGACGAACTCCTTGCCGGCGCGCTTGACCCGCGCGGCGAGCGCGACGGCGGTGTCGGGGGACAGCCGGAAGCGCAGGTAGTTGGCGCGCCCGCCCTTGACCGCCGCGTCGTCGAACAGCTTTTGCGGCGGCGGCTTCAGCTCCACCAGGATCTCCGCCGCGGTTTCCGGCAGGCATTTGCCCGAACGCAGGTACCACGGCACGCCGGCCCAGCGCCACGAGTCGATGAACAGCTTCACCGCGCAATAGGTCTCCACGTCCGAGTTCCGGGCCACGCCCGGTTCCTTGCGGTAGCCGGCGTACTGGCCGCGCACCATGTCGTCCGGCCGCAGCGGGCGCATCGCCTGGAACACCTTGGTCTTTTCGCTGTGCACGGCGCCGAAGCCCTGATAGGCCGGCGGCTCCATCGCCAGCAGGGCCACGATCTGCAGCAGGTGGTTCTGGATCACGTCGCGCAGGCAGCCGGCGGTTTCGTAGAACGCGCCGCGGCCCGTCACGCCGAATTGCTCGGACAGCGTGATCTGCACGCTGGCCACGCAGTTGCGGTTCCAGATCGGTTCCAGGAACGAGTTGGCGAAGCGGAAATACAGAATGTTCATGATCGCCTCCTTGCCGAGGAAGTGATCGATGCGGAAGATCGCGTCCTCCTCGAATGCCGAGCGCAGGATGCCGTTGAGCTGCCGCGCCGAGGCCAGATCGTGGCCGAACGGCTTTTCCACCACCACCCGCGCGCCGCTGGCGCAGCCGGCCTGCCGCAGCCCCCTGACCACGGTGCCGAACAGCCCTGGCGGAATCGCCAGATAGTGCAGCGGCCGCTTCGCCTGGCCCAGCGCCTGCTTCAGCGCGGCGAACGTGGCCGGATCGTCGTAGTCGCCGTCGACATACTGCAGCCGCGCCGCAAGCTTCGCGAACGCCGCCTTGTCGAACTTGCCGCCCTGCTCCTTCGCCGCCTGCACCAGGCTGTCCTGCGCGCGTCGGCGCAACTGCTTCAGCGTCCAGCCGGAGTGCGCCACGCCGATGATCGGCAGGTCCATCCCGTCGCGCAGCATCATCGCCTGCAGCGCGGGAAAGATCTTCTTGAACGCCAGGTCGCCGGTGGCGCCGAAAAAGACCAGTGCATCCGAACGGGGTATCGCCATGGGGTCGCTCTCTGATGGATGGGGTGCGGCGTCGACGATGCGCCGTCGCCGGGGTCAACCCTCCTATTGGCACATGAGGGCCGGGTAGCAAAGGGGCTAAATTGTCGCCTTGATGCCAAGGTGCAACTTGGCGCGGTGGTCATATGTCCTGCCGGCCTACCCCGAGCGCCCACTTGCATGGGGATTGTCTCGCGGTTTCCTTGGTGGGAACCGGCGATTTCGAATTCCATATCAGAGATGTACTGGCGCCACATCACGAACAGGGAGCCACTTCATGCGCACAGCACCCGCGTTACGTCCGCTGCCTCTTTTGCCGGCGTTGCTGTATTTCGGCATACCCGCTCTGGTTGGCTACCTGACGATCTGGAAAATCGTGCCGATGATGGACCGGGCCGGCATCTCGCCCGTGCTGCAATTAACGGTGTCTGCCAGTGATCTGATACTGATATTGATCGCCGCTTTCGTGGCCTACGGACTGGAAGGCAATGCATGGAACTGGCCCGCTTTCCGCGACCGCATGCGCTTCCGTCGGCTGACGGGCCGCGGCTGGGCATGGGCGATCGGCTTGGCGATCGCGAACGTGGGGCTGTACATCGGCGGAGCCACGCTGGTCGGCGCCATCTTTCCACATCAGCGTCCTCCCGTCGCCATGATGAAATTGATGGGGGATGGCCGGCATTTCCTCGGGATTCCGCTCCATCATGCATGGCCATTGCTCGGGGTCTGGGCATTGCTCTATCTGGTGAACGTCCTTGGTGAGGAATTATGGTGGCGCGGCATCATTCTGCCGCGGCAGGAACTTGCGCACGGGAAAACGGCGTGGATCTTTCATGGTTTTTTATGGGCCGGCTTCCACATGAGTTTTTTCCCGACGGATTTCTTCGTGATCCTGCCCGGGGCGCTCGCCTACGCATGGGTCTGCCAGCGCCAGCGGAGCACCGTGCCGGGCATCGTGGCGCATGGGGTGCTCAACGGCCTGGGCGGGATCCGGATTCTGGCCGGGATAATCTGATTCGCCTGGCGTGAAGCCGCCGAGTGAAAGGGCGCCGACGGACCCGATTTTTCATGGGCAAGGTAGGATGGATCGATCGTTTTTGCCGGAGCCGCCCTATGCCATCGCTGCTGATTCGTCCCGCCACCGTGCGCGACCTGCCCGAGCTGTGTGCCTGGAATGCGGCCATGGCGTGGGAAACCGAACGCAAGCAGCTGGATCCGGTGCTGCTGGAACGCGGTATCGCCGGTGTGTTCGAGCAGCCGCGGCGGGGTTTTTACCTGGTCGCCGAGCGCGCCGGCGTGGCGGTCGGCAGCCTGCTGCTGACCTACGAATGGAGCGACTGGCGCTGCGGCGATTTCTGGTGGATCCAGAGCGTGTACGTGATCCCCGAGGCGCGTCGCGGCGGCGTGTTCCGCGCGCTGCACGCGGACGTCCGGCAGCGCGCCGCGGCCGCCGGCGCGGTCGGGCTCCGGCTCTACGTGGAGACCGAAAACCGGCGGGCGCAGGCGACCTATGCCGAGCTCGGCATGCAGCGGTGCCACTACTGGATGTACGAGATGGCGCTGTAGCAGCCTGTCGGGCTGCCGGCCCGCGTCGAAGCCGCCGCAAACGCGTCAGCCGGTCGCCAGCAGCCGCTGTTCGAATGCAGCGACGGTCATCGGCATGCCGTACAGGAAACCCTGCAGCTGCGAGCAGCCGGCGAGACGCAGGAATTCGCCCTGCTCGCGGGTTTCCACGCCTTCGGCGACCACCTCCTTGTTGAGGCTGCGGGCCATGGCGATGATCGCGCTGGTGATCGTGGCGGTGTCCGGGTCGGTGGTCAGGTCGCTCACGAACGCGCGGTCGATCTTCAGCGTGTCGATCGGGAAATGCCTCAGATAGGACAGGCTGCAGTAGCCGGTGCCGAAGTCGTCCAGCGACAGGCGCACGCCGCGCCGCTTGATCTGCTGCAGCAGGGCGGTGGTGGCGCTGCCGCCGGACATCACCATGCGTTCGGTCAGTTCCAGTTCGAGCAGGCCGGGATCCAGGCCGCAGGTATCGAGCACGCCGTCGAGCCAGGCATAGAAGTCGACATGCTGGAACTGCAGCGGCGAGACGTTCACCGAGATCGGCACGTGGTGCCCGTCCTGCTGCCACTGCCGTGCCTGCCGGCAAGCCTGCTGCAGCACCCAGGCGCCGATCGGCAGGATCAGCCCGCTGTCCTCGGCGATCGGGATGAACTGGTTCGGCGCGTGCATCTCGCGTCCGTCCGCATGCCAGCGCAGCAGCGCTTCGGCGCCGGCGATGCGGCCGCTGCGCGCATCCACCTTGGGCTGGTAGTACAGGCTCAACTCGTTGCGCGACAAGGCCAGCCGGAGCGTCGTCTCGATCTGGTGCCGCGCGAACGTGCGCTCGTTCATCGACGCGGTGAAGAGACGGTAGCTGTGGTGGCCCTGGGCCTTGGCCGCGCACATCGCGGTTTCCGCCTGCTGCAGCAAGGCATCCGGCTCGTTGGCGTTGTCCGGGAACACGCTGATGCCGATGGTCACGCGCAGTCCCAGTTCGGGGAGGTCGGCGACGCTGGTCTGCTCGCACGCGGCGATCAGTCGCTGGCACAGGCTGGCGGCCTCGCCGACGCTTTCGAGATGCGGCAGAACCACCACGAACTCGTCGCCGCCGTAGCGGCTGAGCAGTTCGTCGCCGGGCAGGCAGGACAGGATCTGGGCGGCGAACGCACGCAGCACGCGGTCGCCGCTGGCGTGGCCGTGGATCTCGTTGATCTGCTTGAAATGGTCGATGTCGATGTACAGCAGCGCGCCGCGCTGCTGGCGCCGCGCGGCGGTGGTCAGCGCCTGCTCGATCTGTCCGTGCAGCTGGCTGCGGTTGGGCAGACCGGTCAGGGTGTCGTGCTGGGTCAGGTGGATCATCCGCAGCGCCAGCGTGCGGGTTTCGCTGACATCGTGGAACACCAGCACGCCGCCGATCACATTGCCGGCGTGGTCGTGGATCGGCGCCGAGGAGTCCTCCACCGGCGTGTCGAAGCCGTGGCGGTGCCGCAGCAGGGTCTTGCTGGCGAGGTCGACGATGGTGTCGTGTTCGATCGCCGCGCGCAACGGGTTGGCCACGAGTTGTCCGCTCAGCGCGTCGTACAACTGGAAGATTTCCCCGATCGGGCGGTCGCGCGCCTCGCTGCTGGCCCAGCCGGTCATCGCCTCGGCGATCGGGTTGAGCGAGGTGATGCGCAGCTGCAGGTCGGTGGTGATGACGGCGTCGCCGATCGAGCGCAGGGTCACCTCGGCCAGCTCGCGTTCGTGATGCAGGGCTTCCTCGAAGGTCTTGCGCTCGCAGATGTCCTGCGCCTGCGAGACGAAGTAGCGCGGCTGGCCCTGCTCGTCGCGCACCAGCGACACGCTGAGCTGGACATGCACGACATGGCCGTCCCGGTGAAAATTGCGCTTTTCCAGCTGGTACGACTCGCGCTCGCCGCGAAGCAGCTGCGTCCGCAGCGCCTGGTCTTCGGCGAGGTCGTCCGGGTGGGTGATGTCGGCAAGCCGCAAAGCCAGCAACTCGTCCTCGCGATAGCCGAGCATCTGGCAGGCGGCCGTGTTGACGCGCAGGAAATGGCCGTCCGGATGAATCAGCGCCATGCCGATCGCGGCATGCTGGAACGCCTGGAAAAAACGCTGTTCGCTGTCGTGCAGCTGCAGCTCCATGGCGCGCCGTTCGGTGATGTCGACCAGGGTGGTGAAGACGCCCCGCACGTGGCCGTCGGCGTCGAAATCCGGCTGGAAATTGCCGTGCGCGTAGCGCCGCTCCCGGTGGTTGAACAGTTCGCCTTCGTAACTGGCCATCTGCCCGGCGTAGGCCTGCTCCAGGGCGGGGCTGGCGCGCCGGTAGTTCTTGATGCCGATGACGTCGATGAGGCAGCGGCCGATCAGCTTCAGCGGATCGACGCCGAGCCAGGTGCGATGGGTTTCGTTGGCATACAGAAAGCGCTGCTCGCTGTCGAGATAGGCGAGCAAGGCAGGTGCGCCATTCAATATCCTGAAGGGCCAGTCAGGCCCATCGAGCATCGATGACGATATCTCGGCAGACTCGTGCGTCCGCATGATCATTCCGTCAGCGGGATCCCCTGTGCTGGGAACTCATCATGCGCCAAGAATCCGCCCCTGCAAAGCGGTGTGCGCCGCGGCTCAGTGCAGGGCGGCCGCCGGGGCCCCCAGCCGGCCGCGGTCGTCCAGCATGATCCGGCCCAGCGCGTGGAGTTCGGCGGCGATGCCGTAGCGTGCCGCCAGCGAACGCACCAACGGCTCCAGCGCCGTTGGCTGCAGCGGATAGCCGTGCGCCAGCACGCGCGCACGGCCGGCGTCGCCGCGCTGGGACGCGGTCACCACGACCACGCCCAGGCCGGCTGCCTCGTGTGCGTACAGCACCGGCGGGGGCGCGTCCGCGGCGGCCGCCGCGAGCGTCTCCAGCAGATAGCCCGCCCCCGCCTCGACGGTGTCGCCGGCCGCCGGCCGCAACCGCAGCGGCAACTGGTGGGCGTCGAGCAACGCGGCGTACTGGCGCAATTCGAACACGATGCCGGCCAGCTCGTGGCCGCGTTGGGCGGCGTGTCCGCCGTCCTGCGCGGCAAGCCACTGCGCCGGCGATTGCGTCAGCACGCTGCCGTGCGCGTAATGCAGCGCCAGTCCACGCGCGCTCAGCGCCGACTCCTCGCGCTCCGGCGTCAGCAGCGCGGTTTCCAGCAGGCTCCACAGCGCGGACAGATTGACGTGCTCGTACTGCACGCAGGTCAGCGCGAGCAGATCGTTGCGGCTGAGGTAACGCACGTGCTCGAGCCGGATGCCGAGCGTGCGCATCAGCCAGTCGGCGGTCAGCACGCCGGCCTCGCCGCGCCCGACCAGCTGGATCTCCAGCTGCGCGGAGAGTTCTTCGCCCAGCGCCGCGGGGGCCAGCAGGCTCAACGGCAGCAGGCGCATCGGGCC
This sequence comes from Pseudomonadota bacterium, assembly GCA_028873095.1. Lineage (GTDB taxonomy): Bacteria > Pseudomonadota > Gammaproteobacteria > Xanthomonadales > Rhodanobacteraceae > Rhodanobacter. Next base: position 9,275 of record JAGWMU010000003.1, on the reverse strand, counting down.
ATCGGCGAAGCTCGCCGACGGCTCCAGCGGCTGCGCCGGCATGCGGCCGTCGTGGCTGCCGAACGCGACCACGCTGTCCAGCTGCACGCGCGGCACGCGCCGGGCCAGTTCCTCCAGCGTGGCCCACACCGGGAAACCCGGGCGCAGCAGTTCGACCTGGTCGAACAGCGCGCCCGCCAGCGCCAGCCGGGTTGCGCCCACCTGCGGGATCAGCACCTGCAGGTCGGCGGCGACCAGTTGCGCCAGTTCGGCGGCCTCGTCGCGGCTCAGGCACAGGCGCGGCGGCGCCTGGCCGGCGACGGGTTCCAGTGCCAGCACGACAGGCAGGGCGAGCGGCGTTGGTGTTTCCACGATCGACAATTCCGCATGGCAAAGAGACGGAATTCTACCAGCCGGCCGGCCCCCGATCCTCGGCGCATGGAACGGCGCGTCCTGCCCCGCCGGCGCGGCATGCGGCCGGTGCTGAATGGATCGGTACATTTTCCGCGCGCCGGCCTTTCGCCGCGCGGCATGGCGCGTTAGCCTTGCGGAATTCGAGTACCGGACTGTTCTGACCATGGAAAACACGCACAGGCGCGTTGGGGTGATCGGCGGTGTGCGCATCCCGTTCTGCCGCAACAACACCGCGTATGCCGATGTCGGCAATTTCGGCATGTCGGTGAAGGTGCTCGGTGCGCTGGTCGAGCGCTGCGGCCTGCACGGCGTGGAGCTGGGCGAAGTGGCGATGGGTGCGGTGATCAGGCACACCGCGGACTGGAATCTGGCGCGCGAGGCGCTGCTCAGTTCGGGGCTGGCGCCGACCACGCCGGGCATCACCACCGCGCGTGCCTGCGGCACGTCGCTGGACAACGCGATCATCATCGCCAACAGGATCGCCGCGGGGCAGATCGAGGCCGGCATCGCCGGCGGCTCGGACACCACCAGCGACGTGCCGATCGTCTACGGCAGGCGGCTGCGCAAGCGCCTGCTGGCGATCAACCGCGCGAAGACGCCGCTCGACAAGTTGAAAACCGCGCTGCGCGGATTCTCGCTGCGCGAACTCAGGCCCGCGTTCCCCGGGGTGGCCGAACCGCGCACCGGCATGTCGATGGGCGACCACTGCGAGAAGATGGCGAAGGAATGGCGGATTCCCCGCGAGGCGCAGGACCAGCTCGCGCTGGACAGCCATCGCAAGCTGGCCGCCGCGTACGACGCGGGGTTCCTCGACGATCTGCTGGTGCCGTTCCGGGGGCTGAAGCGCGACGGTTTCCTGCGCCCGGATACCAGCCTGGAGAAACTGGCCGCGCTGAAGCCCGCGTTCGACAAGACGTCCGGCCACGGCACGCTGACGGCCGGCAATTCCACCGGACTGTCCGATGGCGCCGCCGCCGTGCTGCTGGCCAGCGAGGAGTGGGCGGCGCGGCGCGGCCTGAAAATCCAGGCGTACCTGCGCGATGCCGAGGTCGCCGCGGTGGATTTCGTCCACGGCGAAGGCCTGCTGATGGCGCCGACCATCGCCGTGCCGCGCCTGCTCGCCCGGCAGGGGCTCAGCCTGCAGGATTTCGACTATTACGAGATCCACGAGGCGTTCGCCGCGCAGGTGCTTTGCACGCTGCGCGCCTGGGAGAGTGCCGATTACTGCAAGCAGCGGCTTGGCCTCGAGGCGCCGCTGGGCGCGATCGATCCGGCCCGGCTCAACGTGCACGGTTCCAGCCTCGCGGTCGGCCATCCGTTTGCGGCCACCGGCGCGCGGGTCGTCGCCACGCTGGCCAAGCTGCTGGAACGCAAAGGCTCCGGCCGCGGCCTGATCTCGATCTGCACCGCCGGCGGCATGGGCGTGACCGCGATCCTGGAGCGGCCATGAGGTCTTCCACCACAGCCATTGCCAGCCTGCCATGCTGCGTCTGCGCACCACCGCCGGCCTGAGCGCGCTCGCGCTGGCCATCGGCGTCGCCGGCACCGGCTGGCTCAGCAGCATGACCGACCGTTGGCGCGGCCCGGGTCCGGCGGTGGCCGCGCAGCGGACAGCGCCGCCGCATGTCCGCCTCGCGGCGCGGCATCGGCACGGTCCGCTCGGCATGCAGGGGCGGTTGCGCCCGGTGGCCGCCGCGGATCCAGCCGGCGACGCCCGGGCCGCCGCCGTCGCGCCGCCGCCCGAACTGGTGCCCGTGGCGACGCCCAGCGACGACTCGCAGTCCTGGGACGAGCTGCGCGGCCATCTGGACGGCCGCGTGGTGCTGCACATCGAGACCGACGGCGAGGGCCGCGTCAGCGCCGCCAGCGTCGCCGAATCCAGCGGCGATGCGGTTCTCGACGACCACGCCCTGCACACCGTGCGCGGCTGGCGCTTCCGGGTGCCGGCCGACCATCCCGACGGGATCGGCGGCGAGCTGCCGATGCTGTTTTCTTCCCGGGGCGACGGGATCGCGAACCTGCCCTGAGGTCGTCCGCCGCCTGCAATCGTCGTCGGAACAGGCGGGCGCCGGGACGGCCGCCGCCGGGCATCGCTCAGAGGATGCCCTTCGCGCCGACCCCGAAAGCGGTGATCAAGCGGGTGATGATCAGCTTAGACGACAGCGCCACGTCGGGGAAATCGCCGACCGGTTCGTAGCAGGAAGCGAATGCCGGATCGTCGATGCGCAATGGCTGGCAGCCGGGCTTGAGTTGATAGCTGGTGGCGTAGCGGAACGGCCAGATGTCGAACAGCGGCAGATGTTCGGAGATGTCGCCGATCAAGTCGTTGACATCGGTGAGGACCGGTATGGCCGGTTGCCGCGGGGCTATCACCCAGGCGTTTTCCGGCGCGGTGTCGCGGAGGATGCTCTGGCGCACCTCGTTGGCGAAGCGCGGGTCGTAGACGATCACGCCGCCTTCGGTGTTGTAATGATCCGAGCGCGGGTCGAAGTTGTGCGAGCCGACCATCGCGAAGCTGTCGTCGATCACGATGGACTTGGCGTGCAGGCCGAAGCGCAGGCCGGTGCTCAGCAGCGGCGCCGGCCGGTTGTTGCCGCGGCTGCCGAACAGGTGATAGCGGATGCGGCGGGCGCCGGACCGGCCGGGCTTCGCGGGCGGCGTTGCCGGTTCGAGGCCGGTGGAGTTGGCCAGCGCGTAGTCCTCGGCCGCACCCGGCGCATGCGGTTTCATTTCGTGGATCTCGAAGCCGAATTTCTTCAGGTAGCGCTTGCGGTGCTTGTACGACATCGCATACACCGCGAAGGCGTCGGTCGAGGCCAGCGAATTGGTGGAGACGATGATGCGCGGCGGATGGGCAAGCCGGTGCAGGTGCTTGAAGATGTGCTGGGCGCGCCGGCTCATCACCAGATAGGGCGTCTGCAGCACGACCTCGCGCCGGGCCGAACTGACCATCTCCATCACCTGGTGGGTGAACTGGAGCGCATGCCGCTTGTCGGGCTTGTCGGTCTTCGCCGGCAGATCGCTGAAGTAATCCACCTTGCCGGTAGTCAGGGTGGGTCCGACCAGCCATTCCTGCAGCCACTGCGGATCTTCCGCGTCACGCTCGACCTGGGCGACACGCAACGGGCGGCGGTAGTGCGGCGGTATCCAGGCCGGCGGCGAGGCATCGGTCATGATGCGCTGGTTGACGTCGCGCAGATGGGTCAGCGGCACGGCGCGCCGGTGGTGCCAGAACAGCTCGAAGCTGGCCGCCATCTGGCGCGCTGCCGGGCCGCCGACCATCACGTCGCGATCGATGTAGTCGAAGTCGTCGTCCCAGTTGAAGTAGCGGTCCTGGTAATTGCGCCCGCCGGTGATGCCGATGCTGTTGTCCACCAGCAGCAGCTTGTTGTGCATGCGCTGGTTGAACTGCATGAAACAGCACAGCAGGCCCGCGGCGAAATCCAGCGGCGGCGTATGCGCCTTGTGGAAGGTCGGGTTGTACAGCCGAACCCGCAGGTTGCCGCTCGCCCGCGCAAGCCGGTCCAGCAGCGCGGGATCGTCGAACGAGAACAGCTGGTCGGCGAGGATGCGCACTTGCACCCCGCGCCGCGCCGCCTGCACCAGTTCGTTCAGCACCAGCTGCCCGGCATCGTCCTGATCCCAGATGTAGGTCTGCACGTCGATCGTGTGCCGTGCCGCCCGGATCAGGTTGATCCGGGCGGCCATCGCCGGGTCGCTGGCGTCGAGCAGGGTCACCACGTGAACCGGGTGCCGCGGCGTGGATTCGGCGAGGGCGCGGGTCGCGGCCTCCAGCAACGGCGACGGCGTGGCGCAGTGATCGGGACGATCGCAGGTGGTGACGCGATCGGAGGTCGCGGCGACCACCGCATCGGCTCGGCGAATCTGTGCGCGTGACAAGGTGCAGCCCTGCAACAGCAGGGCGGCGGCGAGCAGGCTGAACAGCACGAACGGGCGCATGGGCATGCGCGACATGATACGGGCAGCGTCAGCCCGGCGCGGAGCAGGCCGGGCGCGAGGCCGCCTTACGGCGACCAGAAGGCGTCCAGCCGGGCATGGCCCGGTTCCAGTGCGCCGTCCAGGTGCAGTACCGCCAACGCGCCGGGCGGCATGCCGCGGCATTCATCGGAGCGTCCTTCGACCAGCAGCGCGACCAGTCGTTCGATGCCCGGATTGTGGCCGACCAGCATCACGCTGTCGGCGTCGCCGTGCTGGTCGAGCAGGGCCAGCAGTTCGCCGGGCGAGGCCGCGTAGATTTCGTCCGCCAGCTGCGGAACCAGCGCGCTGTCGAACGCCGACAGCGCCAGCCGGGCGGTGTCGTCGGTGCGCCGGGTGGGCGAGCACAGCACGCGATCGAGCCGGGCGCCGTGCGCGGCCAGCCATCGCCCGGCTGCTTGCGCCTCCTGCTCGCCGCGCGCGCTCAGCGGCCGCTGCCGGTCGTCGCCGGCGCTGTCTATCGGCACGGCTTCGGCGTGTCGCAAGAGGATCAGTTCGTGCATGGGAAACTCCGGTGGGATGGTGCCGCGCGGTCGGCGCGGCGGTGGCAATCGGGTGCATTCAATGCTGGCGCTTGATCCAGCGCAGCAGCGCCTTCCAGTCCTGCTGGTGGCTGCGCACCTGCTCGGACTGGTAATCGAAGATGCCCTTGCCCAATGCGCTGAGCAGGACGTAGGCCTGGCTGTCGCGCAGCTGCGCGGCGATCGGAAACGGCGACTGTTCGGCGAGTTGGGCGACGGCATCCTGGCTGGCATGGGTCCATGGCTTGAGCCGGTTGGCGACCAGCGCCACCGGCAACTTGCCGCGGTGGATGCGGTTGATCCGCTGCAGCTCCTCGATGAAAGCCAGCGTGGCGTGCAGGTCGAACGACGACGGCAGCACCGGCACCAGCAACACGCTGGCCTGCTCCAGGAACGGTTCCAGCTCGCGCTCGCCGGACCCGGCGGGCGTGTCGATCAGCAGTTGCTGGGTATCCGGCGGCAGTTGCTGCAGGGCCTTGCGGCGACCTTCCAGCGCCAGCACGCCAGGGACATTGTCCGGTCGCAGGCTGGCCCAGCGGAAACTGGAGCCCTGGCGGTCGGCGTCGAGGATGACCGTGCGCTGGCCCTCCTGTGCCCAATGCGACGCCAGCTGCGTTACCAGCGTGCTCTTGCCGCACCCGCCCTTGCTGCTTGCCACCAGCGTCGTAATCATCGGCCGACCCCTGCTGCGGAAGGTGGGCCAAGCCTAACCGGGGAGCGGCGAATAAGGAACGGGGAGTGCGCGGCGCGGGGCGCGTTCCCGCAATCGGCGATCCTGCCGTTGCCCGCTCACTTCTCCCGGGGCGGCTTCCAGCCGGCCGGTGCGTCGGTGGGAATGTCGGCGTCGCGCAACGCGGCCAGCATGACGCTCATTTCGGTACCGCCGTGGCTCGCCAGCACCAGCAGATGCTGCGCCAGCGATGCGTCGCGCTGCGCGCGCGCCGACAGCAGCGCGAAGTTCTGCACCTGCCAGATCAGGCTGACCCGGGCGCGCCGCGCGTCCTCGCGTTGTGCCGGGTCGTCCGCCAGGACTTCGCGCAGGTGCAGCCCGAGCGAGCGCGACAATGGGCTGGAGCCCCACTCGAGGGTCTTGCCCAGCTTCAGGCAGTCGGTCTTGATCGACGTGTCGCCGCCGGCGTTCTCGCACAGTTGGGCGACGACCCGCAGCCCCGGTTGCGGCTGGGCGCCGGCCAGTTCGTAGGTCAGCATCGCCTGCACGCCCGCCGCCCCGGCGGCATGGCCCGGAGCGAGCGTGCCGGCCGGCGGCGGCAGCACGCCGACCGCACCGGCCAGTGCCTGCAGGCTGATGCCGGCGTAGTCGTCGTACAGTTTGGCGGCCGCGGCCCGCGACAGGTCCTCGCGGGCGGCCTCATGCTTGAGATTGTGCGTATCCGCGCCGAGCTTGAGCATCCAGACGGCGGCATTGTCCGGCGCCTGCGAGACCAACTGGTCGAGCGCCGCGGTATTCGGGCAGGCATCCGCCCTGGCGTCGCAATCGGCCAGGCGGGTCCAGTTGATGGCGGCGCCCATGGCGGCATCGGTACCCGCCGCCTGCACGGCGCGGTCGATCAGCGTGTGGAAACTGCTGGTCTTCGGTGGGTCGATCAGGGGTCGGGCGAGCAATGCGGCGCCGAGCAGGGGCAACGCATCGGCGCGCGGGGCGAGCACGCTGACCAGATCGCGCTGGAAGGCCAGCAAGGCCTTGCCGCGAGCCTTGGCAGACGCCTTGGCATGGCTGGCGGCCTTGCCTGCGACGGGGGCCTGGCTGGCGCCGGCGTTTCCGGCGAACGTCGGCGCTGCAGCGAGCGACAAGGCGAAAAACAGGGCGATGGGGCGCAATCCAGGCATCATGTGCTTCCGTCCGGAATCCAGACGCGCAAGCATACCGCGAGGCGGGCAGGCGCGGCTGATCATGCGGCGGCGCGGCAGTACCGCCGGCGCAATGCTTGGTACGATGTCCGATCGGCGCGCGAAACCGCGCCACCAAATGCGGGTTGGGGAGACCGGTAGTGGATCATTTTTCGATATTCGCCGTGGGCGCGCCCTGGTTTGCCGGGTGGGGCACGCTGGCCCTGATCAACGCGGCATTGGCGCAGGGGAAAAATCGCAGCGGGCTGCTGTGGTGCCTGCTGTCGCTGCTGCTTGGCCCGTTCGCCACGCTGCTGCTGGTCCTGCTGCCCAAGGTGCGCAGCAAGATATTCTGAGCGCCGCCTGCGCCGGCCGCGGGCATCGGGCTCCGGGCCGGCCAGCCTGCCCGAACAGGCTTATTCGCCCAGTGCCTCGCGCATGAATTCCGGCTGCGCCAGGGCGGCCTTGTGGATGTCGGCGTTGTAGTAGCGGGTGGGGAAATTCTTGCTGAGCGCGCCGCGCTCGCGGAAGCCGGACAGGTCGCCGCCCTTGCGTGCCATCGTGCAGCTCCACCAGCCGGTCGGGTAGCACGGCTGCGGAAACGGCAGCGTGCGCACCGCGGTGAAGCCCGAGGTGCGCATCGCCGAGCGCATCGACTTGATCAGCTCCAGGTGCGCCAGCGGCGATTCGCTCTGCTGCACCAGGATGCCGCCGTGGCGCAGCGCCTTGTGGCAGCTGGCATAGAACGTGGCGTTGAACAGGCCTTCGGCCGGGCCGACCGGATCGGTCGAGTCGACGATCACCAGGTCCAGCGAGTCCGGTTCGCATTCGGCCATGTACTTGATGCCGTCGATGAACAGCAGCTGCGCGCGGGGATCCCCGTTGGCCTCGCACAACTCCGGGAAATACTGTTCGGCCAGCCGCGTGACGCGCTCGTCGATCTCCACCTGCACCGCCGATTCCACTTCCTCGTGCTTGAGCACCTCGCGCAGCGTGCCGCAGTCGCCGCCGCCGATGATCACCACGCGCTTGGCGCGGGCATGGGTGAACAGCGCCGGATGGGTCATCATCTCGTGGTAGAGGAAGTTGTCGCGCGTGGTCAGCATCACGCAGCCGTCGATCACCATCAGGTTGCCCCAGTCGGTGGTCTGGTGGATCTCGATGGCCTGGAACGGCGTCTTCTCCGCGTGCAGCAGTTGTTCGGTGCGAAAACCGATGGAGGAGCCGGAAGCCAGGTGGGCTTCGGTGAACCAGCTGGGCTGCTGCGACATGACGGGCGTTCCTGACGAACCGGGGGAAGGACAAAGACTGCCGATTGTAGCGGCAACAGCGATGAACGTCCCGGGAGCGGGGTGGCGCCCCGTGCGCCATCGTCGTGAGCGGCCATTACAATGGCGCCTGGCATGGCCGGCGCAGTGCGCCGGTTGCCGACCAGTCCGATCGGCCCCGCGGCGTGCGAGGCTTCCGGTCGCTCGGGCTCGTGCTCGTATGGAGCAAGACCGTCAAGGCTCGCCGCTGCGACGACATCGTCCTTTTTCATCGAGGAGATTTCGCTGATGGCGAACCATTGGAACATCGATACCGCGCGGCAGACCTATGCCGTGCCGCACTGGAGCGACGGCTACGTCGACATCGACGCCGCCGGCCATATCGTGATGCGTCCGCACGGCGCCGGCGGACCGGCGCTGTCGCTGCCGGCGATCGTCGAACGCGCGCGCGCCGAGGGGCTGCGTCTGCCGCTGCTGGTGCGCTTTCCCGACATCCTCGCCGACCGCCTCGCGCGCCTGCAGGGCGCGTTCGCCAGGGCGATCGCGGAGTTCGATTACGCCGGCGGCTATACCGCGATCTACCCGATCAAGGTCAACCAGCAGCGCGGCGTCGCCGGCGAGCTGGTCGCCGCCGGCAGCCACGGCTTCGGGCTGGAGGCGGGCTCCAAGCCGGAGTTGATGGCGGTGCTGGCGATGGCGCGGCCCGGCTCGGTGGTGATCTGCAACGGCTACAAGGACCGCGAATACGTGCGGCTCGCGCTGATCGGCCTGAAGCTGGGCCTGCGCGTGCACATCGTGATCGAAAAGCTGTCCGAACTCGACCATGTGTTCGCCGAAGCGAAGGCGCTGGAGGTCGAGCCGCTGCTCGGCGTGCGCGTGCGGCTGGCCTCGATCGGCGCCGGCAAATGGCAGAACACCGGCGGCGACAAGGGCAAGTTCGGGCTGTCGCCGGACCAGGTGCTGACCCTGGTCGAACGGCTGGACGCGGCCGGGCTCAAGCACACGCTGAAGCTGCAGCATTTCCACATGGGCTCGCAGATCTCCAACGTGCGCGACATCGCCAACGGCATGCGCGAGGCCACGCGCTACTTCGTGGAGCTCACCCGCATGGGGGTGCCGCTGGCGATCGTCGACGTCGGCGGCGGCCTGGGCGTGGATTACGAGGGGACGCGTTCGCGCAGCCACAATTCGATCAACTATTCGATCGAGCAGTACGCCGCGACCATCGTGCAGTCGCTGGCCGAGGCGG
>JAGWMU010000114.1 GCA_028873095.1 Pseudomonadota bacterium | reverse complement strand
GCTAGGAGTTACACCCATGGCCCAAGTCACCATGCGCCAGATGCTCGAAGCCGGCGTCCATTTCGGTCACCAGACCCGTTACTGGAACCCCAAGATGGCCCCGTACATCTTCGGCGCCCGCGGCAAGATCCACATCATCAACCTCGAGAAGACCCTGCCGCTGTTCACCGACGCGATGAACTTCCTGTCGGGCGTAGCGCAGAAGCGCGGCACCATCCTGTTCGTCGGCACCAAGCGTTCGGCCCGGGAGCCGTTGGCCGAAGAGGCCGCACGCGCCGGCATGCCGTTCGTCACCTCGCGCTGGCTCGGCGGCATGCTGACCAACTTCCGCACCGTCAAGCAGTCCGTGTCGCGCCTGAAGGAGCTGGAAGCGGCCGAGACCGACGGCAGCTTCGAGAAGCTGGTCAAGCACGAAGTGCTGGCCCGCCGTCGCGAACGCGACAAGCTGCAGGCATCGCTGGGCGGCATCAAGGACATGAACCGCCTGCCCGACGCGCTGTTCGTGATCGACATCGGCCACGAAGACATCGCCGTGCAGGAAGCCAAGAAGCTCGGCATCCCGGTGATCGCCGTGGTCGACACCAACTACAACCCGGAGCTGGTGGACTACGCGATCCCGGGCAACGACGACGCGATCCGCGCGATCCAGCTGTATGCCCGCGCCGCGGCCGACTCGATCCTCGAAGGCAAGGCCGCCGCGCCGGCCGCCGCCCAGGGCGACGGCAACGATTTCGTCGAGCTGGACGAGGAAGGCAACCCGGTCGCCAAGGTCGATCGCCCGCGCCGCGAAGCCGCCCCGCGCAAGCCGTCCGGCCCGCGCCGCGAGGGTGGCCGTGACGGCGGCCGTGGCCCCCGCAACGACGGTGCGCCGGCCAGGTAATCGCGACGACGGCGGTCATCCCGCCGTCGCATTCGCGCACGAACATCGCGCCATGGTGCCGGCGACCGGTCGCCATGGCGCAAACCCCGCATTAGAGGACTGATGATGAGCAATATCTCCGCCCAAATGGTCAAGGAGCTGCGCGAGCGCTCCGGCGCCGGCATGATGGAATGCAAGAAAGCGCTGGTCGAGAACAGCGGCGACATCGACGTCGCGATGGAGTGGCTGCGCAAGTCCGGCCTGGCCAAGGCCGACAAGAAGGCCAGCCGCATCGCCGCCGAAGGCCGCGTCGTGGCCGCCCAGGCCGCCGGCAAGGCCGTGCTGGTCGAAGTGAACTGCGAGACCGACTTCGTCGCCAAGGACGCCAGCTTCCTGAAATTCAGCGATGCCGTCGCCGAGGTCGCGCTGGCCTCCGGCGCCGCCGACATCGACGCACTGAAAGCCGCCGCCTATCCCGGCGCCAGCAACGTCGAGGAAGCCGCCAAGGCCCTGATCGCCACCATCGGCGAAAAGATCGACGTGCGCCGCCTGGCCCGCATCGAGACCGACGGCGCGATCGGCAGCTACATCCACGGCGGCCGCATCGGCGTGCTGGTGGCCATCAAGGGCGGCTCCGCGGAACTGGCCAAGGGCATCGCCATGCACGTGGCCGCGATGAACCCGCCGCACATCCGCGCCGCGGACGTCCCCGCCGAGTTCCTGGCCAAGGAAAAGGAAATCGCGCTGAGCCAGATGTCCGACAAGGACAAGGCCAAGCCGGCCGACATCCTCGAGAAGATCATCGCCGGCAAGATCAACAAGATCGTGTCCGAAGTCACCCTGCTTGGCCAGGCCTACGTCCTCGACACCAACACGACGGTTGCCGATGCGCTGAAGAAGGAAGGCGCTGATGTCGTTTCGGTCGCCCGCCTGGCGGTCGGCGAAGGCATCGAGAAGGTCGCCGAGGATTTCCACGCCGAAGTCATGAAGCAGGCTGGCCTGGCGTAGCCGTCATCCCTGACGGAAAGACCGGCCATCCGTGGCCGGGCTCTTCGAAAACAGAAGGCCGCGGGAAACCGCGGCTTTTTTGTGCGGCGCACCGGGATGCGCGACATGTGGCTCCCGCGCCTGCGCGCGCACTCCCTGCCCGCCCGTGGCAACCGCTACAATGCGGCTGTTTTGTTGCACAAAATTCCGGAGACCCGATGAGCACTTCGTTGAAATACCACCGCATCCTGCTCAAGCTCTCCGGCGAAGCGTTGATGGGCGAAGCCGATTACGGCATCGATCCGAAGGTGATCGGCCGGCTCGCCGACGAGATCATCGAGGTGCAGCGCACCGGGATCCAGATCGGCGTAGTGATCGGCGGCGGCAACATTTTTCGCGGCGCCGGCCTCGCTGCGGCAGGCATGGATCGGGTCACCGGCGACCACATGGGCATGCTCGCCACCGTGATGAACGCTCTGGCCCTGCAGGACGCCATCGAGAAGAGCGGCGGCTTCGCCCGCGTGATGAGTGCCATCCAGATCCACGACGTGGCCGAGGATTACATCCGTCGCCGCGCGATCCGCCATATCGAGAAAGGCCGCATCGTGCTGTTCGCCGCCGGCACCGGCAACCCGTTCTTCACCACCGACTCGGCTGCCGCCCTGCGCGCGGTGGAACTGGGAGCCGACCTGCTGCTGAAGGCGACCAAGGTCGATGGCGTCTATACCAGCGATCCGGCCCGCCACAGCGACGCGGTCCGCTACGAACGGCTCGGCTACGACCAGGTGATCGAGCGCAAGCTGGCCGTGATGGACACCGCCGCGATCGCGCTGTGCCGCGACCAGCAGGTGCCGCTGCGCATCTACAACATGACCGTGCCGGGCAATCTGATGCGGATCATGCGCGGCGAGCAGATCGGCACCCTGGTCGACGCCGGCTGACGGTTTAACCCAGGGCGCAAGGCGCAGCCCCCGTCCGTCCGCAGGCAGGCCCCTGGCTGCAACCCGGGAACCGGGCATGCTGGCCACCCGCAGCCAGGCGCGGATGGGCTGCTATAATCGTCCGCTTGCCGAATTCATCGGAAGACGTCACATGCTCAACGACATCAAGAACGATGCCCAGACCCGCATGGGCAAGAGCATCGACTCGCTCAAGCACGAACTGATCCGCCTGCGCACCGGACGCGCCAGCACCGCGTTGGTGGAAGGCATCAAGGTGCCCTACTACGGCGCGGACATGCCGCTGACCCAGGTTGCCTCGGTATCGCTGGCCGACTCGCGCACCATCGTCATCTCGCCATGGGAAAAAACCATGGTGGCCCCGATCGAAAAGGCCCTGATGGCCTCCGATCTCGGCGTCACGCCGACCACGGCCGGTACCGTGATCCGCCTGAACATGCCCGCCCTCACCGAAGAGCGCCGCCGGGAACTGGCCAAACATGTGGCGCACGAGGGCGAGAACACCAAGATCGCGATACGCAACGTGCGCCGCGACGCCCTGCAGCAGGTCAAGGAACTGCTCAAGGAAAAGCTGATCACCGAGGACGACGAGCGGCGTGTCGACGACGACATCCAGAAGCTCACCGATCGCGCGGTCAAGGATGTCGACTCGGTGGTGAAGGCCAAGGAAGAGGAGCTGATGGCCCTTTGATGATGAAGCCGGCGGGAGCCATTGCTGCGCATCGATCCACGCCGCCCCCAGTGGCGAACCCGCACGGCACGTTCGCCCTCGCCCCACGGCGGGGGCCGGACCGGCGCGGGCGGCCGCTCCCGCCCGGCCCAGCCGGCGACCGAACCGCATGACCGCCGCCCCCTCACCCGCAAGCAGGTCGCCGTCGGTTCCACGCCATATCGCGATCGTGATGGATGGCAACGGGCGCTGGGCCAGGGCGCGTCACCGGCCCCGCAGCTTCGGCCACAATGCCGGGCGCAAGGCGGTACGGCTGACGGTGGAATCGTGCCTGCGCGAAGGTGTGCCGGTACTGACCCTGTTCGCCTTCTCCAGCGAGAACTGGCAGCGCCCGCAGGATGAAGTGGGTGCGCTGATGGGCCTGTTCGTGCGCGCGCTGGACAAGGAAGTGGACGAGCTTCACGGCCACGGCGTGCGCCTGCGTTTCATCGGCGACCTGAGCGCCTTCGACGAGCCGCTGCGACAGCGCATGCAGGCGGCGATGGCGCATACCGCCGGCAACGCTCGTCTGCATCTGAACGTCGCGGTGAATTATGGCGGCCGCTGGGACATCGTGCAGGCGAGCCGCCAGGCCGCTGCCGCCGTGGCCCGCGGCGAGCTGGACATCGGCGACATCGACGAGGCCCGGCTGGGCCAATGGATATCCCTGGCCGAGTTGCCGCCGCTGGACCTGCTCATCCGCACCGGCGGCGAATATCGCATCAGCAACTTCCTGCTGTGGCAGGCTGCCTACGCCGAGCTGTACTTTACCGATACCCTGTGGCCCGATTTCGACCAGGCTTGCCTGCACCGGGCCATCGAGGACTATGCCCGCCGCGAGCGCCGTTACGGCCGCACCGGCGCGCAGGCCGCCAACGATTCCCAAGGATAACGATGCTGCTTCAGCGCACCCTCACCGCCCTGGTGCTCGCACCGCTGGTGATCCTGACCATCCTGCTGTCTTCGACGGCAGTGCTGGCGTTGATCGCCGCGGCGGTATTCCTGGCGGCATGGTGGGAATGGATTCGGTTGAGCGGACTCCATCGCGCGTCGTGGTGCATCGCCTGGCTGGCCCTGGCGGCAGCACTGTTCGCACTGCTGTGGCGAGTCCATGCCACCGCCTTGGCGCCATGGCTGCTGGCCGCCGGCGTGGCCTGGTGGCTGCTGGCCTGCCTGTGGCTGCGTCATTTCGCGTTCGGCGCCGCCCCCACCCGCGAGAACCGCGGGTTGAAACTGCTCGCCGGCATGTTCGTGATGTTCCCGGCGTGGATCGCCCTGGCCAGCATCCATGGCCACCGGCCGCACGGCCACTACTGGACCCTGCTCGCCCTGCTGATGATCTGGGCCGCCGACATCGGCGCCTACTTCAGCGGCCGCGCCTTCGGGCGACGCAAGCTGGCGCCGCAGATCAGCCCGGGCAAGACCTGGGCCGGCGCCTACGGCGCGCTGGTGGCCGGCGTGCTGGTCACCCTGCTCGGCGGCTGGCTGCTGGACGTGCGCGGCGCCCGGCTGCTTGCCCTGGCCGTGCTGGCGGCGCTGACGGTCAGCGCCTCGATCGTCGGCGACCTGATCGAGAGCCTGCTGAAGCGGCATGCCCGGGTCAAGGATTCGGGCACGCTGATCCCCGGCCACGGCGGCCTGCTGGATCGCCTGGACAGCGTCTTCGCGGCGCTGCCGGTGTTCGCCGCCGGCCTGCTGCTGCTGGGGCTTTGAGATGCGCAAGGTCGCCGTCCTCGGCGCCACCGGATCGATCGGTGGCAACGCTCTCGACGTCATCGCCCGTCACCCGGAGCGGTTCCGCGCCACGGTGCTGACCGCGCACCGCGACGTCGCGGCGCTGGTCGGACTGTGCGCGCGGCACCAGCCGGATCTGGCGGTGATCGCCGACCCGGCGCTGGAAGCCGACCTGTCGCGGCGGCTCGCGGCGGCCGGCCTGCGCTGCGAGGCGGCCAGCGGCCATGCCGCGCTGACCGCCGCCGCCGAGGGCGGACTGTGCGACACCGTGGTGGCCGCCATCGTCGGCGCCGCCGGGCTGGAGTCCACGCTGGCGGCCGCGCGCGCCGGCAAGCGCCTGCTGCTGGCCAACAAGGAATCCATCGTGATGGCCGGGCCGCTGCTGCTGGAGGCGGTCGCCGTCGGCGGCGGTGCGTTGATCCCGGTCGACTCCGAGCACAATGCGATCTTCCAGTGCCTGCCCGGCCGGTTCCGCCCGGACGGACGACCGGACCTGCGCGCCAGCGGGGTTCGCCGCCTGATCCTCACCGCCTCGGGCGGCCCGTTCCGTGGCCGCACGCGGGCGGAACTGGCCCACATCACCCCGGAGCAGGCCTGCAAGCACCCCAACTGGGTCATGGGCCGCAAGATTTCGGTGGACTCCGCGACCCTGATGAACAAGGGCCTGGAAGTGATCGAGGCGCACCACCTGTTCGGCGCCCCGGTCGCTGCGATCGACGTCCTGGTGCATCCGCAGAGCCTGGTGCACTCGCTGGTCGAGTATGCCGACGGCTCGGTGCTGGCCCAGCTGGGCAACCCGGACATGCGCACCGCGATCGCCCATGCGCTGGCGTGGCCGGAGCGGGTCGACGCGGGGGTGGCGCCGCTGAACCTGGCGGCCTGCGCGCCGCTGGCATTCGAGCCGCCGGACCTGGCCACCTTCCGCTGCCTGGCGCTGGCATACCAGGCGCTGCGTGCCGGCGGCGATGCCCCGGCCATCCTGAATGCGGCCAACGAGATCGCGGTGGAGGCCTTCCTGGCCGGCACGCTGCCGTTCCTGTCCATCGCCGATGTGGTCGAGGCCGTGCTGGCGGAACTGCCGGCACATGCCGTGGTCGATGTCCAGACCCTTGGCGAACGCGACCGGGTCGCCCGCGAGGCGGCCCGTCGCATCCTGCGCAATGCATGCTGATATTCTTGTACCGATGACTTACCCCGACGGCAATTGATGACTTCCTTCTTCGGCTCGGTGTTCTGGTTGCTGGTCACGCTCGGCGTGCTGGTGACCTTTCATGAGTTCGGCCACTACTGGGTCGCGCGCCGCTGCGGGGTCAAGGTGCTGCGTTTCTCGGTCGGCTTCGGCAGGGCGGTCTGGAAACGCATCGGCCGCGACGGCACCGAGTACCAGATCGCCGCGATCCCGCTGGGCGGTTACGTCAAGATGCTCGATGCGCGCGAGGGCGACGTCGACGCCGCCCTGCACGACCGGGAATTCACCGGCAAGCCGGTATGGCAGCGCATCGCCATCGTGGCCGCCGGGCCGGGCTTCAACCTGCTCTTCACGGTGGCCGCGCTGTGGCTGATGTTCATGCTGGGACGGCCGGATGTCGCGCCGGTGGTGACCGCCACGGCGCACAGCATCGCCGCCGAAGCGGGCATCCGACCGGGCGACCGCATCCTCAGCATCGACGGCCGCCCGGTCGGCACATGGAGCGACTCGATCGACGCGGTGGCCAATGCCATGCTCGGACGCACCCCGTTGCCGCTCACCGTGCGCGGCGATCGTGGCGACCGGCGTCGGCTGGTGCTGCCGCTCGATCGATTGCCGGCCGGACAGTCCATCGATCAATACCTGGAAAAGCTGGGTCTGCAGCTGGCGCCGCCGCCGCCGATCGCCGCCAGCGTGATGCCCGGTCAACCTGCCGCGCTGGCCGGCATGCAGGGCGGCGATCGCATCGTCAGCGTCAATGGCCAGCCGGCAGGCGATTTCAAGGCCTTCGGCAAACTGGTGCAGGTCGATGCCGCCAGGTCGCCGTTGCTGGCCGTCGCGATCGAGCGCGCGGGCCGGCCGCTGGAGCTGCACGTCACGGCAAAATGGGAGTCGCTGGAAGGCCAGCCGCCCAAATGGGTGCTTGGCGTCAACGCGCCGTTGCCCGAGCTGGCGACCGTGCGCTACGGCCCGATCAGGGCGCTGGGCGCTTCGCTCGGCACCACCTGGCGCAACACCACGCAGACCTTCGGCATGCTCGGCAAGATGCTCAGCGGCCGGGCCTCGACCAGCAACCTGTCCGGCGTGATCGGCATCGCCCAGGCGGCCAATGCCGAAGCCCATATGGGGCTGCCGTGGTTCCTGCAGTTCCTGGCGCTGGTGTCGCTGAGCCTGGCGATCCTCAACCTGCTGCCCATCCCCGTCCTGGATGGCGGGCACCTGCTGTATTATCTTGTCGAACTGATCAAGGGCAGCCCGGTCAGCGAACAGGTGATGATCGTCGGCCAGTACATCGGCATGGCGTTGCTTTTCACCTTGATGGGGCTGGCGCTCTACAACGACATTCACCGCACGCTGCTGTCGTGACAGCGATGACCGCCAGCAGCGGCAAATCGTCGACATGGTCGCCGCGCCGGCAGATGACCGGCATGGCGGCACGTCGAATGGCACATCCCCGCAGATCGCGGACATGTTCTCGAGATGGGGTTACGCCCTGCCTCATGCTCCTGACCGGGAGGGCCACATCGGCCCTCCCATCGAAATAACCCAACGGAATCGACGATGAAGCGTATCGCCGCGCTGATCCTGCTTGCCTCCCTCTCCGCCAATGCGTTTGCTTTCGACCCGTTCGTGGTGTCGGACATCCGCATCGACGGTCTCAACCGCATCTCGGCCGGCACGGTCTACAACTACCTGCCGGTCAACAAGGGGGACCGCCTGACCAACGAGGAGGCCCAGCGGGCGATCCGGGCGTTGTACCAGACCAAGTTCTTCAGCGACGTGGAATTCGACCGCGACGGCGACATCCTGGTCATCAAGGTGGTCGAGCGGCCGTCGATCGCCAAACTGACCCTGCGCGGCAACCACGACATCAAGTCCGACGACCTGAAGAAGGGCCTGAAGGCGATCGGCCTCGCCGAAGGCGAGACTTTCGACCGGCTGTCGCTGGACAACGTGCAGCAGGAACTGATCCGGCAGTACTACAACCGCGGCAAATACAACGTGTCGGTGATTCCGCACGTGACCCGGCTGGACCGCAACCGCGTGGCGATCGACATCGAGATCCGCGAGGGCAAGGCCGCCAAGATCCGCGAGATCAACATCCTCGGCAACCACGCGTACACCGACAGGCAGATCCGCAAGAACTTCGAGTCCAACACCCCCGGACTGATGTCCTGGTATTCGAAGGACGACCAGTATTCGCGCGAGAAACTTTCGGGCGACCTGGAGAAACTGCAGTCCTATTACATGGACCGCGGCTACGCCGATTTCGGTGTCGATTCCACCCAGGTGACGATCGCCCCGGACAAGCGCTCGATGTACATCGACGCCAGCGTGAAAGAGGGCGAGGTCTACAAGATCGCCGACGTCAAGCTGCTCGGCAAGCTGATCCTGCCGGAGGCGACATTGCGTCAGCTGGTCTTCGTCCACAAGGGCGAAACCTTCAATCGTGCCGCGATCGAGGCCAGCACCAAGGCGATCAAGTCCATCCTGGCCAATATCGGCTACGCCTACGCCAAGGTCACGCCGATCCCGAAGCTGGACAAGGAAAAGCGCACCGTCGATCTGACCATGTACATCGAGCCGGGCCAGCGCGTGTACGTGCGCCGGGTGGTGTTCCAGGGCAACACCCGCACCGAGGACGGCGTGCTGCGCCGCGAGATGCGCCAGCTCGAGGGCTCCTGGTACTCGCAGGCCGCGATCGACCGCTCCAAGATCCGTCTGCAGCGGCTGGGATTCTTCAAGAAAGTCGACATCGACAAGAAGCTGGTGCCCGGCACCCAGGACCAGGTCGATGTCACCGTCAAGGTCGAGGAGCAGTCCGCCGGCAGCCTGCAGTTCGGCATCGGCTATTCGCAGCTGTCCGGCATGATCCTCAACGCCTCGGTGTCGCAGAACAACCTGTTCGGCACCGGCGACAGTTTTTCGGTCAGCGCCCAGACCAGCACGTTCAGCAACAGCGTCAGCCTGAGCTACTACAACCCGTACCTGACCGACAACGGCATCGGCATCGGCTACAACCTCGGCTACACGAAGACCAACTACGGCAACATCTCGTCGCTGGCCAACTTCGCCACCAGCGACAAGAGCTTCTCCAGCTACCTGGGCATCCCGATCTCGGAGACCGACGGACTGCGCGTGGGCATGGGCATCAGCAGCAACAAGGTCAGCCTGATCCCGGGTTACAGCCCGCGGCAACTGGTCGATTACCAGAACGAGATCGGCAACAAGACCATCCACTCGGTGACCGGCACGCTGGGCTGGAACCACGATACCCGCAACGGTTACTGGGCACCGACCCGCGGCGGCCTGATGTCCCTTTCCACCGATGTCGCGCTGCCAGGCTCGACCGTGCAGTACTGGAAATTGATGGCCGAGGCCAACCATGACTGGCCGATCGGCAAGGGTTTCGTGCTGTACCTGGACGGCCAGGTCGGCTACGGCAAGGCCTACGGCTCGAACGGCATCAGCGATGCGGCCCT
>JAGWMU010000113.1 GCA_028873095.1 Pseudomonadota bacterium | reverse complement strand
CGCCGGTTGCAGCCGCTACGCGATCACCCCAACGTCGCCGACGTGCGCCAGACCGGCATGATCGCGGCGGTCGAACTGGTCGCCGACAAGGCCAGCCGCCGCCCCTTCCCGGCGGCGGAGCGGCGCGGCCTGCGGGTCTACCTGCACGGCCTGGAACACGGCGTGCTGCTGCGCCCGCTCGGCGACGTGGTCTATTTCATGCCGCCCTACGTGGTGACCGCGGGGGAGATCGACCTGCTGGTCGACGCCGCCGTGGCCGGCATCGAGCATGCCGTGACGGGCTGAACGTCACCGATGCCGCCGATGCCGCGGCACCGGAACCGCGGCGCGCCATTCAGTGCCCGATGCTGATCCTGGGATCGAGCATCTGCAGCGCATGGGCCGTATCCGTGGCGCCGGTGCGCTGCAGTTCGTCCTCGCTGTAACTCTGCCCCGGCAGCGGCAGGCAATGGCCTTTCCTGGCCCGGATCAGGCTGCCGGTCTGCTGCAGGCAGTTGCGGTCGCCGGGCTTGGTCAACGGGTGCTGCTCGTTTTTCCGGGTGGCATGGGCGGTGCTCGCCGGTGCCGGGTTCTGCGCGATGGCGCTCGCCGTGATAGCCAACCCGGCCAGCAGGACGACGATGGCGATGGATGATCTGGACATGTCGGAAACCTCGATTGCGCCCCTGGCGGGGGCTTCTGCCATGCTGCGCCTGTCGCTTTCGGCAGGCAAGGCAGCGCGCCCGATCGTCTCGCCGGCATTCAGCTTTCCGCCGCGCCGGCACGGCATGAATCCGGCACCCGGCCGCGCTCGGTTATGCTTGCGCTTTTGCCGCCAGCCGCCGCATGCGCAACATCCGCCTCCATGTCGACTTGCCGCTTGCGATCGGCACCGAGCTGCCGTTGCCGGCGCCAGCCGCCGAACACGCCACCCGCGTGCTGCGTCTGGTGGCGGGCGATCCGCTCACGCTGTTCAACGGCGACGGCTGCGACTACCCGGCCTGCATTCTCGCGCTCGGCAAACGTGAAGTCGTGGTGCTGGTGCAGGCGCGACAGGCTCTCGACAACGAATCGCCGCTGGCGCTGACCCTGGCGCAAGGCGTCGCGCGCGGCGAGAAGATGGACCTGATCGTGCAGAAGGCGACCGAGCTGGGCGTGGCGCGCATCGTGCCGCTGCTGACCGAACGTGCGGAAGTGAAGCTGGATGCGGCGCGCGCGGAAAAGCGGCTGCTGCACTGGCGCGCGGTGGCGGCCAGCGCCTGCGAGCAGAGCGGCCGCGCACGGTTGCCCGAAATCGGCCCGGCCCTGCCGTTGCCGGCCTGGCTCGACGGTCTCGGCGACGACGGGGCGCTGCGGCTGGCCTTGCTGCCGCAGGCCGCCCGGTCCGCACGCGAATTGCGCTTCGCGACCGCGACCGGCCTGCTGGTGGTGGGGCCGGAGGGCGGGCTGGGCGAGCGCGATATCGCCGCGCTGACGCGGGCGGGCTTCAGCGGGTTGCGGCTGGGGCCGCGCATCCTGCGCACGGAAACCGCGGGACTGGCCGCACTGGCGGCGCTGCAGGCGCTGCACGGCGACGGCTAGCGGCCCGGGCGCACCGCCGCCTGCGTTCGCCGCGCGCCGCCCTCGACAGCCGGCAAAGCCCGCGCTGGCGAAGCGGGCTGGCTGCCAGGCGTGCCGATGCCGGTGATCGGGAAGTCGGGAACCGTGCCGTCAGCCTGCCATGCCCGACGACTCGGAGGCATCGTCGGACGCCGGCGATCCGGCCAGGTCCGCATCATCCATCAGCCCCAGCAGCTCGGCTTCGAGCCATTCCAGATCGGGGATCATCGCGACGTCGTCGCGCACCAGCACTTGCGCGCGGACGCCGGGCGGCAGCGGGCTGCCGTCGTGCGTGGGGATGATCAATTCGGCATTCAACGTGGTCAGCCGGGGGAAGCCCTGCGTCATGACGGCGATGAACGGCAGTTTCGGGTTGCCGCCCAGCGCCTTGAACACGGCCACGCGCACGCTCAATTCGGCGTCGCCTTCCTCGGCGCCGGCCAGGCGAGTGAACGACACCAATGGTACGCGCCAGCCGCGCCATGCGATGCGGCCCAGCAGCCAATCGGGGGCGCCCGCCACCGGTTCGGGGGTGCTTCGGGTAATCACCTCGGCAATGCTGGCGTTGGGCAGCAGCAGGCGCAGATTGCCGACCGGTACCAGCACGCAGCGAATTTCACGCGGCAACGGGAGATCGCTCATGGAAACACCTCGATCAGGTGCGCCGCCAGCTCGTGCGGCGCACCGGAAAAACTGACCAGCCGTTCGGCGAAGATTCCGCTGACCATGTCGGCAAAATGCTCGCCTGACGACGACTCTACCCAGACCTGGCCGCCGCGATCATGGATCGCCTGCGCGCCGGCGACGGCGTCGGTGGAACGCCCGGCGAAGACGATCGCCAGCGCATCGCGGCCGAACGCATTGGCCGCCATGCTGAAGGTGGCATCGATCGACGGATCCTGTGCCGCGCCGTCCGCCTGCGCCGTGATCTCGATGCTGCCGTCGCGCCGCAGCCGCACGTGCTGCCCGGCCGATATCACCAGCACCTCGCCGGCGCGGGCCGCAGCGGCGCGCTCGGCCAGCCGCACCGGCAACGCGCAGTGGGCGGACAGTTTTTCCACCAGTGCCGCGGCGGACTGGTTCCCCAGGTGCTGGGCATGCAGGAAGGTCAAGCGGGTGCTGGCCGGCAGCGCCGCCAGGAAACCGCAGACGGAGTCCGTGCTGTCGACCGCCGCACCCAGCAGCACGATGCGGTTGAGGGCGGAGCCGAGTTCGCCGAGCATCATCTCGTTGGCTGGCTGCTGCTCGTACTGCTGCGGCGCAACGGCCTCTTCCAGCGAGACCAGTTCCAGGTTCAGCACGGGCCTGACGTCCGGCGCGACCTGTTCGACGTCCGGCGCGAGGAAATCGGCGGCACTCATCTTCTCGACCCCGAAAACGGCCGGATCAGGCTTTCCGGCAGCCACGTGAACGGACCCGGCCGCCGGCGTTTCATCATCGGCCAGCAGCGCCCAGTCATCGGGTGCGCGCGGAGGCGTGACCAGACTGGCAACCGGAATGGCGTCGATCTCGGTGTCGGACAGTGGCGCGAACGGGGGCTCGGCCGGCGGCGGAGCCGACCGATGGTCGAGCTGGAACACGTTCGACTCCGGGACCGGCGCAACCGGCGGAGGCGCCTCGACATCCCGCGCTGCAGCCAGGTCCGGGTGCCGCACGGCAGCGGTCGGCTGGGCCACTCCGAAATTGCCATCGTGCAGCGGCGGCGGCTCGTTGCCGTCGGTGTAGCGCAGGCCCGGTCCGGAGGTTTCCTCCGCGTTGTCCTGCGGGTCGTCGGAGGCCAGCATGGCTTCCAGCTCGGCCTCCAGGTTTTCCGAATCGGCGCCGCCGATCTGCCGGCGCGGTCCTTCATCGCCTTCGGCGGCTTCCGGCAGGACCTGTTCCAGCGAATAGGGCCCCGCCGCACCTGTTGCAGCGGCCCCGGCGGCCGTTACCTCGTTCGGCGCATCGACCGGCACCGGCTCCCCCGCACCCGCGGCGCGCGGCATCTCGATACCCCGGGCATCCTGCGGGCGCGGCGGATCGACGTCGCCGACCGCAAGCACCTTCAGCGCCAGATGACGGGCCCAGCGGGCACGATCCCAACCGGCCAGCGCGCGACTGGCCTGGGCATCGTTGAAAACCACACGCGGGTGGTCGCCGTCGATCACGTCGTACAGCTGATCCAGCGCGTCGTCGCCCGTGTCGTCCAGATTGACCACCAACACTTCGGCGCCCAGCTCCCGCAGCAGTTCGCGGCTGATGCCCGATATGCCACCCTCGTGGACGATCCGCGCGCCGCAGTCTTGCAGCGCCTCGCGCAATTGGCCACCCAGCTCGGTGTCGTCGAACAGCAGTACGACCGACAATGCCGGATCAGTCATGGCCGAGTTCCAGCAACGCGCGCTGCTCCAGCACCTCGCTGATCTGCAGCAGCAGGTCGGCCTCCTGGTATGGCTTGCCGAGATAGCGGTCCACGCCGATGTCGAACGCCCGTTGCCGGTGCTTCTCGCCGCTGCGCGAGGTGATCATGATGATCGGCACGTCGCGCAGCCGCGGATCGGCCTTCATATGGGTCGCCAGCTCGTAGCCGTCCATGCGCGGCATCTCGATGTCGAGCAGCATCAGGTCCGGCACGCGCTCGTGCAGTTTCTCCAGCGCATCGACACCGTCCTTGGCGGTGCCGACCTCGTATTCGTGACGCTCCAGCACGCGGGTGGTGACCTTGCGCATGGTGATCGAATCGTCCACCACCATGACCAGCGGCCGCACCCGCACCTCCTCGACCACCGGCGCCTGCACCGCGCTGAGGCCGTCGGCCAGCCGCTGCTGGCGGCGTGCGACGCCATGGCGGACCAGCGGTGCCAGATCCAGAATGATCAGCACCGAACCGTCGCCCATGATGGTCGCACCGAGCAGGCCCGGCACCGAGCTGATCTGCGGGCCGACCGATTTGACCACGATCTCGCGCGAGCCCAGCACCGCGTCGATCCGTATGGCCGCCCGCAGATCGCCGGCACGCGTCAGCAGCAAGGGTTGCTGCTCGCCCTCATCCAGCAGCCCCGGCGGCAGGCCCAGCAACTCGGCCAGGTCGTGGATGCCGTAGTGTTCGTTGCCGTACTCGAACGACGGGTCGTCCTCGGTCAGCCGCGCGGCCAGCTCCTCGGGGTTGACCCGCGCCACGCCCTGCACCGATGTCATCGGGATCGCGAACGTCGCTTCGCCGATGCGCACCAGGATGGCCTGGGTCACCGCAAGGGTGAATGGCAGGCGCAGCACGAAAGTGGTGCCCTTGCCCTGCTCCGACTCGATCGACAGCGAACCGCCGAGCTGCTTGATCTCGTTCGCCACCACGTCCATGCCGACGCCGCGGCCCGCCAGCTGGGTAATCTTGCTGGCCGTGGAGAAACCCGGCTGGGCGATCAGCGAAAGCAGCTGATGGTCGCTGGGCCGGGCATCCGCACGCAACAGCCCGCGTTCCACGCCGCGCCTGCGGATCGCCTCGCGATCCAGTCCGCGGCCGTCGTCGCTGACCCGGATCACCACCTCGGTGGCTTCGCGCGCCACCCGGATACGCACCGAACCCTCGGCCGGCTTGCCCGCCTTGCGGCGTTCGGCCGGGGTTTCGATGCCGTGCGCGATGGCGTTGCGCAGCATGTGCTCGAACGGCGCCTTGATGCGGTCGAGCAGGTTGCGGTCCATTTCGCCGTGCGCACCGTCGACATACAGCTGGGCGCTCTTGCCTTCCTCCTGCGCCGCCTGGCGCAGGGTGCGGCGCAGGTTGGGCACCATCGTGTCGAACGGCAGCATGCGCGTGCGCAGCAAGCCGTCCTGCAGTTCCGTGCTGACCCGCGACTGCTGGATCAGCAGGGTCTCGGCCTGCCGGGTCAGTTCGTCCAGCATGTTCTGGATCGACACCAGATCGGAGACCGACTCGGCCAGCGCTCGCGAATACTGCTGGAGCTGCGAATAACGATCGAGTTCCAGCGGGTCGAAGGCGGTCAGGCCGGCTTCGCGGTGTTCGCGCTGGAAACGCGCGATGATCTGGGCCTCGGTCTCGATTTCCAGCATGCGCAGCTGGCTGCGCAAACGCGCGACGGTCTGTTCCAGCTCGACCAGGTTGAAGCGGTAACCCGCCACCTGCTGCTCCAGCCGCGAGCGGTAGATCGCCACTTCGCCCGCGTGGTTGACCAGGCTGTCGAGCAGATCGGCACGTACCCGGATCTGCTCCTGGGACGCATGGACCTCCTCTTCCATCTCGGGCAACAGGTCGGGCAGGTCCGTCGCGCTGCCTGCCCTGCCGGCGGCCGGCCGGGTCGGCAGCTTGGCCACCGGCTGCAGCTTGCGTGCCGGCATGGCAGCGCCAGCCAGCTCCGTGTCGTCCGTCAGGACCGTCTCGCCCGCCAGGGCCAGCAACTGGTCGATCGCGCCCTGCGGATACTCGAGCGCCTCGCCCTGCGACACGCGCTGGGCCATGGCGTGCAACAGGTCGAAGCTCGACTCCATCGCCGCGATCAGCTGGACCGCCCGGGACTTGTCGGTCACCGGCTTTTCAAGGAGGGTTTCGATCGCATGGGCCAGGTCGCCCACCTGCATCAAGCCGGTGATCCTCGCGCCGCCCTTGAGCGTGTGCAGGTCGCGCTGCAGCTCGGCCACATACGACAACTCGGTCGGCTCGTCATGCCACTGCGCCAGAACGCCATCGGCGTGATCGAGGATTTCGCGCGCTTCGTCGACGAACACCTCGAGCAGGTCGGCATCGATCCGGCCCGAACCCGCCGCAACGGAAACCTCTTCATGCGCCGGTTCGGCCCCGGCTTCCTCGGCCGCGTGGCTGGCCGCGGACGCCTGTTCGGCGGCGGCGCGTTCCTTCGCAGCCTGTTCGGCGGCGGCGGCCTGTTCGGCGGCCTGCTCCTTCGCCGCCCGCTCGGCTTCGGCGGCGGCATGTTCCGCGGCAGCCTGCTCGGCAGCGGCACGTTCCATCGCAGCCTGCTCGGCAGCAGCCTGCTCGGCAGCGGCCTGTTCCGCCGCAATCTTCGCGGCGAGCGCCTGCGCGGCGGAAGCTTGCTCGGCAGCGGCGACTTCAGGCTCGAATGCGCCCAGCGCCTGGGCCAGCTCTGCCTCGAACTGGCCATGCAGCGCATCGTCTTCGTCAGCCACTTGCGCATCGGCGGCGGCGGCCTCCGCCGCATCGATGCCCGCCCCCCCCTTCACCGCAGCTTCGTCGCCATCGCCGGCGGCGTGCACGCCGCCGACCTCGCCCGGCGCAGGCTCGTACACGACATGCGCCACCTGCGACTCGGGATAGGCTTCCCGCATGGCAACGACTCGCGCGGTGAGCGCATTCACGTCCGGCAGCTGCGGGTGTTCGACACCGAACTGCGACATCACGTGGTCGACCACATCGACCATCTGGCCGAGCAGCCCCACGCCCTCGGACGACAACGGCTCATTGGCTGCCCGCAGCCGCTTGAGCAGCCCCTCCAGCGGCGACAGCAGCTGTGTCAGCAGCGGGATGTCGACCATCGCGATGGCGCCATGCAGGGTATGCACGGCGCGCAGCAGAGGCTCGCCGATCGGCAACTCGTCGTCGCAACCGTGGATCGCCGCGCGGATGGTTTGCAGATACTGGGCAACCTCGCTGCGCAGTATTTCCAGCAGCACCGGATCGACCGCCGGCAACGCCGGCAATGCCAGCGAGTCCGCGTGCGCGTGCTCGTCGACCTGGCTCGGCGCGAGGCTGCGCACATCGGCGAAACCCGCTTGCGGAATGGCCTGCGCGTCCGCCTCCAGGCGCGAAATGCGCCGGCGCACGACGCGGCGTACCATTTCCGTGGCGGTCGACACATGGTCTTCCACCCGCGCCTGGTGGCCGGCCGTCAGCAGCTCGGCGGTATGCATGATGGCGCTGAGCGGCGCGCTCGGCGCACCCTTGCCCTTCAACGCGGCGAGCAGTTCGGGCAGCGCGCCGATCGCATGCCGCACCAGCGCTTGCACTCCCTCGTGCGGCTGGATCGTGTTGTCGAGCACGCGATTGAGCATGTCCTCGATTTTCCAGGCGAACTCGCCCAGCACGCCCGCCCCGACCAACCGGCCCGAACCCTTCAGGGTGTGGAACGATCGGCGGATGCCGGTCAACTGGGAAATCCTGGTCGGGTCGGCCAGCCACACCTTCTCGGCCTGCTGGAGACTGTCGATTTCCTCCTGCATCTCCTCCAGGAATATTTCGCGAATCTCGTCGTCGATGCCTTCGGCATTGGCGTTGAAGGCGGTGTTGGCCGCCAGCGGATCGCGCACCGGCACCTGCTCGAAGACGTCTTCCTCGACCTCGATCCACTCATCGCCCGGGCCCTGCGAACCGCCGCCAGGAGGCAGGGGCGGCGAGGTCAGTTCGGTCGAAGTCAACCGCATGCCATCGAGGTTGTGGACCGGGCCGGGATGGTCCTTGCTCTCGCCGACGAAAAGATCCGCACTGTCGCCACCGGGCAACACACTGACCGGTTCGTCCAGTTCCGGATGCTGTTCGTCCGCGCCGACATCGGCCTCGACCGGCACGCTTGCCGCGGGCGGGCGCGAAGGCAATGCCCGGGCGATGGCCAGCGGCCAGTAGCCGAGCTGCCCCAGACTGTGTTCGGCCACATCGAGGATATGGTCCAGCCCACCGCGATGCTCCCGCGCGGCTTCGAGGTAGTACTCCAGCGCGGCGATCGCGTCGGCCAGGTGATCCATCTGGGCGCCGCTGGGTATGCGCTGGTCGTCCAGCAATTCATAGCCGATGAAACGGCCCACGCCTTCCGCCAGTTCCGCCGGGCGCGGCAGGGACAACATGCGCATGGCACCGGCAACCTCGTCCATCAGCACCGGCGTGCCGGCCAGGCGGCCATGCTCCCAGCCGGATTCGACGAAGGCGACGATCGCATCCTTCACCTTGACGGTATTGCTGATCGCCTCCTGCATCAACGTGGTGACGACGCCCAGCGCCTCGCTGCGCGGCAGTCCGTGGGAAGCAGTGCCTGTTTCGGACTCTTCATCGGAACCCAGGCTCTCGATGTGATCGTCCAGCGAAGCCTCGACGTAGAGCAGGGCGCCGGCCACGTCGAGCAGGGTGGACTCGTCAGCCTCACGGACCCGGCTGGCGATCTCGTCGAGTACCCGCCGTTGTTCGTTGATCACCTTGCGCGGCGCCGCCAGCGCCAGCATGCCCAGCGTGTCGCCGACGCGGGCAAGCACCTCGCCCTGCATCGCCAGTTGGGCCGGATCGGCACCTTCCTCGCGCAGGAACAGGTCCAGCGCCTCCTTCACGCGCAGCAGGTCGTCCTTCAATGCACGCGATACCGAATCGAGCAAGGCACGGTTGTGGCCGGCCATCGAACCGCGCGCATGCTCGAGTTCGTCGGCATCGGGCAGCAGGCTGTCCAGCGCATAGGTCTGGCGCAGCAGCTCCATCTGCGGGCTGCGCTGCCTGGCCTGGGCCACGATGTAGAGCAGGCTGCAGGCCACATCGTCCGCATCCTCGCCACGCAGACCGTCTTCACCGGACTCGATCAACTTGCGGATGCTGCGATCGACCCTGCCGAGCAACTGGCGCGCTTCGCCGGCATGGCTCTGCAGCATGCCCTGCTCCAGCCCTTCCAGCACGCCGGCGGCGATCCACCACAACCGCCGCGCATGCACGTGATAACAGCGTGCCGTGATGGCCAGCAGGGTCTTGCGCATGCCGATCAGCTGCTGGTCGGCGTTTTGCCCGCGAAACCAGCCCAGCAGCTGCTGCTGGAAACGCAGGCGCAGGTCCTTCAGCTCGCCGCGATGCGCCTCGGCGTACTCCTCGCTCATCGCGGCCGGAGCCTGCTCCGGCAGGAACGCATCGAGATTGGGATGGAACATCGCCGACTCGGGCAGCGGCGGCTGTCCACGGCTGGCACGCAGATCGTTGAGCAGGGGCAGCAACACCACCGGCACGTCGCGATGTCCACCGGACAACCGCTCAAGGTAATCCGGCAGCTGCATCAGGCCGCGCATCAGCGTGGCGAAGGCTTCCTCCCGATCGAGCGTCTGGTCCGCCAGCAACGAGGCGCAGAGCGCCTCCATCTCCGCCGTCACCATCGATGCGCCGTACAGCTCGACCATCTGCAACGTGCCGCGCACCTGGTGCAGGTGATCGGCGCAGGTGCGCATGAAGTCGCGCTTGCCCGGGCTCTCGACGTAGGACTCCAAAGCCTCGCGGGCGAGCGACAGCGTCTGGTCAAGTTCGGGCTTGACCCACTGCAGCGTGGTGAAATCGATGTGATCTTGAAGTCTCATGCGCCTCTCTCAGCGGTTCCGCAATGACGCATCACGCAACCAGCGAGACAACCTCCCAACGTAAATCCGATGTCAACCCGGCAGCTTGAAATGGGCTAC
>JAGWMU010000112.1 GCA_028873095.1 Pseudomonadota bacterium | reverse complement strand
CATGCCGACCGCCTGGCGGTGTCCTCGACCAAGTCGATGCACGGCCACGCGCTGGGCGCCTCCGGCGCGCTGGAACTGGTGGCGGTGATCGGCGCGCTGCGCGACGGCGCGGTGCCGCCCACCGCCAACCTGGACAAGGCCGACCCGGCCTGCGACCTGGACTATGTGCCGAACGTCGGCCGGCAGATGCCGGTGCGCGCCGCGCTGAGCAACTCGTTCGCCTTCGGCGGACTGAACGCGGTGCTGGCGCTCAAGCGCGCACCATAACCCGCCCCGGTAGGAGCGCACCCTGTGCGCGATGCTTTTCGCCGATTTGGCCAAAAGCCATCGCGCACAGGGTGCGCTCCTACCGCGGGCGTGACCGTGCGGCACGCCCGTCGGCATCAGCCCTTCTTGGCTTTGGTCAGCAACTGGTCGAGCAGCGAGATCGCCAGGTCGATCTCCTCGTGGCTGATCTCCAGCGACGGCGCGAAGGTGATCACGTTCTTGTACCAGCCGCCCACGTCCAGCACCAGGCCGATCTTCTTGCCGTTGTGCTCCAGGTCGCCGGCCAGGCCGATGTCGACCATGCGGTCGAGCAGCGCCTTGTTCGGGGTGAAGCCGTCGTCGGTGCAGATCTCCGCGCGCAGCGCCAGGCCGAGGCCGTCGACGTCGCCGATTTCCTTGTGCCGCTTCTGCAGGTCGCGCAGGCCTTCGAGGAAGTGCGCGCCCTTCTTCGGCACGCTGGTCTCGTAGTCCAGCTCGTAGCCCATCTTGATCACTTCCAGGCCCAGCGCGGTGCCGAGCGGGTTGGAGTTGAACGTGGAATGGGTGGAGCCCGGCGGGAAGATGGTCGGGTTGATCAGCTCCTCGCGCGCCCACAGGCCGGACAGCGGATTCAGGCCGTTGGTCAGCGCCTTGCCGAACACCACGATGTCGGGGGTCACGCCGAAGTTCTCGATCGACCACAGCTTGCCGGTGCGCCAGAAACCCATCTGGATCTCGTCGGAGACCATCAGGATGCCGTACTGGTCGAGCACCTTCTTCAGGCCCTTGAAGAAGCCCATCGGCGGAATCACGTAGCCGCCGGTGCCCTGGATCGGCTCGACGTAGAACGCGGCGTATTCGCACTGGTTGGTCTTGGGGTCCCACACGCCGTTGTATTCGGTCTCGAACAGGCGCGCGAACTGGTGCACGCAGCTGTCGGAATACTCCTCGGCGCTCATCCCCTTGGGGCGGCGGAACGGATACGGGAACGGCAGGAACATCGCGCGCTCGCCGAAATGGCCGAAGCGGCGGCGGTAGCGGTAGCTGGAAGTGATCGACGAAGCGCCCAGGGTGCGGCCGTGGTAGCCGCCCTCGAAGGCGAACATCAGGCTCTTGCCGTTCTTGTAGTTGCGCACCAGCTTGAGCGAATCCTCGATCGCCTGCGCGCCGCCCACGTTGAAGTGCACGCGGCCGTCGAGGCCGAATTTCTTCTTCGCATCCAGCGCCACCGTCTTGGCCAGCTCGATGCGGGTCTGGTGCAGGTACTGGCTGGCCACCTGCGGCAGCCGGTCGATCTGCTCCTTCAGCACGTTGTTCAGGCGCGGGTTGCCGTAGCCGAAATTGACCGCCGAATACCACATCTGCAGGTCGAGGAACGGCGTGCCCTCGGTGTCGTACATGTAGCTGCCGGCGCCGTGGCGGAAGATCTTCGGCGGGTCCACGTAGTGCACGGTGTCGCCGAAGGAGCTGTACTTCGCCTCGTCGGCGAGCAGCTGCGCGTCGTCGATGAAGCCGGCGGCGGTCTTGTCGATTTTCATGGGGAGCGTCCGGGAGTGATTCGGTAGTCGGTGCAGAGGCGGGCGGGCGAACGTGCGTTCGCGCTCAGGCAAGAGCGGTCGCGTGCTCGTGGTGGCGGTGGCTGGCCAGCGTGCCGTCGAGCAGCTTCGGCAGGAATTCGAGCGCGTCCTCGAAGCCGGTGATCGGCACGTAGTCGATGCCCGCCGCACGGCAGTGCTCGATCAGGCGATGCTTGGCGAACACGAAATCGACGCGGTCGGCGGCGCAGAAATCCGAGGCGCCGTCGCCGATCAGCAGGGTCTTCGCACCGGTCTTGCGGGCCTGCGCCACGCAGGCGCACTTGCAGGTGCCGCTGCGGCAGCCGTCGGCCTGGAACGGCGAGGTCAGCTGCCACTGCTTCGGCGGCGTGGCCGGCGCCAGGTGGTTCGCCGCCAGCGGCAGGTCGTCCAGCCCGTAGCGGCCGAGGATCTGGTGGATCGCGTAATCCAGCCCGTCGCTGACCACGCGGATCGGCACGTTCAGTTCGCGCGCCCTGGCCACGAAACCGGGAAACGCATGGTCGATCCACAACCCGGCCAGATGGCCGTCGAGTTCCGCACGGGTCATCTTGAGCAGGTCGACCTGCCCGGCCATGCACTCGCGCGAGCCGATCCGCCCGGCGCGCCAATCCTGCTCCAGCACCTCCCAGCCCGGGCCGCCGAAACGGTCCAGCAGCGAATCGATCACGTCCTCGACGGAAATCGTGCCGTCGAAATCACACAGGATGGTCCAGCCGGATACGGGCATCTGCAGCACACTCGGTTCAGCGATGGCGTGCAGGTTAGAAAGACTGTCTTTCGGCGCCCTTTCCCATTCCCGAACGGCCGCTGACCCGCGCCCGCAGCAGCGCGCCGGGCCGATCCACGGCTCCCTCTATACTGCCGCCACATGGACCGCCTTTTTCATCCTCTGCGTTCTTCGCGCCTGCGCCGCCTGCTGATGTCGGCATGCCTGCTCGCGTGCGTGCTGCGCGCGCCGCCCGGCATGGCCGATGCCGCCACGCCCTCGCTGGCGCTCGGCGCGGGCGTCCAGCGCATGCCCAACTGGGCCGGGGCCAGCGACGATCGCAGCGAGCCGGTGCCGTATCTGTATTTCAAGTGGCCGGGCCACGGCAGTTTTTCCACCATGGATGGCTTGCAGGTCGAGCTGCTGCACGACTCCACCCTGCACGGCGGCATCTATGGCGATTACCAGTGGGGACGCCGGCGGGACGACCTGGGCGTGCTCGGCGGCAAGATCCCGTCGCTGCCGCCACGCATCAACCTGGGCGGCTATCTGGAATGGCAGCTCAGCGAGTCGATCGACGCGGGTGTCGACCTGAGCCACGACGTCAACGGCGCCGGCGCCTACCTCGACCTGTACGCCGAGTGGGATCTGCCGTCGGCGGGCCTGCTCGAGCATTCCATCTCGCTGCGCTGGCAGGCGATGAATGCGCCGGCGATGACCCGCTTCTTCGGCATCCGCCCCGCCGCGGCGACGGCGCTGGACGTGCCCTCCTGGCAACCCGGCGCCGGCAGCGAGTTCGCCTCGCTGGAATACGACCTGTTCATGCCGACCAGCCAGCACACCGGGATCGCGCTGGCGCTGGTCTACGGACGCCTGCTCGGCCAGGCCGCGACCAGCCCGCTGGTCACCCGATTCGGCTCGGCCACCCAGCTGTCCGAATCGCTGGCGTTCGTCTACCACCTGTGACCGGCAGCGGCGCGGCGATCTCACCGATCGTCGCGCGTCCAGATCACGCCATCCTCCTCGCGCACCGGAAAGCTGGCGATCGGCTCGTAGGCCGGCGGCTTCGTCACCGCGCCGCCGCGCAGATCGAAGCGGGCGCCATGGCGCGGGCATTCCACCTCGAAGCCGAACACCTCGCCGCCGGCCAGATCGCCGCCGTCGTGCGTGCAGGTGTCCTCGACCGCGTACAGCGCGCCGTCGATGTTGTAGACCGCGATCGGCGTATCGCCGTCCCACACCACCTTGAATTCGCCCGGCAGCAATTCGCCGCGCGTGGCGACCCGGACCCAGCCGTTCATGCCGTTTCCCCGGCCATCGGCTTGACCAGCACCGCGAAGCGCAGATCGGTGCGGCGCGGGATGCCGAAACGCTCGTCGCCGTAGGGAAACGGCCGGTATTCGCCGCTGCGCCGGTAGCCGCGGCGCTCGTACCAGGCGATCAGTTCGCCGCGCTGCTCGATCACCGTCATGTGCATCGCACGACACCGCCACTGCTCGCGCGCCAGACGTTCGGCCTCGGCCAGCACCTGCTTGCCCAGCCCGCTTCCCTGCTCGCCCGGCACCACCGAGAACATGCCGAAATAGCCGGTGTCGCCCTGCTTCTCGAGCTGGCAGCAGGCGATCAGCCGGCCGTTGCGCTCGGCCAGCAGCACGCGGCTCGCGGGCTTGCCGATCAGCTGCAGCACGCCGTCGGGATCGATGCGCTGGCCGTCCAGCAGGTCGGCTTCGGTCGTCCAGCCGGCACGACTGGCGTCGCCGCGATAGGCGGACTGCACCAGCGCGACGATGGCGGGCACGTCGACGCTCTCGGCGTCGCGGAAGGAGAGCATGTCGGCGTCAGTCATCGGGCCATGTCGGGGTGGAAAAACAGGCCTCCATGATACAGATCCCTCCGGCCGAAACCGCAGCCCCGGCCGCCGGCCACCGGACTCAGAAACCCGGCGGGCGCTCGTTCGCCACGCCCATCGCGCGCTCCAGCGCCAGGCCGGCGCGGGCGATCGTGCCCTCCTCGAACAGGCGCCCGATCAGGGTCACGCCGTAGGGCACGCGGCGCGGCGGCGAGAACGTCGGCAGCGGGCGCTGCGGATCGGGCGCCCAGTCGCTGCGCGCCTTGTCCACCTCGACGAAGCCGGTGCGCAGGGTCAGCGACGGCTGGCCGGTGTTGTTGGAGATCACCAGCATCTCGTCGCGCAGCGACGGCACCAGCAGCAGGTCCACGCTCGACATCAGCCGCGCCATCTCGAGCGCCACCTTGCGCCGCAGGCGGTCGGCCTGCACGAAATCCACCGCCGACAGGAACCGCGACTCGCGGAACAGGTTGGGCCATGCGTCCGGAACCTGCATGGCGAGCTGGTCGGCCTCGCCGCTCAAGGTCAATTCCTCGAACGCCGCCGCGGCCTCGGCGAACAGGATCAGGTTGAGCGAATCGTACGGCCAGTCCGGCAGGGATACCGCGGTCGGCCGCATGCCCAGCCGGCGCATCGCCTGCAGCGAGGCGCGATCGACATCGGTCGCCGACGGATCCTTCATCCAGTCGGGAAAGTAGCCGACCTTGAGGCCTTTCACCGGGGCGCCGGCATCGTAGTCGAGGCTGCTGGGCAGGCTGGCGACGTCGCCGCCGTCGGGGCCGCTGATCGCCCTGAGCACCAGCATGGTGTCCTCGACCGAACGCGCCATCGGCCCGAGCTTGTCCAGCGTCCAGCACAACGTCATCGCACCGGTGCGCGGCACGCGGCCGTAGGTCGGGCGCAGGCCGGTGACGCCGCAGCGCATCGACGGGCTGACGATGCTGCCGCCGGTTTCGCTGCCGATGGCAAAGCCGACCAGACCGGCCGCGGTGGCCGCGGCGGGGCCGGCGCTGGACCCGGAGGAGCCTTCCTGCGGCAGCCACGGGTTCATCGTCTGGCCGCCGAACCAGATGTCGTTGAGCGCCAGCGCGCCCATGCTGAGCTTGGCCAGCAGCACCGCACCGGCCTCGTCGAGGCGCTTGACCACCGCCGCGTCCTCGCGCGGCACGCGGTGGCGGAACGGTTCGGCGCCGTAGGTGGTGCGGATGCCGGCGGTGTCCAGCAGGTCCTTGCCGCCCCAGGGGATGCCGTGCAGCGGGCCGCGATACCTGCCGGCGGCGATCTCGCGATCGGCCTGCGCGGCCTGCCGCAGCGCGTGCTCCTCCAGCAGGGTGATGACGCAGCGCAGCCGCGGATCGAAGCGCTTGATCCGCGCGATGTAGATCTGCGTGAGCCGGGTCGAACTGAGCTTGCGGGTGCGCACCCAGTGCGCCAGATGGGTCACCGGCGCGAACGCGATGTCCACCTCGCGCGCCGGCAGCGGACCGACCTCGACCGCACTGGCGACGAAGCGGTCGCGCGCCGGGCCCGCCGCATGCCCGGGCAGGATCGGATCCCACACCGTGGCCGGCGCGAGGCCGTCCTCGAGCGCAACCCTGCGCGGCCCCGTGCGCCGTTCGAGCAGGCCCGCCATCGCGGTGCGCCAGCTCGCTGCCGCCATCGTGCGCTGGGCGTCGGTCAGGGTCACCTGCGCCAGCTTTTCGGCCTCGGCAAAGGTGGCCGGCGTGACCTCGGGCCCCGCCGCCGGCGCGGTATTGAAGGCCCCCGGCGTGCCCGGCGGCGGCACGGTGGCGCCGTCCTTCGCCTCGGCGCCCGCGGCGACGGCCAGGCCCAGCAGGCCCAGCGGAGCGTTTGCAAGAAACTGACGGCGCGTCTTCATGCCTACCCCCTTGCAGATGGCGCGGACGGATCGGCGCGCTTGGTTGTGGCGATCTCCTGCAAGCATAACCCGGCTGGGCGCCGCATCCAGGCACCCCGAACAACCCGCAATTTCGTAGGAGCGCACCCTGTGCGCGATGCTCTTGCCTGCCCATGGCGAAGAGCATTCGCCCACAGGGTGGGCTCCTACGGATGCCCGAACCACGGCTCGGTGCGCCGCACGAGGTGCACGATCGACAGCATCACCGGCACCTCGACCAGCACGCCCACCACCGTCGCCAGCGCGGCACCCGAGCGCAGCCCGAACAGGCTGATCGCCGCAGCCACCGCCAGTTCGAAGAAATTGCTGGCGCCGATCAATGCGGCCGGCCCCGCCACGCAATGCGGCACCTTCGCCCAGCGGCTGAGTCCGTAGGCGATGCCGGCATTGAGATAGACCTGGATCACGATCGGCACGGCCAGCAGGGCGATCACCAGCGGCTGCGCCAGGATCGCCTCGCCCTGGAAACCGAACAGCAGCACCAGCGTGGCCAGCAGCGCCGCGGTCGACCACGGATCGATGCGGTCGAGCACGCGCTGCAGCGCCGCCGGCCCGCGGCGCAGCAGATGCCCGCGCCACAGCTGCGCGATCGCCACCGGCAGCAGGATGTACAGCGCCACCGACAGCAGCAGCGTGCCCCACGGCACCTGGATCGATGCCACGCCCAGCAGCAGGGCCACGATCGGCGCAAACGCCACCACCATGATGCTGTCGTTGAGCGCGACCTGCGCCAGCGTGAAATTCGCCTCGCCGCCGCACAGCCGCGACCACACGAACACCATCGCCGTGCACGGCGCCGCGGCCAGCAGGATCAGCCCGGCGATGTAGGAATCCTGCTGCGCCGCCGGCAGCCACGCGGCGAACACGTGGCGGACGAACAGCCATCCCAGCAGCGCCATCGAAAACGGCTTGATCGCCCAGTTCACCAGCAGCGTGATGCCGATGCCGCGCAGCTGCCGGCGCACGCCGGCCATCTGCGCGAAGTCCACCTTCAGCAGCATCGGCACGATCATCAGCCAGACCAGCGCGGCCACCGGCAGGTTGATGTGCTGCAATGCCGTGCCGGCAAGCAGCGCGAACACGCCGGGCAGCCACTGTCCCAGCGCGATGCCGGCGACGATGCACAAGGCCACCCAGACGCTGAGATAGCGCGCGAAGAAACCGAGCTGCGGCCGCGCCGGCAGCGTCGCCGCCAGTTCAGTGTGCATCGGCATTCCCCGCCTGGCCGATCGCGCGCAGCTCGTGCTCGGTCGCCAGGCGATCGAGCTTGTCCAGCGGCAGCGCCAGCAACAGCTCGATGCGCTGGCGCAGCATCATCCAGGCCGACTTGAAGGCGCGCCGGCGCGCTTCCTCGGAACCCTCGGCGGCAACCGGATCGGGCACGCCCCAATGCGCGGTGACCGGATGTCCGGGCCAGATCGGGCACACCTCGCCCGCGGCGTTGTCGCAGACGGTGATCACGATGTCGATCGGCGGCGCGCCGCGCTGCGCGAATTCGTCCCAGCTCTTGCTGCGCAGCGGCTCGTCGTAGCCGATCATGCGCGCCAGCTCGGCGGCGATCGGCTGCACCTTGCCGCTGGGAAAGCTGCCCGCGCTGAACGCCCTGAAGCGCCCCGCCCCGAGCACGTTGAGCAGGGCCTCGGCCATCACGCTGCGCGCGGAATTGCCGGTGCACAGGAACAGCACGTTGTGGATTTTTGCGGACATGGCGGCCTCAGCAGCAGTTGCCGGATGCTTTCGGACCGCACGCGCCGCCACCCGCGGCGGCGACGGCGGCAGGTCCGCAGCACGCCACGCCGGCGCGCTGCCCCGCATCCGCGGGGGCGCCGGTGTAGGTGGTCGCTTCGCCGAGGGTGCGGAAACTTTCCCAGCGCACGCCTTGCGGATCCTCGGCCCAGAACTTGTCGGAGCGCGCGTAGCAGCACGTCGTCGCCTGCTCCGCCAGTGCGATCGCATCGGCGGCCTGCAGCCGCTGCCCGATCGCCGCCAGCTCGGCCTCGTCCTCGGCCTGCAGGCCCAGGTGATCGACGCCGGCGTGGCGGCCGCGCTGCGAGATCGCGAAATTGACCCGCGGGTCG
This sequence comes from Pseudomonadota bacterium, assembly GCA_028873095.1. Classification (GTDB taxonomy): domain Bacteria; phylum Pseudomonadota; class Gammaproteobacteria; order Xanthomonadales; family Rhodanobacteraceae; genus Rhodanobacter. The sequence continues at coordinate 1,582 of JAGWMU010000112.1, read as the reverse complement.
TCCAGCATCCACTTGGCGTAATCGGGCTTGACGACGTTGGGCGCGGCGCCGAACAGCGTCGTGTAGAAGCGGATGCTGCTGTCGAGCCGGTCGACATTCAAATGCACGTGGAAGCGTTTCATCGCGTTTTCCCGGGTGGTTTGCATGATCTGGTGGCAACGCAGTCGGACGGCGCGCCCGATCCGGCGCAGCAGTTGTCGGTGAGAAAGCCGAGCAGCGCGTTCATCTGCGGATAATTCGCGCGGCACTGGATGACCCGGCCGCGACGCTCGTCGCTGACCAGGCCGGCGCGGCGCAGGATGTGCAGGTGGTTGGTCAGCGTGGCGCCGGCCAGCCCGGTCGCCGCGGCCAGCTCGCCCACCGCCATGCCCGCATCGCCGGCCTGCACCAGCAGACGGAACAGGTTCAGGCGATGCTCCTGGGCAAGCGCGTTGAGGCTGGCGAGCGCGTCGGATGATTTCATGTTTCTAGAATTACGGAATTATCAGGAAGTGTCAAGAGCATGCCCGCCCCCGATTCGTTGCGCACGCCGTGCGCGAAAACCGCCGATCGGCAGGAGCGCACCCTGTGCGCGAAAACCTCCAATCGGTAGGAGCGCACCCTGTGCGCGAAAACTCTTGCGCCAAGCAGCCCGGTTATTCGAACCCCCACCACGCCATACCGCTCAAATCTTGCAAAGGGCGCCGGGCCGACGGCGAAATGCGACAGCCGACCCAAGGCAGCTCATCGGCGGAATCCCTCGTGGCGCCCACCGGTTGATGGATGTAACGTTGCCCCGCCCGTCGGCAATCCGGATCATGACGATCCCGCAGGCTGCCGGACCGGCACCCGGAGGAATGGCGACTTTCCGACCCGCCGAACCCGCCGAACCCGATCAACACTTGTCAGGAGGACAAACCGCATGAACCGTTCGTTCAAGGCCGCAGACCGACGCCGCGACCAGCACCTGACGTTCATCGAACGCCGAAAGGGCCGGCTGTGGATGTACGGCGAGATCGGCATCTTCGTCTTCCTCGCGACCTATCTCGCCTCGCATCTGCTGAAATAGCCGGGCATGCCTGCGGCCGCATATCGGCCGCGCGGGCAAGCCGACGCGTCGATGACGTGCAACACCAGCACCCGCGGCGGCGGCGGAACTCGCCCAGCCGCCTGGCGCCCCGCATCTGCCACTTTCGTCTAGTGCCCGCCGCGCGGCCATCCATGCTGCGGCGCACTATCATGGGGGATTCGGCAACCCGGAATCTCCCATGATGGAAACCCGCATACGCAATCCGCAGCTGGCCAGCCGCCTGATGCCCGCCGCGCAGGCGGTGCAGCTGATCCACCCCGGCATGACCGTCGGCATGAGCGGCTTCACCGGCGCCGGCTATCCGAAGGCGTTGCCGCAGGCGCTGGCGGAACGGATCGCCGCAGTGCATGCGCGCGGCGAAAAATTCGGCATCCGCATCCTCACCGGCGCCTCCACCGCGCCGGAGCTGGACGGCGTGCTGGCGCGCGCCGGCGGCATCGATTTCCGCCTGCCCTACCAGTCCGACCCGGAACTGCGCGCGCGCATCAACCGCGGCGAGATCGAGTACATGGA
>JAGWMU010000111.1 GCA_028873095.1 Pseudomonadota bacterium | reverse complement strand
TCAAGTGGTGGACCAGCTACCACGACGAATACGACCTGTTCATGCACTACGGTTCGGCCGGCGCGCTGGCGCGGGCCTACGGCATGCAGCAGCTGGGCTTCTGGAACAAGCTGCAGGCGCATCCGGCCTATGACGCGTTCTGGAGCGACCAGGCGGTGGACAGGGTGCTGGCCGCGCAGCCGCTGAAAGTGCCGGTGATGCTGGTGGACAGCCTGTGGGACCAGGAAGACATCTACGGTGCGCTGGCGGTCTATCGCGCGATCAAGCCCAAGGACGCCAGCGGCAGGATGGTCAAGCTGGTGATGGGTCCGTGGCACCACGGCCAGGAAATCGGCGACGGCAGTTCGCTCGGCGCGATCCATTTCGGCAGCGACACCGGCCTGTATTTCCGCGAACACATCCTGCGGCCGTTCCTGGCGCAATACCTGAAGGACGGGGCGCCCAGGGCGCACCTTGCCCCGGTCACCGCGTTCCAGACCGGCACCGATCGGTGGCAGCGGCTGGATCGCTGGCCGCTCTCCTGCGAGCAAGGCTGCCCCGACCGCAGCCGGCCGCTGTACCTGGAGCCGGGCCTGAAGCTCGGCTTCAGCGCGCCCACCGGCGGCGCCGCGTATGACGAGTACGTCTCCGACCCGGCGCACCCGGTGCCGTTCCGTGCGCGGCCGATCCAGCCGATCGGCTACGACCACGGACTGACCTGGCCGCAGTGGCTGGTCGACGACCAGCGCGAAGCGTCGGGGCGCACCGACGTGCTGACCTACACCTCCGACGTGCTGCGCGCGCCGCTGACGATCGCCGGCGCGCCCGAGGTGCACCTGGTGGCGTCCACCAGCGGCACCGACAGCGACTGGGTGGTCAAGCTGATCGATGTCTATCCCGACCAGGTGGCAGCGCAGCCGGAACTGGGCGGCTACCAGCTCGCGGTGGCGATGGACATCTTCCGCGGCCGCTACCGGAAGAGCTTCAGCGACCCGCAGCCCATCGCCGCCAACCGGCCGCTGGCCTACCGCTTCGCGCTGCCCGCAAGCAATCACGTCTTCCTGCCCGGCCACCGGATCATGGTGCAGGTGCAGTCCAGCTGGTTCCCGCTGTACGACCGCAACCCGCAGACCTTCGTGCCGAACATCCTGCTGGCCCGACCGGGCGACTACCGCAAGGCCACCCAGCGCATCTATCACGCACCGGGCGAAGCGAGCTACATCGCCTTGCCGGTGGTGGCGCATTGAGCGGCGACCGCGCATCCGGCAGCCGCAATTCCGACCCACCCCAGCCGAGGAGATTCCCATGAAGTGGCTACTGGCGTTTGTCGCGGGCTTCGTTTCCACCCTGGTGTTCCATCAGGGGCTGCTGCAACTGCTGCATGTGATCGGCGCATTTCCGCATCCGGCATGGAACATGGCGCCGGTACCGCCGCTGGGCGTGCCGTCGGTGCTGTCGCTGGCGTTCTGGGGCGGCCTGTGGGGCATCGCGCTGTGGGCGCTGATCGTCCGCCAGCGCGGCGGCAAGCGCTGGCTGTGGGGTGCGATCTGGGGCGCGCTGCTGCCCAGCATCGTGGCGCTGTTCGTGGTGTTCCCGCTCCACGGCCTGCCGATGGCCGGCGGTTTCGATCCGAAGCTGATCGCCGGCGCGCTGCTGCTCAACGGCGTGTGGGGCCTGGGCGTGGTCGGGCTGATGAAGCTGTACCGCCAAGGCTGAATCCGCGACGCCCGCTTCAGAACCTCTTCTGCAGATCGAGCAGCAGCGACTGGTCGGTCTCGCCGCTGGTGCCGAACTGGCGCTGGTACTCGAACCGCAGGGACAGGCCTTTCCAGGTCTGCAGGCCGGCGCCGAGGCCCAGCAGCATCCGGTTCTGGTTCAGGCCGGCGACATTGGCGCGCGGGAGCGGTCCTGACAGCAGGTCGGCGTAACCGAGGCTGGCGCTGCTGGCGCCCTGGAAGTCGTGCTGGTACTCCAGCCGCAGCTGCGGCACCAGCATGCCCATCGAGACGTCGTCCCGGTAGTCGATGCGCAGACCGAAACTGCCGGTGGTGGTGTTCACGGTCTCCCGGCGATAGCTGAGCGCGTAGGGGCTGCCGCCCTTTTCGGTATAGCCGTCCAGCGCGCCCGATGCGCTGTCGAGGCGTCCGTAGGGATTCAGCTGGAACCGCCCATGGCGATAATCGTAGCCGCCCGACAGCGAGGCGAAGAACTGGCCGGCATGGCGATGGCCGTCCAGATAACCGCCGCTTTCGGTGACGAACCGGTGCGAGTCGAACGATATCGTCTGGTAACCGGCCAGTCCGTCGATGTAGGCCGCCGCCCCCGGCTGGAAGCTCGCATAGAACGCGAGGCTGTAACTGTCGGCCTTGCTGCGGCTGCCGCTGTGGCCGACGCTGCTGTTGTCGTGGCCGTAACCGATGCCGCCGCCGAACGCGAAGCTCCGGCTGAGGCGATAGTCGGCACCGGCAGTGAGACCGGACGTATGGAAGTCGAAGCCGCTGCTGCCGCTGCCGGCACGCGGATCGCGCGTGCCGAAGCTGATCGCGCCCTGCGTCCACACCGCCATGTTCGATGGCAGGCCGGGCACGACCGTTCCCGGCGCGGCCACGGCCGGCGCCGGATCGACAAGGTAGCGCCAATTGGCATCCGGTCCGGCCGGCCGGTTGCGGTCGTTGCCGGCCAGCCCGTACCCGGGCTGCCCGGTGAAGGACGGAACCAGCGAAATGCCGTTGTCGAACTCCCCCCCGCCAGTGCCGTCGCCATGCAGCGCATCCAGCCGCTGCTGGAAGTTGTTGATCTGGCCGCTGGCGAAACGGCGCATGGCTTCCGTCTGCGCGCCGAGCAGACCGAGCACCTCGGCATCCTTCGACGGATCGCTGCGTGGCGCGATCGAGATCGTGATGGTGCCGGCAGTGGACGTGGCATAGGCATTGGCCAGCGTGAAGCTCACCACGACGGCTCCGCTGGCGCTGGCATTCGGCGTGAAGTTCAGCTGGTACCCGCCGGCGGCGGGGGTGATGCTGGCCGTACCGAGATTGGCCGGCGCCATCGACACCAGCGTGGCCGCGGTGAACGGTCCGCCGCTGGCGCCGCCGGTCAGATCCACCTGCAACGGCACGCCGGCGATCGCGTTCGCGCTGCGCGACGCGGCCACCGGCAGCGGATTCACCGTCACCGTCACCGTGGCCGGCGCCGAGGCGCCGAAGGCGTTGGACAGGCTGTAGCTGAAGACCACGTTGCCGGAAGCCGTGGCCGCCGGCGTGAACACCATGTCGGTGCCGTTGATCGCCAGCGTGCCTGTGCCGGGTGGCGCGACGACGGCCACTGCGGTGAACGGCCCGCCGGTGGCGCCGGCCGTGGCATCGATGGTCACCGGCTTGCCGGCCAGCACGCTCGCGGTTTGCGCCATCGCGGTCGGCGCCGCCAGCGGCGTCACCGTGATGCTGACGGTAGCCGCGGCCGAGGTACCACCCGGGCCGGTTGCCGCATAGGTCAGCGTGTCGCCGCCGAAATAGTTGCTGGCCGGCGTGTAGACCACATCGAGGCCGCTGACGCTGGCGGTGCCGTGGGCCGGTGCATGGACTATCGCGATACTGGCGATCGGGCCGCTGTCGTTGGCGGTCACCGCCACCGTTACCGCCGCATTGGCGGGGGTGGATGCCGTGTCGTCGACGGCCACCGGCCGCGGCTGGGCCACGTTGACCGTATAAGCCTGGCTGCCGCTGAAATGCAGGCTGTCCGTGGCCGTGACGGTAAAGCTGAAGCCAGCCGCCGTGGCCGGCGTGCCCGCCAGCAGGCCGCTGGCGCTCAGGCTCAGCCCGTTCGGCAGACTGCCGGCGGTGACCGCAAAAACGTAGCTGCCGTCGCCGCCGCTGGCGACGAACTGCTGGCTGTAGGCCGCACCGACCTGCGGATTCGGCAAGCTGGCCGGGCTCAGCGCAATGCCCGGCGCATTGACCTGCAGCGTGTAGCTGCGCGTGGCCGTGAACGGCGCGCCGGCGCCGGTGCTGCTGTCGGTCGCGGTGACGCCGAAGGTGAAGCTGCCCGATACACTCGGCGTGCCGCTTAACATGCCGCCGCTGGACAGGCTCAGGCCCGCCGGCAGCACACCGCCGCTCACCGCGTAGCTGTACGGCGCGGTACCGCCGCTGGCGCTGATGGCCTGGCTGTATGCGCTCTCCGCCGTCGCCGCCGGCAGCGTCGCCGGGCTCAGGGCGAGGCTCGGTGCGGCAATGACGAGCGTGTACGCCTGCGTCGCCGTGGTGCTGGCCGCGTCCGTGACCTGGACGGTGAAAGCGAAGCTGCCGGCAGCGGTGGGCGTACCGGAAAGGCTGCCACTGCTGCCTAGCGTGAGGCCGGCCGGCAAGCTGCCGGCCGACACCGCGAAGGTATACGGTGCGCTGCCGCCGCTGGCGCTGACGGTCTGGCTGTAGGCAGCCCCCACGCTGCCGGCCGGCAGCGAGGTGGGACTGATCACCGGCACCGCCGCATTCACAACGAGGGTATAGCTGCGACTGCCGGTGTAGGGGCCGGTCCCGGTGCTGCTGTCGGTTGCCGTGACGCTGAAGGTGAAGCTGCCCGAGGCCGTCGGCGTGCCGCCCAGTGCGCCGCCGCTGGACAGCGACAGACCGGCAGGCAAGGCGCCGGCGGTCACGCCGAAGGTGTACGGCGCCGTGCCGCCGCTGGCCGCGAGGCTGGCGCTGTAGGCGGTGCCTTGGGTGGCGTCCGCCAGCGTGGTCGGCGTGAGCGCTATCGTGGGTGCCTGCACGGTGACGCTGTAGGCCTGCGATCCGGTGCCCGCGCCGGCATCGTGCACGCCAAGGGTGAAACTGTAGGTGCCGCCCGCCGTCGGCGTCCCGGACAGCACTCCGGTCGAGCTGTTCAAGGCAAGTCCGGCGGGCAACGCGCCTGCACTCACGCTGAAGGTATACGGCGCGGTGCCGCCGCTGGGGGTTATCGTCTGGCTGTATGCCGTGCCCACGGTCAAGGGACCCAGCGATGTCGGGCTCAGCGTGATCGTCGGCGCCGGATCGACCGTCAGCGTGACGGAAAGGATCGCGAAGTAGGGCGCGATGCCACTCGAGCTGTCGTACACCGATATCTGGAACGTGTCGCTGCCGGCCGTGGTCGGCGTGCCGGTGATCAGGCCGCCGCTGGAAAGGCTCAGGCCGGCCGGCAACGCGCCGGATGACAAGGCATAGTTGTAATACGGCGGCGTGCCGCCGCTGACCACCAGTTGCTGGCTGTAGGCCAGGCCGACCGTGGCGGCGGGCGGCGCGGCCACGCTCAGTACCGGCTGGGCGATCGTGAACGAATAACTCTTGGCGGCGGTCAGTGCCGTGGGCGTCGTCGAATCGGTGACCGACACCGACATCACGAACGACCCGAAGCCGGTCGGCGTACCGGAAATGACCCCGTTCGAGGACAGCGTGAGGCCCGGCGGCACCCCGGTGGCGCTGTAGCTGTACGGCGCCACCCCGCCGGTTGCGCTCAGCGTCTGGCTGTACGCCGTGCCGATGACCGGCGTGGGCAGGCTCGCCGGGCTGACCGTGATCGCCGAAACCGGCGCCTGGACGGTGACGTTGAACGTGATCGTGCCGTTGCTGTCGTCCAGTACCACGAAGCTGTCGGACAGCGCGCCGTCGCCGTTGTTGACGTAGGTGACCAGGCCCGTGCCGTTTCCCACGGTGGGGTCCACATTGGGCACGCTGCCGTGCGACGGCGGCACCGGCATGCCGTCCAGCCCGAAGACGGAGCACGTGCTGAGGTCGACCGTGACCGTCCCGCCCGAAGCCACGGTCATGGTCTGGGTCGGCGGGCATTCGGTACTCGGCGAATAGGCTTGCGCCGGCGCCGCCCAGGCCGCGCCGCCGGCAATCAGCACGAGCATGATCAGTCGCGCTGCCCATCCGCCGGGTTGCCGATGCGCGGTAGTCCGGGCTCCGGCAGGGCCGGCCGATCGCCGGCGATCGGGGCACGGTTTTCCGGCAAAGGCCCGCCCGGCGCATTCCTGCACGCGTGAAGCAGCACGTCCAACCCGACGATGCACCATGCCAGCCCCCCTTGCCCCCGCCTTCGTTGCGCCAGCTACGTCGTGGCGACGCCTGGCCCGGAACGCGTGCGACGAAAGATCCCTGCCTGCCTGTCCCAGGCGACGATCTTCCGGAATGCCCATCCTGGGTACGAATGCTGTCGCCCCCCGGCGCTTGCACTTGTCCCAACATTGAATCAGGAAAACGATCACGGCGCCAGCCCCTGCCTGGCGCAATGGCGGTCTGGAAAATCAGGTCGGCACTTGCACTTGTAAGTGGGCGATGCCTGGAGGAAAGTACCCGGCGCGCCGGGGGGCGTGATTCCATTTCACCATCAGGGGGGGCGATGCGATGGCTGATGTATATATCGGGCAAATCATGTTGGCGGGTTTCGGTTTTCCGCCCAAGGGCTTCGCGGCGTGCAATGGTCAATTGCTGCCGATCAACCAGTACCAGGCACTGTTTTCACTGCTGGGGACCCAGTACGGCGGCAACGGGACGACGAACTTCGCCCTGCCCGATCTGCGGGGACGCGTACCCGTAGGGGCGGGGCCTTCGGCGGACCCCGCATGGCAACCCGCCGCCCTCGTGCAGGGGACCGCCGGCGGCGCCGAGAGTGTGCCGCTGCAGGGAGCGAACCTGCCGCCCCATACCCACACCGCGCAGGCTTCAAGCGCCGCGGGCACCGCGAGGAATCCCGCCAACGCGCTGTACGCCGGCAGCGGATCGGAATCCATCTATGCGCCGGCCAGCGGTCCGCAAGCGGCACTGAACGCACAGACCGTGGGCACGACGGGCAGCGGTGCGCCGCACGAGAACATGCAACCGTTCCGCGTGGTCAACTTCAACATCGCCCTGACCGGTTATTTCCCGTCACGCAGCTGACGCGTGGCTGATCATCGAAGCTCACCTTTGGAGTCTGCCATGACCACGCCCTATGTCGGAGAGATCCGGCTGTTTGCCTTCCCGCGCATTCCCTCCGGCTGGACGGCCTGCGACGGAAGCCTTCTGCCCATCGCGCAATACGAAGTCCTTTATGCCCTGCTCGGCACCACCTACGGTGGCGATGGCATCTCCACCTTCGCCGTGCCCGACCTGCGCGGCCAGCTGCCGCTGCACATGGGCACCGGCCCGGGCCTGTCGCCGCGCGTGCTGGGACAGGCCGGCGGCAGCGAAAACGTCTCGCTGGCGACCGCCAATCTGCCGCCGCACACGCACGCCTGGGCAGCCACCTCGGCAGCCGCCAACGCCAACGTCCCTTCCGCAGCCGTCGAGCTCGGCACCGTCAGCGGCGACACCATGTACACCACCGACGTTGCCGGCCTGCAAAATTTCGCGCTCAACGCAGGCTCGATCTCGAACACCGGCGGCAGCCAGCCTCACGAAAACACGATGCCCACGCTGACCGCATCGTTCTGCATCGCGTGGGATGGCATCTACCCCTCGCAGGGATGAAGCGCCGGCACGCCCGCTTGGCGGGGATCCAGACTGTCGCAACGACACATCGAGGAAATCGACATGACCACACCGTTTCTGGGCGAAATCCAGCTTTTCGGCTTCAACTTCCCGCCGCAGGGATGGGCCGCCTGCAACGGCGCCACCTTGCCGATCTCGCAATACACGGCGCTGTTCTCGCTGCTCGGCACCACCTATGGCGGCAACGGACAAACCACGTTCCAGCTGCCCAATTTCAGCACGCGCGCGCCGTGCAGCCAGGGTACGGGACCGGGCCTGACGCCGCGCGAGGCCGGTGAGACTTTCGGCGACGGCAGCGTGACGCTGAACCAGGCAAGCATGCCGACGCATGCGCATGCGCTGAACGTGTTCAACCAGCCCGACACCGGCAAGCACAGCCCCACGCCGGCCACCGGCTACGGCATCGTTCCGCCGCAGAACAGCAAACCGTTCATTGCCGGCACGCCGCCTTCGGCGACATTCGCACCCAATACCCTGGGTCCGGCCGGCAGCGGCGTGCCGCATGAGAACCGGCAGCCGTTCCTGGCCTTGAATTTCTGCATCGCCCTGAACGGAGCCTTCCCGAGCTTCGACTGATGCCGCAGGCGTTGCCGGCTTTTCCGGCCGGTCATGCGGACCATCCGCATGCGCCGGCGAGCCTTCGCGAGCGCGGCTTCACGCTGCGTCCGGCCAACGATGCCGACCTCGCCTTCCTGCGCACGCTCTATCGCGAGACGCGCAGCGGCGAACTCGCCGCCATGCCCTGGCCAGCGGAAGCCAAGCTGGCCTTTCTCGACGGCCAGTTCGAGCTGCAGCATCGGCACTACGTGACGTTCTACGGCCGCAGCGATTTCCTGGTCGTGGAGCGCGATCGCCAGCCGGTCGGACGCGTATACCTGCTGCGCCAGCCGCCGGACTTCCGCATCGTCGACATCGCGCTGCGGGAATCGGCGCGCGGCGAGGGCGTCGGCAGCGCGCTGATCGCGCATATCCAGCAGCAGGCCCGGGCGGCCGGCTGCGGCGTGGCATTGCACGTGGACCGCCGCAACACCGCCGCGCGCAGGCTTTACCGGCGCCTGGGTTTCGCAGCGGCGCAGGGCGACGACACGCATCTGCCGATGAACTGGACGGCGGCCCCGCTCAGTTGAAAACCGCCTGATACACGAAGCCGCTTTCGTGCCTGCCCACCGGCACCAGGAAGATCTCGCATTCGCCGATGGCGGGATGGCGCACGCGATAGATGGCCTGCTCCAGCCATGCCGGCGAGTGGCCATGGAACAGCAGGCTGAACGGCTCGCGGCCCTCGCCGCCATGCGATTCCAACGCAACGGCCTCGACCAGCACCAGCGGCGCCTCGATGCCTTCGCGCAACGCCGAAAAGGTGTCGCCGACCCACCGCGAAAAACTTTGCAACGCCATGCTTTCCATGGAAGCTCCCCCCTGTATCCGGCTGCATGGTGCATGGGGATGAATGCCTGCCGCAAGGTTCCCGGGCGAACCTCGCGCATCCGGCGAGCGCGGACGGCGCATCGTTCCGCCGGTTCGCCGCACCGTTCAACGGCATGCGCGGATGGCGGCGGTGCCTGCGCCGGGGCTTCCACGGCCACGGCACAAGGTGTAAAAACGGCAGCGGCATCCCCCGCAACCCAGCGATTTCCCATGACCGCCGCATCCCTGCTGATCCGTCTGGCCGAAGACGACGACGAGTTCATCCTCGCGCTGGTACCTCGCTTCGTGGACTTCACCCTGCCATCATGGCGACGCCGGCACGAATGCATCGAAGGCATCCGCGACGACCTGCTGAAGCATCTCGAGGAGCAGCCGGCGAACAGCTACCTGTTCGTGGCCGAGGACGCGGATGGCGAACGGGTCGGCTTCATCCACATCCAGCGGACGGCGGACTTCTTCACCGGGCGCAGCAACTGCCATATCTCCGACCTCGCGGTACTGCCGCAGCACGAGGGCAAGGGCGTTGGCCAGGCCTTGCTGGCGCATGCCGAGGAATGGGCGCGCGAACATCAATGCCAGCTGGTGACGCTGGCGGTGTTCCCCGGCAACGAGCGCGCTCGCGCGCTGTACGAAGCCAGCGGTTACGCCACGGACCTGCTGCGGCTGGCCAAGCCGGTACGCTGAAAATCCGCCGCTCGCCCGTTCGCCGCGCCCCCCGCAGGAGCGCACCCTGTGCGCGAATGCATTCCCCCACGCACCCGTAGGAGCGCACCCTGTGCGCGATCCCCAAGAGCATTCGCGCACAGGGTGCGCTCCTGCGGGGGGCTACGGGGGCGCGTCTACCGGGTACTGGCGTCGTGCTTGCGCAACCGGGCATACAGCACCGGCATCACCAGAAGCACCAGCGGCACCTGCACCAGCAGGCCGGCGATGATCGCCACCGCCAGCGGCTGCTGCATCTGCGAGCCCTGGCCGATCGCCAGCGCCAGCGGCAGCAGGGTGAGCATGGCGGCGATCGTCGACATCAGGATGGGCCGGGTGCGGTGGC
>JAGWMU010000110.1 GCA_028873095.1 Pseudomonadota bacterium | reverse complement strand
ACGGCCTGGTCTACACCCTCGGCAACCGTTATCCGGACGGCAGCTTCTGGAAGAACGGCAGCCAGCCCTGGGGCAACGGCATTCCCGGCTTCGGCAGCCTGATCATCGGCAACAACGGCCTGGAAACGCGCACCACCCAGGTCCTGCTGTCCGCCGAAAAGCCGTATACGAAGGAATCGCACTGGGGTGCGACGGTGGCCTACACCTATACCCATTCCAGCCAGAACAACGACAACAACGATCCGACCGACCAGTATGCGTTCGACTACGAGACGATCGGCCACTATCCCTTCATCGGCGCCGGCGTGGCCAAGCACCGTCTGGTCGTCACCGGCAACCTCGATGGCCCGTGGGGCTTCGTGTTCGGCGGCAAGCTGACCCTGTCCACGCCGGTGCCTGACGTGAACATCGCCTTCTACGGCGTCCCGGGAACCAACCAGGACAGCGGCGCCTACAACGGCGCGGGCGGCCGCCCGGTCGCGTTCGCGCCACCGGGCAACGGACGCTTCCTGCTCGGCGGCAAGGTCTTCGGCTACCGCGACATCGACCTGCAGGCCACCAAGAACTTCAGGGTCTACGACAACCTCAACGCCTACGTGCGCATCGACCTGATCAACGCGTTCAACTGGCACAACTACTCCGGTTACCTGGAAAACTGGGGCTCCAACGGCGTGCTGAACCGGACGCCGGTGATCTACAACCCTACCGGCGATGTCACCGGCTACACGCGCACGCTGCGGGTTTCGCTGGGCATGAACTTCTGACAGGCGGCCCGTCATTCCGGCCTTGGCCTGGATGACGGCCTGTCCGGACATTTCCCGGCGGCGTTGATGACCTGCTGCAACCGCGATATACCAAAGCCCCAGGCAAAGCCCGCGCCGTGCGGGCTTTGCTTTTCCGCCACGGGCTTCCTTACACAGGCACGGGCTTTCCATGACTGACCCACGTATCCGCAAAATCGTCATCGTCGGCGGCGGTACCGCCGGCTGGATGGCCGCGGCGGCATTCGCCAAGGTGCTTGCTTCCGATTATGCGATCCGGCTGATCGAGTCGGAGGAAATCGGCACCGTCGGCGTCGGCGAAGCCACCGTGCCGCACCTGAAGCTGTTCAACAACCTGCTCGAAATCGACGAGATCGAATTCATCAGGCAAGTGCAAGGCACGTTCAAGCTTGGCATCCAGTTCAATGACTGGAGTCGCCCGGGCGATTCGTACATGCACGGCTTCGGCACCATCGGCCACGACGTCAGCCTGCTGCCGTTCCACCAGTTCTGGATCAAGGCGGCGCAGCTGGGCTTCGCCGCCGAGATCGGAGCCTATTCGCTGAACACGCTGGCGGCGCACCACGGCAAGTTCATGGCCTCGGCGACCGACGTGCCGGCCACCTCGCCGCTGGCGAACATCGCCTACGCCTATCATTTCGACGCCGGGCGGTACGCGCGCTATCTGCGCGGCTATGCGGAAAAGCGCGGCGTGATGCGCACCGAAGGCAAGATCGCGCAAACCGCGTTGCGCGCGCACGACGGTTTCGTCGAGGCGGTGGTCCTGGAAAGCGGCGAGCGCATCGAGGGCGACCTGTTCATCGACTGCTCCGGCTTCCGCGGCCTGCTGATCGAGCAGGCGCTGCACACCGGTTATCACGATTTCACCCACTGGCTGCCGTGCGATCGCGCGCTGGCCGTACCCTGCGAGAAGGTCGGCCCGCCCACGCCCTACACCCGCTCCACCGCGCGCCGCGCCGGCTGGCAGTGGCGCATCCCGCTGCAGCACCGCACCGGCAACGGCTATGTGTATTCCAGCGCGCATGTCGGCGACGACGAGGCGGCGGCGACGCTGCTGGAGAGTCTGGATGGCCGCGCGCTGGGCGATCCGCGGCTGCTGCGCTTCACCACCGGCATGCGCAGGAAATTCTGGAACCGGAACGTGGTCGCGCTGGGCCTGGCCAGCGGCTTCATGGAGCCGCTCGAATCGACCAGCATCTACCTGGTCCAGTCGGGCATCGCCAGGTTGCTCAGCCTGTTCCCGCAACGCGATTTCAGCCCGGTGCTGATCGACCGCTACAACGCCCAGTCGAGCTTCGAATTCGAGCGCATCCGCGATTTCCTGATCCTGCATTATCACGCGACCCAGCGCGACGACACGCCGTTCTGGAACTATTGCCGCACGATGCCGATCCCGGAGCAGCTCGCCGACAATATCCGCCTGTTCCGCGACAGCGGTCGCTTCTTCCGCCATGCCGAGGAGATGTTCGCGGCCACCAGCTGGGTGCAGGTGATGATCGGCCAAGGCATCATGCCGCGCGCGTACCATCCACTGGTCGATCAGATGCCGGACCGGGATCTGCGCCAATTCGTCGCCGGCGTCGGCAAGGTGGTGGCAAGCTGTGTCGAGGCGATGCCTCCGCATCAGGCGTTCATCGATCGCCACTGCGCCGTCGCCGCAACGTGATTCCGGACCGCGATCCGGATACCTGCCGACATGCGCCGGCGCCCGGCAGCCGGGCGACCGCCTTTCCCATCAACCGCCACGGACCGAACGCTTCGACCATGACCCGCCGATTTTTCCGGATCCTGACCGCCTGTCTGTGCGTCGCGCTGCCGGCTGCCGCCGCCAGCGGGCCGTTGCCGGCGGCGGCGAGGCCAGCGCCGGGCGGCTACGCCGCGCTGCCCAGGCCGCAGCAGGCCATGCTCGACGACCTGGAACGGCGCACGTTCCGCTGGTTCTGGGACAGCGCCGATCCGGAAACCGGCCTGGTGCCCGATCACTATCCGGGTCCCTCGTTCTCCAGCATCGCCGCCGTGGGCTTCGGCCTCACCGCCTACGGCGTCGGCGTCGAACGCGGCTACATCACGCGCGAACAGGCGATCGGGCGCACCCTGGCCACCCTGCGCTTCTTCCACGATGCGCCGCAGAACGGCAGCGAGGACGGCGCCAGCGGCTACCACGGCTTCTTCTACCATTTCCTCGACATGCATACCGGCAAGCGCGAGGGACACTGGACCGAACTGTCCAGCGTGGACACCACGCTGCTGCTCGGCGGCGTGCTGTTCGCCGAGTCCTACTACGACCGCGACACGCCGCAGGAACGGGAGATCCGCCGGCTCGCCGACGCGATCTACCGCCGGGTCGACTGGCCCTGGATGCAGCCGCGCAGACCGCTGATCGGCATGGGCTGGACGCCCGGCGGCGGGTTCATCCCGGCCGACTGGAAGGGCTACAACGAAGGCATGCTGATCTACGTGCTGGCGCTGGGCTCGCCGACCCACCCCGTGGGCGCCGCTGCATGGAAGGCCTGGACCGCCACCAACGACCGCAGCTGGGGCACGTTCGAGGGCCGGACCTTTCTCAACTTCGCGCCGCTGTTCGGCCACCAGTACAGCGAAACGTGGATCGATTTCCGCGGCATCCGCGATGCCTGGAGCCGCGCGCACGGCCTGGACTACTTCGAGAACAGCCGCCGCGCCACCCTCAGCCAGCGCGACTACGCGATCGCCAACCCCGGCCACTGGACCGGCTATGGCAGGGACGTCTGGGGCCTGACCGCCAGCAACGGCCCCGGCGACTTCGTGGTGAAGGGCGACGCCGGCAAACGCAGGTTCTATGGCTACGCCGCCCGCGGCGCCGGCCTGGACGACATCACCGACGACGGCACCATCGCGCCCACCGCCGCCGCCGGCTCGATCGCGTTCGCGCCGCAGATCGTGGTACCCGCGTTGATGGCGATGAAACGCCGTTACGGCCAGTGGATCTACGACCGCTACGGTTTCGTCGATGCGTTCGACCCCAGCTTCCGCCTGAAGGCGTCCCTGCGCACCGGCAAACTGGTGCCGGGCATGGGCTGGGTCGATACCGAGCAGCTCGGCATCGACCAGGGACCGATCGTGCTGATGATCGAGAACTGGCGCAGCGGTTTCGTCTGGAAGGTGATGAAAAGGAATCCGTACATCCGCCGGGGACTCCGGCGCGCCGGCTTCACCGGCGGCTGGCTGGCCCGGCCCGTGCCGCAGCCATGAAGCGCCGCCGGCCGCCAGCGTGTACGCCATCGCGGCTGCACCGCTGGTGGCTGGTGTTGCTGCTGGCCGGCGCATGCGGCGGCCTGTCCGCCTGCCGCCGACAGGCCCAGGACACGCACACGCTCACCTTCTGGGCGATGGGCAGCGAAGGCGAGGCGGTGGCGCAGCTGTTACCCGGGTTCGAGCACGCCCATCCGGACATCCACGTGGCGCTGCAGCAGCTGCCGTGGCAGGAAGCCCACCAGAAACTGCTTACCGCCTACGCCGGCGACACCACGCCGGACATCGCCCAGCTGGGCAATACCTGGATCGCCGAACTGGCCGCGCTGCACGCGCTGCAGCCGCTGCAGCCGTACATCGCGCACTCCCGCGTGGTGCAGCCGGACGATTACTTCGCCGGCATCTGGGCCACCAACGAGATCGACGGCGTCCTGTACGGGGTGCCGTGGTACGTCGATACCCGCCTGCTGTTCTATCGCCGGGACCTGCTCAAGGCGGCCGGCTTCGATGCGCCGCCGCGCAACTGGGCCGAGTGGTCGCGGCAGATGGCCGCGCTGAAGGCCCGCTGCGCGCCGGGCCATTATCCGATCCTGCTGCCCACCAACGAATTCGAGCAGCTGCTCTCGCTCGCGCTGCAGCAGGATGCGCCGCTGCTGCGCGACGGCGGACGCTACGGCAATTTCGAGAGCCCCGGTTTCAAGCGGGCGCTGGCCTTCTATGTCGGCATGTTCCGGCAAGGCGAGGCGCCGCTGCTGTCCGACACCGAGGTGGCCAACCCGTGGCTCGAGGTCGGCCGCGGCGTGTATGCGTTCTACCTGTCCGGCCCATGGAACATCGGCGAGTTTCGCCGGCGTCTGCCGGCCGCGCAGCAGGGCGACTGGTCGACCGCTCCGTTGCCCGGCCCGGACGGTCCCGGCGCCGGCATCGCCAGCGGCTCCAGCCTGGTGATCTTCCGCCGTTCGCGGCACCAGGCGCAGGCCTGGCAGCTGATCGAGTACCTGTCGCAGCCGGCGGTGCAACGCCGGTTCTACGCGCTGCTCGGCGACATGCCGCCCCGCCGTTCGTCGTGGCAGGACGGCACGTTGCGCAGCGATCCGCAGGTGCAGGCGTTCCGCGAACAACTGGAACGGGTCAGGCCGACGCCGGCAGTGCCCGAATGGGAACGCATCGTCACCGCGATGCAGCTGGCCGCCGCCCGCGCCGCGCACGGCGAGTTGACGGTGGACCAGGCCGCGGCCGGGATCGACCGGCGGGCCGATGCGATCCTCGCGAAGCGCCGCTGGATGCTCGCCCATCGCCGCGGTCCGCAGCCATGAACCGGCAGCGCACCGCATGGCTGTTCCTCGCTCCGGCGCTGCTGGTGCTGGGGGTGTTCTTCATCCTGCCGGTATTTGCCGCGCTGGGCCTGAGCCTCACCGATTACGACCTGTATGCGCTGGCGGACATCCACAACCTGCGCTTCGTCGGCCTGCACAACTACTGGGCGCTGCTGCACCGGCCGTTGTTCTGGTCGGCGCTGGGCAACACGCTCTACTTCGTGGCGGTGGGCGTGCCGCTGTCGATCGCCGCGTCGCTGCTGGCCGCGCTGCTGCTCAACTCGCCGCTGGCGCGGCTCAGGCCGTTGTTCCGTACCGTGCTGTTCGCCCCGGTGGTGACCACGGTGGTGGCGGTGGCGGTGATCTGGCGCTACCTGTTCAACACCAAGTACGGGCTGGTGAACTACGCGCTGGCGGCGATCGGCGTGCATCCGGTCGACTGGCTGGGCGACCCGCACTGGGCGATGCCGACCATCATCGCGTTCGCGGTGTGGAAGAACTTCGGCTACAACATGATCATCATCCTGGCCGGGCTGCAGGCGGTCCCGCCCGACCTGTACGAAGCGGCGCGCATCGACGGCGCCTCCGCGCCGCGGCAGTTCTGGCACATCACGCTGCCGCTGCTCGGGCCCACCATGATGCTGGTCGTGATCCTGACCGTGGCCGGTTATTTCCAGCTGTTCGCCGAGCCCTACGTGATGACCGAGGGCGGCCCGCTGCAAAGCACGGTCAGCGTGCTCTACCTGATGTACGAGGACGGCTTCAAATGGTGGAACCTCGGCACCGCCTCGGCCGTGGCCTTCACGCTGTTCCTGATCATCTTTGCGGTGACCACGCTGCTGCTGCGGCTGGCGCGGCGCGGGGAATACCGCGCAGGCGGGCGAACATGAACCCGCGGCTGGCCAAGGTCCTGGTCAATGCTTCGCTGTCCGCCCTCGCGGCGGCGGCGCTGCTGCCGCTGCTGTGGATGCTGTCGGTGTCGTTGATGGCGCCGGGCGAGGCCAGTTCGCTGCCGCCGCCGCTGCTGCCCGCGCATGCCACGCTGCACAACTACCGCGAACTGTTCGCGCATGCCGGCATGGGGCGCTACCTGCTCAACAGCCTGCTGATCGCCGGCGCGATCACCGTGCTGGCGCTGGCCAGCAACCTGATGGCCGGCTATGCATTCGCCAAGCTGCGCTTCGCCGGCCGCGAACGGCTGTTCCAGGCCCTGATCGGTGCGCTGGTGATCCCCGCGCAGGTGGCGATGCTGCCGCTGTTCCTGCTGCTGAAGACGATCGGCCTGGTAAACAGCTACGCCGGCGTGATCGTGCCGGGCATGGCCACCATCTTCGGCATCTATCTGGTGCGCCAATATGCCCGCGACGTGCCGGACGAACTGCTGGAGGCGGCGCGCATCGACGGCGCCAGCGAGCTGCGGATCTTCGGACAGATCGTGCTGCCGCTGCTGAAGCCGATCATGGTGACGCTGGCGATCTTCACCTTCCTGGCCGCATGGAACGACTTCATGTGGCCGCTGATCGTGCTGACCGGACAGGAGCACTACACGCTGCCGTTGGCGCTGGCCTCGCTGGCGCGCGATCACGTGCAGGACAGCGAGCTGATGATGGCCGGCTCGGTGGTCACCGTGCTGCCGGTGCTGCTGCTGTTCCTGGCGCTGCAGCGTTATTACCTGCAAGGGCTGTTGCTGGGCAGTGTGAAGGGGTGAGCGGGGTGTCGGCGTCTCGCTGCGGATTTCACGTCGAGCGACTTCGATGTGCTTGCCCGCAAGCACCGGGCCCCTCGCCTCAATCCTCTCCTCAGGGGGAGAGGAGGCTGTGGCGAAAGGCATGTTCATTACTCAGAACTTGCCGGCGCGGAAATCGGCGATCGCGTCGTGGATCTGCGCGGGCGTGTTCATCACGAACGGGCCGTAGCGGGTCACCGGCTCTTCCAGCGGCCGGCCGGCAACCACCAGCAGGCGCGCCGCTTGCTCGGCGCCGGCCAGTTGCAGCCGTCCGCCTTCGGACAACACGCCGAGCTGGCCGCGCCCGAGCCGTTCTCCGCCGACCAGCGCCGACTCGCCCTCGAACACGTAGGCAAAACCGTGGTGTCCGTCGGGCAGCTCCAATGCCAGCGCGGCGCCCGGCTGCAGGCTGACGTCCAGGTAGAGCGGGGCGGTGACGACGCCTTCGACCGGCCCCGCGACCCCGGCCAGTTCGCCGGCGATCACCTTCACCGCGACCCCCGCAGCCGGATGCACCACCGGAATCCGTTCCGGCGCGATGTCCTGGTAGCGCGGCGCGGTCATCTTGTCCTTCGCCGGCAGGTTCACCCACAGCTGGAAGCCCCACATCAGGCCGTTTTCCTGTTGCGGCATTTCCGAATGCAGGATGCCGCGGCCGGCGGTCATCCACTGCACGCCGCCGGGACCGAGATCGCCGCGGTTGCCATGGTTGTCCTGGTGCTGCATGTGGCCGGCCAGCATGTAGGTGACGGTCTCGAAGCCGCGATGCGGGTGCTCCGGGAATCCGGCGATGTAGTCGCCGGCCTGGTCGGAACGGAACTCGTCCAGCAGCAGGAACGGATCGAGCATGTCCAGCTCGACCTGGCCGATGACGCGCTTGAGCTTGACGCCGGCACCGTCGGAGGTGTCGACGCCGCGGACGCGGCGGATGACGTGACGTTCGTTCATGGGCTGGCTCCGGCGAAGTTTGCAGGGGTTTCGTGAGAGCGGCTGCCGCAGGAGCGCACCCAGTGCGCGATGCCCTTGGTGGATGCTGGCACAGAGCTTTCGCCCACAGGGTAGGCTCCTACCGCCGCTCCTGCACAGTGACGCGGCAACGCTTCAATGTACCCAGTGGCCGCTGCGCTGGCGTGGCGGCGTGGCGGCATCATCGGCATGATCGGGAAGCTTCAGCAGCATCGCCTCCACTTCCGCCTCGGTCGCGGGCTTGGCCTGCCAGTAATGGCTGACCGCGCCCAGCACGGCCGGCACCCGTGCCAGGCACTCGTCGTATTCGTCGTCGTTGAGTTTCTCGAACTCGGCCTCGGCGCTCAGTATCCCTTCGTCCACCGCCAGCGCCATCACCGGGC
Source organism: Pseudomonadota bacterium (assembly GCA_028873095.1). Lineage (GTDB taxonomy): Bacteria > Pseudomonadota > Gammaproteobacteria > Xanthomonadales > Rhodanobacteraceae > Rhodanobacter. The sequence continues at coordinate 1,708 of JAGWMU010000110.1, read as the reverse complement.
CCAGCAGCTCCATCAGCTCGGGATCTTCCGCCAGCCGGCTTTCCCACAGGTTGGCGCGCAGGTCGATGCCGCGACTGAATCCTTCGCACCAGCCGGCGGCCGACAGCATCAGGCCGGTTTCCAGCTCGACCTCGCCGAGAATCGGCTCGTAGGCGTCGACATCGAGCTCGGCGGGGATCGAATCGTTGAGCTTGGCCAGCAAGGCCAGTACGCGATTGCCTTCGTTCTCGTCGGCGAACGGCTCGTGCAGCACTTCGGGCAGCCACTCCTCCGGCAGCACCGGCAGCGGCCCGACTGCCAGCGCGCTGAGCAGACCGTGCACGCCATCCAGCAGCAGGTCACCCTCGCCGGTGTGCGCGCGCAGATAGCGATCCAGCTCATCCAGTTCGTTGTCGTCCAGCGAACTGGGCCATTCGGTTTTTGCGGTCATCTCATATCCAGTTCCAGCGTCACCGGCGTGTGGTCGGACGGACGCTCCCAGCGGCGCGGTTCACGGTCGATCGCCGCCGCCGTGGCCGCGGACTTCAATGCCTCGCTGACCAGGATGAGGTCGATGCGCAGGCCCATGTTGCGACGAAATGCGGCTTGCCGATAGTCCCACCAGCTGTAGTGCTCGGCGCCCGGCTCGAACAGCCGGAAACTGTCGTGCAGGCCCAGCGCGGTGATCGCCTCGAGGCCGGCGCGCTCCGGCGGCGAGCACAGGATGTCCTCGCCCCAGGCGACCGGATCGTACACGTCGCGGTCGTCCGGGCAGATGTTGAAGTCGCCCAGCACCACCAGCCTGGGATGGCGCTCCAGCTCGCCGGCCAGGAACTCGCGCACGCGCGCCAGCCACTGCAGCTTGTAGGCGTATTTTTCGTCGCCGACCGCCTTGCCGTTGACCACGTACAGATTCACCACGCGCAGAGCCAGCCCCGGATCCGATCCGGTGGCGCCGATGGTGGCCGCGAGGATGCGCCGCTGCGGATCGTCCAGTCCGGGAATGTCGGTGACGATGTCGCGCGGCGCTTCGCGGGCCAGGATCGCCACGCCGTTGTAGGTCTTCTGGCCCGAGTACGCCGCGCGGTAACCCGCCGCCGCCAGCTCCTCGACCGGAAACTTCGCGTCTTCCAGCTTGGTTTCCTGCAGCGCCACGATGTCCGGCTGCGCAGCAGCCAGCCACTGGGTCAGGTGCGGCAGGCGTACCTTCAGCGAATTCACGTTCCATGAAGCGATTTTCATTGCGGCATTGTAAGGGATGTGCCTTCCGGGGCCGTACCGGTTGCCGCGGATCGACGCGTAGGGCACGCCGGGACGGCGCTGGGCGGCCATCCCGGAAAACGCCGGAACGCCGCTGCCACGCGGCCTGCAGCCATGCGGCCCGCGGCCTGGATGGGGTGGCCGGAACAGGCGCCGCGATCGCGGTCCGGGCGGCCAGCGGAAATAATATTGCGCGCAGTCCCGCATTACAGTGTATGCTGATAAGGCAAGATCCCGTGGAAACTCGGCTTCCTGCTTCTTCTGCGGTAACGTGCACTTCGCTCCGAGCCGCAAATCATCAATAGCTTCAAAAGGTATGCTTCATGTCGGATCGTCAGAGCGGTACAGTCAAGTGGTTCAACGACGCCAAGGGTTTTGGCTTCATCACGCCGGAAAGCGGTGATGACCTGTTCGTGCATTTCCGCGCGATCCAGGGCACGGGCTTCAAGTCCCTGCAGGAAGGTCAGCG
>JAGWMU010000109.1 GCA_028873095.1 Pseudomonadota bacterium | reverse complement strand
TGCGCGAGGCGCTGGACAAGTTGCGCCTGAACGATGCCGCGCTGTTCTTCGAGCCGGAATCCTCCGAGGCGATGGGCTTCGGCTTCCGTTGCGGCTTCCTCGGCATGCTGCACATGGAGATCGTGCAGGAGCGGCTGGAGCGCGAATACAACCTGAACCTGATCACCACCGCGCCGACCGTGGTCTACGAGATCCTCCGGACCGACGGTTCGACGATGCTGCTGGACAATCCGGCCAAGCTGCCGGCCTCGCCGCAGGTGCAGGAGATCCGCGAGCCGATCATCGTCGCCAACATCCTCACGCCGCCGGACTACATCGGCAACGTGATCACCCTGTGCGAGGAGAAGCGCGGCGTGCAGCGCTCGATCCAGTACCTGGCGACCCAGGTGCAGATCAGCTACGAAATGCCGCTGGCCGAGGTGGTGATGGATTTCTTCGACCGGCTCAAGTCCGTTTCGCGCGGCTACGCCTCGATGGATTACCACTTCGACCGTTTCGAGGCGGGTCCGTTCGTGCGCACCGACGTGCTGATCAACGGGGATCGGGTCGATGCGCTCAGCCTGATCATGCACCGCAGCCACGCCGACCGGCGCGGGCGCGAGCTGGTCGAGCGGATGAAGGACCTGATCCCGCGCCAGCAGTTCGACGTGGCGATCCAGGCCGCGGTCGGCGCGCAGATCATCGCCCGCTCCACGGTGAAAGCCCTGCGCAAGAATGTTCTGGCCAAGTGCTACGGCGGCGATGTCAGCCGCAAGAAAAAATTGCTCGAGAAGCAGAAAGAAGGCAAGAAACGCATGAAGCAGGTCGGTCGGGTGGATATTCCACAGGAAGCCTTTCTGGCCGTGTTGAAGGTGGACAAATAGCCGAGGGCGGGGAACGGAGAACAGGGAACAGACAAGTCGACGCGACACCGCCCTGTCCGTTCCCCGTTTCCCAGACATACAGGAGCAATGCATGGAATTCGATTTTGCGGCGATTCTGCTCGCCCTCACGGTGCTGTTCGGCGTGGTGTGGGGCTTGGATCGCCTGTTTCTCTACAAGCGGCGCAAGGCGCGCCTGGATGCGGCCGGTGCGGAGTACGCCGATCCGGTAGCCGTGGACTGGGCCCGTTCGCTGTTCCCGGTGCTGCTGGTGGTGCTGCTGCTGCGTTCGTTCGTGGCGGAGCCGTTCCGGATTCCTTCCGGCTCGATGATGCCGACGCTGGACGTGGGCGATTTCATCCTGGTCAACAAGTTCGCCTATGGCTTGCGCCTGCCGGTGTTCAACAACAAGATCGTCTCGCTGGGTGAACCGAAGCGCGGCGACGTGGTGGTGTTCCGTTTCCCCGGCTATCTGTGCAGGGACGGCGACAAGCTGGTGCGCAGCGGCGACATGAGCTGCAACGACCCGCATGCGCCGGTGCCGCTGCAGAACTGGATCAAGCGGGTGATCGGCCTGCCGGGCGACACGATCGAGGTGCACGGCGCCGACCTGCTGGTCAACGGCAAGCCGGTGGCGGCCGACGAGATCGGCCCGTACGAGGGCAATCCGGGGCGCAGCGTCGATCAAACCATGCTGCAGATGGGGGCCACGGTCTGGAACGAGCATCTGCCGCGCGAGGACGGCCGCATGGTCAATCACCTGACTGCGCGGATGCCGGACTACAACACGCCCCAGTCGATCCCCAACGACAAGGTGCCCTCCAAGGTGCCGCCGGGCTGCTATCTGGTGATGGGCGACAACCGCAACGACAGTCTCGACAGTCGCTGGTGGGGCTGCATGCCGGAGCGGAACCTGGCCGGCAAGGCCTTCCTGATCTGGATGAGCTGGAAGGGCTGGGGTACCGGCGGCGTGGCCTTCTCGCGGATCGGAACGGTCGTCCATTGACCGTTCCGCCGGCGGGCCGGCCCGGCGCCAGACACGATGCGGCCGATGGTGCGAGAATCCGCCGGCATGATCGACGCTCGTTCGGCATGCGGAATCAACCCACAGATGGGCACGCCGCGCAGGCGGCATAGCGAGGGGATTATGAAATCGAAGCAGTCCGGCATCACCCTGATCGGGTTTCTGGTCGTCATGATCGTCGCGGCCTTTTTCGGCTTCATGGCGATGAAGCTGCTGCCGTCGTATTCCGAATACATGGGCGTGGTCAAGGCGATGAACCAGATCGCCACGGAGGGCACCACCGGCAAGTCGCTGGACGAGATCCGGCGCGAATTGGCGTTCAAGATGAACTTCCAGTACGTCGACGATTCCACCATCAAGCCCGCCGACATCACCATCCAGCGCACCGCCGGCGGCAGCAGCGAGTTGAACGTCACCTACGACAAGAAAATCCCCTTCATGTACAACATCGACTTCCTGCTGCACTTCGACAAGAGCGTGCCGTTGCAGGGCAATGTGGGCGCCTGATCCTTGGAGCTGAATTACCGTTTCCGCGATCCGGCGCTGGCGGAACTGGCGCTCACCCATCGCAGCATCGGCAAACCGAACAACGAGCGGCTGGAGTTTCTCGGCGACGCCCTGCTCGGCGCGATCATCGCCGAGATGTTGTACGAGGCGCATCCGAAGGCCAGCGAGGGCGAGCTTTCGCGCCTGCGCGCGCAACTGGTGAACGGCCAGGCGCTGGCGCTGATGGCGCGCGAACTGGCCGTCGGCGACGAGCTGAAACTCGGTTCCGGCGAGCTGAAGACCGGCGGCTTCCGGCGCGACTCGATCCTGGCCGACGCCTTCGAGGCGTTGATCGCCGCGATCTACCTCGATGGCGGTTTCGAGGCCTGCCGCGAATGGGTGCGCGGCCTGTTCGGCGAGCGCATCGCGGCATTGCGGCGGTCGTCCAAGGACGCCAAGACCCGCCTGCAGGAATGGCTGCAGGCCGGCGGCTGGGCGCTGCCGCAGTACGAGCTGACCGGCAGCCACGGCGACGACCACGCCAAGACGTTCGACGTCAGCTGCGTCATCGGCGAACCGCTGCCGATCAGCGCCAGCGCCAGCGGCGGCAGCCGCCGCGCCGCCGAACAGGATGCGGCCGAGACCGTGCTGAACCAGCTGCTGGAGCAGCACCGCCAGCCCTGATTGCCCCGCTCCGCGCCGCACCGGTCGCACGGCATGGATTGCCGCCCGACCCGGCCATGCGCGCGCATGGCCGGTGGATTCCGGGGCGACGCACTACACTTGTCGTCCGACCCGCCGAGCACTCTACGTCATGAACCACGAACTGGAACCCGCCGCCGACACCGCCGGCAGCCTGCCGCATGCGGATTTTCGCTGCGGGACGGTGGCGCTGGCGGGACGCCCCAACGTGGGCAAGTCGACCCTGCTGAACGCCTTGATCGGCTTTCGCCTGTCGATCGTCAGCCCGCGGCCGCAGACCACCCGCCACCGCATCCTGGGCATCGCCAACAGCACGGCCGGGCAGATCCTGTACGTCGATACGCCGGGACTGCACCGCGGCGCCAAGCGGGCCATGAACCGCAGCCTGAATCGCGCCGCGCGTTCGGCGATCAGCGACGTCGATCTGGTGGTGCAGGTGATCGAGGCCGGTCGCTGGACCGACGAGGACGAGGCGCTGTACGCGGCGCTGGTCGAGCAATCGTCGCCGCGCCTGCTGGTGATCAACAAGGTCGACCTCAGCAAGGACAAGACGGCGATGCTGCCGTTCGTGGCCGAACTGGCGGCCGGGCACAGCTACGACGAAATCCACTACGTCAGCGCACTGAAGAAGCAGGGATTGAAAGAGCTCGAGCAGGCCGTCCTGCGGCGCCTGCCGGTGCAGCCGCCGGTGTATGGCGAAGACGACATCACCGATCGCAGCGAGCGCTTCCTGGCGGCCGAGATGGTGCGCGAGCAGTTGATGTTGCGGCTGGACCAGGAGCTGCCCTACGCGACCACGGTGGAGATCGAGCAGTTCAGCGATCGTCCCGACGGCATCGCGGAAATCCATGCGGTGATCTGGGTCGAGCGCGATGGCCAGAAGGCGATCGTGATCGGCAATGGCGGCGCCCAGCTCAAGGCGATCGGCACCAGTGCGCGCCGCAACATGGAGCGCATGTTCGAGCGCAAGGTGTTCCTGAAGCTGTGGGTGAAGGTGCGCGAAGGCTGGGTCGACGACGAGAACATGCTGAAGAAATTCGGGTATACGGATTAGAGCGAGGAGTGAGAAAGGCGGGGCGAGAAATGAGAGAAAAGCGGAGATTGCCGGCGCCTTCCCGCTTTTCTCTCATTTCTCACTGCGCTCACCTCACTGCTGATTTTCCATGCGCATCGAGCAGCAACCCGCCTATGTCCTGCACGCGCGGCCGTATCGCGAGACGTCGCTGTTGCTGGAGTGCCTGACCCGCGAGCACGGCCGCCTGGGCGTGGTGGCGCGTGGCGTGCGCGGCGAACGCGCGCGCCTGCGGCGGGCGCAACTCGAACCGTTCCAGCCGCTGACGCTGGATCTGCTGCTGCGCGGCGAAATGGCCACGTTGACCGCGGTCGAGCCGGTCGGCGCGCCGCGGCGATTGCCCGGCGACACCGGCCTGGCCGGACTCTATCTCAACGAACTGGTGGTGCGCCTGACCGAACGGCAGGATCCGATGCCGCACCTGTTCGATGCCTACGCGCGAACGCTGGCGCGGCTGGCCGGCGGCGAGTCGATGGCGTGGAGCCTGCGCCGCTTCGAGCGCGATCTGCTGCAGGCCATCGGCTACGGCCTGCAGCTGCAGCACGAGCTGGAAACCGGCGAGCCGTTGCTGCCGGACGCGACCTATCGCTATCGGGCCGAGCACGGCGCGGTGCGCTGCGCTGCCGACTGTGCGCAGGCGCTGCTGGGCCGCGACCTGATCGCGCTGGAACAGGACCGGATGCCCGACGGCGGCGGCCTGAAAAGCCTGCGCGAGATGATGCGCGAGGTGATCCGGTTCCACCTCGGCGGGGCCGAGATGCGTGCCTGGCGCGTGCTGGCGATGGCGGTTTCGCGGCGCTGAGGGCCACCGCGAACACCCCCCTGCTGTTGTAGGAGCGCACCCTGTGCGCGAATGCTCTTGTCGGGGGCGATGCAAAGGGCATTCGCGCACAGGCTGCGCTCCGAGATCAGGGGCGGTCGAGGTTCGTGCCCGGGCGGTCCAGTGCCCGCAGCGTCGCCTGCAGCGCCATGCGGAAGCGCTGCAGTGCCGCCGGCGTGGCGTCGTGCCCTGCCAGCAGCCGTTCCAGCAAGGCGGCCTGGGCCGACAGGCTGGCGGCACCGCAGAATCCGCACGAGGAACGCAGGCGGTGCAGGCGTTCGACGAAGGCGGCGCGGTCGCGGCCGAGCCGGTCCAGCTCCGGCTCGAGCGCGACCAGTTCGTCGCGCAGCAGCGTTCGCAGCGAGCGCATGATGGCGGCGTCGCCCGTGCTGACCAGCCCGGCCGCGTCATCCAGCACCTGCGCGTCGTGCCGATCCGGTTGCACCAGCGCCAGCAGCCGCTGCAGGTCGGCCAGCCCGCAGGGTTTGAGCAGGATCTCGCCGAAGCCGGCGGCGAGCAGGCGCTGGCGGTCCTGCGGCGTCACCTCCGCGCTGGTGGCGACGGCCAAGCTGGCGGCGGAGGAGGCGTGCGGCTCGGCCTGCAATCGGGCAAGTACCTGCAGCGCGCCGGCACCGGGCATGCGGCAATCCAGCAACAGCAGGTCGTAGGCTTCGGCACGGGCGCGCTGCAGCGCGCTCAGGCCGTCGGTGCAGAGCTCGGCCCGGACGCCGAGCTGGCGCAGGCCGTCGCACAGGAAGAAGCCGCTGGCGGGGTCGTCATCCGCCACCAGAGCCCGCATCGGCGGCGGGTTCGAGCAGGTGGAATGCGGGTCGGCGTGCAGGCTTGGCATGACGAAATCCTTGTCGTTCAGCTTAATTTGGCAGAATGGTCCGGCATGCGCTTCCTATCAAGCCACCTTTTGCTGTGTTGCGGCCTCTTGCTGGGGGGCATCTGGGCGTTGCCTGCGCGGGCGGATGTGGTGTTCACGGCGAAGTCGATCAGCATGCCGGGCGTCGTCTTGCAGACCGTGACGGCACGCATCAGTGAGGATGCTGCCGGCGGCATCGATCTGCAACTGCAGGCCGCGCAGGCGGACGTGGCCGCGATGGGCTGGCGGCGGCTGGGCCTGACGCTTGCCGGCAACCTGCAGCGGGACGATCGCATGCGCTGGATTTTCGATGGCGGCGCGCGCCTGACCGGCGCGCCGGGCGGCGCGCTGGGCGATGCGCACGTGAACATCGTGCTCAGCAATTCGGCGGACACCCTGCTGGTGAACATCGATCAGCGCAAGGCGCACGCCAGCGTCGCGATGCCGCTGGATCAGCCCAGCCATGCGCAGATCAGCCTGAAAAACCTCCCCGCCGGCTGGCTGCAGGGCCTGCTCGGCACGGTCTGGTCCGGCCGCACCACCGGCGGCCGGCTGGACGCCGAACTGGCCCTGGACCTGCGCGGCGCCGGCATGCAGTCGTCCGGGCAATTCACGCTCGATCGCGTGGGATTCGATACGCCGACCGGCACGCTGGCCGGCCAGGGCCTGAGCGGCAGCGGCCGCTTCGGCCTCGATACCACGGCGGGTCCGGCGCAGATCGACCTGGATGCCAGCCTCACCGGCGGCGATCTGCTGCTGGGGCCGATCTACGCCCAATTGCCCGGTCATCCCGTGCAGTTGGGCCTGCATGCCAACGTGCAGCACGGCAAGTTCGAGCTGAGCCGGTTGCGGGTGAACGATGCCGACGCGCTGCAACTCGACGGCGCGCTGACGCTCGATGCCGGCGGCGCGTTGAAGAAACTGCGGCTGCATCGCTTCAGCGCGAATTTCCCGGCGGCCTACCAGCGCTACGGCAAGGCATGGCTGGGCACGCTGGGCCTGGGCGACCTGAACATCGACGGCCAGCTGAGCGGCAGCGTGGATCTGCGCGCCGATGGCCTGCACAGCTTTGCGTTCAACACGAATGGCCTGGATCTGCTGGATGCGGACGGCCGCATGGCGGTCAGCGGCTTGCGCGGCGGACTGGACTGGTCGGTGCAGGGCGACCGGCCGGCCACCACGCTGGGCTGGCAGGGCCTGAAGTTTTACCGGATACCCAACGGCGCGGCGCAGTCGCGCTGGCAAAGCCACGATGGCACGCTGAGCCTGCAGCAGCCGCTGGAAGTGCCGGTGCTGAAAGGCCAGTTGCGGGTCGGCAAGCTGGATTGGAGACCGGCGGCGGCGAAAGGCCAGCGGCTGGACACCTCGCTGGTGCTGACCGGGGTCGACATGGCGGCCTTCAGCCGTGCGCTGGGCTGGCCGGCGTTTCCCGGCACGCTCGCCGGCGCGATCCCATCGCTGCGCTGGGTCGGCGACCGCTTCGAGCTGCAGGGCGGCCTGTCGGCCAACCTGTTCGACGGCTTCGTCGACATCACCCGGCTCTCGTTGCAGCAGCCGTTCGGGCCCGCCCCGGCGTTGAGCGGCGATATCAGCCTGCATCAGCTCGATCTGGGGGCGATCACCAGCGTGTTCGATTTCGGCAGCATCAGCGGACGGCTGGACGGCTCGATCGACGGCCTGCAACTGGTCGACTGGAGCCCGGTCGCGTTCAAGGCGAGCCTGCTGGCCGACACGGGCGGCCGGATCAGCCAGCGCGCGGTGAACAACCTCACCACGGTCGGCGGCGGCGGGATCGCCGCCGGCCTGCAGGGCATGGTGCTGAAACTGTTCAAGACATTCGGCTACCATCGGATCGGCCTGAACTGCACGCTGCAGAACTCGGTCTGCCAGATGGGCGGGCTGGGGACCGGCGGGGGCGGCTACACTATCGTCGAGGGCAGCGGCTTGCCCCGCTTGCAGGTGATCGGCCACCAGACCCGGGTCGACTGGCCGACCCTGGTCCGCCGTCTGCAGGCCGCGGTGGAGGGGGGCGGGCCCGAGGTCCGTTGATCCCCGTCACGCCGTCCCGCATTCACGTCCCAGCCACTGGAGTCCACTATGCGCAAGCTTGCCTATCTCGCCTTGACCACGCTGGCCGTGCTGCTGGTCGGTTGCGTCACCATCAACGTGTATTTCCCCGAGGCGGCGGCGCAGAAGGCGGCTGATCAGTTCATCGGCAACGTGCTGGGTCAGTCGGCGCATGCCCCGGCACCCGCGGCGAAGGACAACAAGCCCGCATCGGGCGAGGCCGGCCAGCCGCCCTCCGCGATGCTGCTCGATCTGCTGGTGCCGTCGGCCTATGCCGCCGAGACGCCGGACATCCGCATCCAGACCAGCGCCACCGAGGCCATCCGCGCACGCATGCGCGCGCGCTTCCAGGGGACGCTGGGCGCGCTGCTCGACAGCGGTGCGGCCGGCTTCACCCGCGACGGCATGGTGGCCATGCGCGATGCCGCCAAGGTGCCGCTCAGCCAGCGCGCCCAGGCCAATGCCACCCTGGCCGACGAGAACCGCGACCGCAGCGCGCTCTATCGCGAAGTGGCCAATGCCAACAACCACCCGGAATGGGAGTCGCAGATCCGCGCCACCTTCGCCAAGGTGTGGATCGAGAAAGCGCGGCCGGGCTGGTACTACCAAAACGCCGCCGGCGCCTGGCAGCAGAAATAGGACACGCCAATCCGTAGGAGCGCACCCTGTGCGCGATGTTTTTACCGGGTACCGGCAAAAAGCCTTCGCGCACAAGGTGCGCTCCTACGCGGCGTGCCGCATGAAGCAGGCACCGCCCGGGCCGATCTGGGATAATCGGCGGTCCGCCACCGCCTACGGCCCGCTGCCTCATGTCCCGATCCAACTCCGTGCCGTCAGCGCCGTTCGAAGCGGTGATCACCGACCTCGGCCATGACGGTCGCGGCGTGGCCCGTGTCGACGGCAAGGCCGTGTTCGTCAGCGGGGCGCTGCTGGGCGAGCAGGTGCTGTTGCGCCTGCGCAAGCGCCATCGCCACTTCGACGAAGCGGAAGTCGTCGAGGTGCTCACCGCCTCGCCGCACCGGGTCGAGCCGCGTTGCCGGCACTTCGGCGCATGCGGCGGCTGTTCGCTGCAGCACATGGATGGCGCCGCGCAGATCGAGGCGAAGCAGCGCGTGCTGGCGGAAAACTTCGAGCGCATCGGCAAGGTGACGCCGCAGGCGTGGCTGCCGCCGCTCACCGGCGAACCCTGGGGCTATCGGCGCAAGGGCCGGCTGTCGGTGCGCAACGTCGAGAAAAAGGGGCGGGTGCTGGTGGGCTTTCGCGAGGAGTCCAACCCGCGTTTTGTGGCCGATGTCCAGCACTGCGAAGTGATGCATCCCGCACTGGGTCCGAAGATCGGCCTGCTGGCAGAGCTGATCAACGGCCTGCAGGCCGCCGGCGACATCGCGCAGGTCGAGTTTTCCGCCGGCGACGACACCATGGCCCTGGTGTTCCGCCACATGCAGCCGCTGAGCGAGCACGATCTGGCTGCGCTCGCCGGCTTCGGCCGGCAACACGATTTGGCGATCTACCTGCAGCCCGGCGGCAACAGCAGCGTGCATCCGCTGTGGCCCGGGAAGCCTCGGCTGGCCTTCCGCATCGGCAGCGACGTTGCGCGATTCGCCGATGTCGAGCTGGAGTTCGAACCGCTCGACTTCGTGCAGGTCAATGCCGGCATGAACCAGCGCATGCTGGCGCGCGCGATGGAACTGCTCGATCCGCAGCCGGCCGACCGCGTGCTCGACCTGTTCTGCGGCCTGGGCAATTTCACCCTGCCGATCGCGCGCCGGGTCGCCGAGGTGGCGGGCGTGGAAGGCGAGCACGGGCTGGTCGAGCGTGCCGCGCAGAACGCCACGCGCAACGGCATCGGCAACGCGCGGTTCCACGTCGCCAACCTGTTCGAGGACCAGCGCGGCAGCGACTGGGCACGGCAGCCGTGGGACAAGATCCTGCTCGATCCGCCGCGCGCGGGCGCCGACAAGGTGCTGGACTACCTGCCGCACAAGCAGACCCGCCGCGTCGTCTACGTCTCCTGCCATCCCGCCTCGCTGGCACGCGATGCCGGCATCCTGGTCCATCAGCACGGCTTCAAGCTCAGCTCCGCCGGCGTGATGGACATGTTCCCGCACACGGCGCACGTGGAGTCGATAGCCTTGTTCGAACGCTGAAGCGCGAGGAGCGAGTGAAGAGGAGCGGGAAGTGAGAGATGGTCGCCGCACGATTCTTCACGTCGTTGCCACGTCGAT
>JAGWMU010000108.1 GCA_028873095.1 Pseudomonadota bacterium | reverse complement strand
CCTTCCGAGTTTTCGATGACCTTGACCGTGCTGCCGTCCATCACGGCAACGCACGAATTGGTCGTGCCCAGGTCGATACCGATGATCTTGCCCATGTGTATGCTCCAGATTTCTGCGGCCCCGCGGCCGCGACTGATTTTCAAATGGGGTTCTGGCCGGTGGATTCAATGCCGACCAAGCCCCTGATGCGATTTCGTGTATTGCCGGCGCAGCTTCCGAGGCAGCTGCCGGCGGCCAGAGCCGGTCAGTCCTTCGCCACCGAGACCAGCGCCGGGCGCAGCAGACGATCGTTCAGCACATAGCCCTTCTGCAGCACGGCAACCACGGTGCCCGGCGCCTTGCCCGGCGCCTCGACCATGCTCACCGCATGATGGCGCTCGGGGTCGAGCGGCTGGCCGAGCGGGTCGACCTGCGACATGCCGTGGTTTTCGGCCACCTTCAGCAGCGCCTTCAAGGTGAGGCTGATGCCTTCGCGCATCGAGGCAAGATCGCCGCCTTCCACCGCCAGGCCGCCCTCCAGGCCGTCGTAGACCGGCAGCAGCTCGTTCAGCAGCTTCTCGTTGGCAAAGCGGCGGGCCTGTTCGAGATCGCGATGCAGACGACGACGCTGGTTGTCGAGCTCCGCATGCTCGCGCAGCACGGTCTCGCGCAGCTCCGCATTGCTCGCCTCGAGCTCGGCCACGCGGGCCCGCAGGTTCGTGAGTTCGGCGCTCGACGGCTCGCCCGCCGCGGCCTGGTCGGGTACCTGATCGAGCGCCTCGCCTGGTGCCAGAGGGTCGTTGTTCTGCATGCATCACTCCAAACGAAAGTCCGCGGCCGGCACGCGTGCCAGCCATCCAGTTTCAACGGGGAACCGGTTTCCCGTTGCGGTTATAGGGTCGTGGCGGCGCGATTCAAGGCGTCGCTGAGCAGTTCGGCCGTCGCCTGTACCACCGGGATGACCCGCTCGTACGCCATCCGGGTCGGGCCGATCACCCCGACGGCCCCCAGCACCCGCCCCTGCGCGCCGTAGCTGGCGGTCACCACGCTGCATCCGTCGAGTGCGCTGAAACCGGATTCCTCGCCGATGAACAGTCGCACGCCCGGCGCCCGGGAGCAGATTTCCATCAGCTGCAGCAACTCGTTCTTCTGCTGGAACGCCTCGAACAGCTCGCGCAGCCGTTGCAGGTCGGCGAGCTCCGCATACGCCATGAGATTGGTCTGGCCGCTGACCAGCACGTCATTGCCGCCGGCCTGCGGCGCGAATGAGGCGGTGGCCAGTTCCATCGTGCTGGCGAGCAGCCGGTTGAGTTCGCTGCCCGCCTCGCGCAGCTCGCTGAGCAGATGGGCGCGGATGTCGTCCAGGCGCAGCCCCGCAAACTGGGTGTTGAGGTAGTTCGCCGCCTGCTCCAGTTCCCTGTTGTGCAGCGGCCTGGCCAGCTGCACGATGCGGTTCTGCACCTGGTTGTCGGTGAACACCAGGATCACCAGCACGCGCGCATCCGGCAGCGCCACGAAATCGATGTGCCGCAGCGGAAAGTCGGCCTGGCGCGGCACCGTGACCACGCCCGCAAAGCGCGTCATGGCCGACAGCAGGGTCGAGACGTTGCCGAGCAGGTCCATCGTGGTGGCCGGCCCATGCGGCAACTCGCGCTGTATCCGCGCCATCTCGTTCTGCGGCAGCGGCCGCAGTTCGATCAGGCTGTCGACGAACAGGCGCAGCCCGCGCGGCGTCGGCACCCGTCCGGCCGAAGTATGCGGCGAGGCGACCAGCCCGGCATCCTCGAGATCCGCCATGATGTTGCGGATGGTCGCCGGGCTCACGTCCAGGCCGGACGAACGCGACAGCGTGCGCGAGCCCACCGGTTCGCCATCGACCAGATACTGGGCGATCAGGGTGCGCAGCAGGCGACGTGCGCGCGCATCGAGGTCGTGGGCGTGAGGGTTCATCATGCGCTGTGGCAATCCTTGAGACCCGGCAGAGATAAGGTCCGCGCAGGCGGCTTGCAAGTGGAAGCTGTATTTTGCACGGTCGCGCTGACGTTACAATCCACCGACTCCACCACCGCATCGGCCATGCTCACTTCGCTCTACGTCAGACATTTCGCCGTCGTCGAAGCCGCCGAGGTTGCCTTCGGCCCGGGGCTGACCGTGGTCAGCGGCGAAACCGGGGCAGGCAAATCGTTGCTGGTCGATGCGCTGATGCTGCTGGCCGGGGCACGCGCCGACAGCGGCATGGTACGCGCCGGCAGCGATCGCGCCGAACTGGCGGCGGAGTTCGACCTGGCCGAACTGCCGGCCGCCCGCGACTGGCTGCGGCAGGAGGAACTGGACGAAGACGGCGGCTGCCAGCTGCGCCGGGTGATCCGCGCCGAAGGCAGTTCCAAGGCATGGATCAACGGTCGCCCGGCCAACGCCCGCCAGCTCGGCGAACTGGCGTCGCTGCTGGTCGAGATTCACGGCCAGCACGAACACCAGGCACTGCTCTCGCGCGCGCACCAGCTGGCCCTGCTCGACGCCAGCGCCGGCCACGACGCCCTGCTTGCGCAGGTGCGCGACACTGCCGTGCAGTGGCGCGAACTGGGTGCGCGGATACGCAAACTCGGCGGCGGCGAGGATCGCGCCGCGCGCATCGACCTGCTGCGCCACGAAATCGGCGAACTGGAAAAATGGGCCCTGCCGCCCGCCGAACTGCTCGAACTGGAAGCCGGCCACAAGCGCCTGGCGAATGCCGGGCGACTGGCCGAAGGCAGCGCCGGCGTGGTCGAGCTGCTCGACGGCGACAGCGAGTTCGCGTTGCGCCGCGCGCTCGGCCGCGCGCACGCCGAACTCGGCAAGCTGGCCGCGCTCGACGACAAGCTGGCGCCGTTGCTGGAGCTGCTGGACAACGCTGCGATCCAGCTCGGGGAGGCCGCCGACGGGCTCGGCCGCTATGCGCAGGACGTCGACCTCGACCCGCAACGCTATGCCGACGTCGACCGTCATCTGACGCATCTGCACGAACTGTCGCGCCGGCATCGGCTGCCCGTCGGCGAACTGCACGGCCGGCTCGATGCATTGCGGCTCGAACTGGCCGAGCTCGAAGGCGCCGGCGAGGCACTGGAAAAACTGGCCGGGCAGCGTCAGCGCCTGCAACACGACTACGCGGCCGCCGCGGCGCAGCTGAGCCGGTCGCGATCGTCGGTCGCCGTTCGCCTGGGCGAAGAGGTCGGCGCACTGATGGCCGAGCTTGGCATGACCGGCGGCCAGCTGCGCATCGAACTGGAGCCGGCCGGCGACGACGAACCCGACCCGCAGGGCCGGGAGCGCTGCGAGCTGCTGGTCAGCGCCAATCCCGGCCAGCCGCTGCGGCCGCTGCGCAAGGTGGCCTCCGGCGGCGAGCTGGCCCGCATCAGCCTGGCCATCGAAGTCGCCACGCTGGGCAAGGACACGGTCGGCAGCATGGTTTTCGACGAGGTCGATGCCGGCATCGGCGGCGCGGTGGCCGAGGTGGTGGGGCAGAAACTGCGCGCGCTGGGCAAGCTGCGCCAGGTGCTGTGCGTCACCCACCTGCCCCAGGTCGCCGCGCAGGGGCACGCGCACCTGTGCGTCAGCAAGCACAGCGACGGCCACTCGACGCACACCCGGATCGACAAGCTCGATGCCGGCGGCCGTCGCGACGAACTGGCGCGCATGCTCGGCGGCGTCGAGATCACCCGCGAAACCCGGGCGCACGCGAGGCAGATGCTGGAACAGGCGCAGACCGGTTGACCGCGCAGGCGGCGCGATGCCGCGCACCGCGCCGCGGATCAATGCTTGTCCGGCAGCAACCCGCGCTCGCTGGCGATCCGGTACAGATCCAGGTCCGAACCCGCGCCCAGCTTGCCCATCAGGCTGGCGCGATGGTTGTAGATGGTTTTCTGGCCGATCCCCAATTCCGCCGCCACCTGCTTGGGCACGCGTCCGCCTGCCAGCAGCAGGAACACTTCGTGTTCGCGCGCGGTCAGTTGGCCGACCGGGTCCAGCAGCGCGTCCGGCCGTTCGGCCCGGCGCTGGCGCAGATCCGAACTCAGAAAGCACTCGCCCTGCATCACCGCGAGCAGACCCGCCACCAGTTCTTCCGGTGCCGCTCCCTTGGTGACATAGCCGCTGGCGCCGCGGCGCAGGGCTTCCGACACGTACGGCTCGCTGTCGTGCATGCTCAGCACCACGATCCGCGTCTGCGGGGAAATGCCCAGCAAGTGCTCGATCAGCGGCAGGCCACTGGTGTCGCGCAAGGACAGGTCCAGCGCCAGCAAATCGGGATGCCACCGGCTTGCCGCCTCCACCGCGTCGTCGGCGCTGCGGCATTCGGCCACCACATCGAGATCCGGCTCGAGTTCGATCAGCCGCTTGAAGCCCTCACGAACGATGGCGTGGTCGTCGACCAGAACGATGCTGTACATGCGGCTACTTTACACATCAAGCCGCAACTTATGCATATCCGCCGACGTCGGCTGCGCCGACGGGCGCACCGCGACGGCCGCACGGACCGCGCATGTAATATTCCCCGATGCACCCGAAACCACTTCACCTGAACCGATCCGGGCCGTTGCTCGGCGCGGCTTACCTGTTGCTCTGGCTGCTGTTGTGGCCAACCGTCCAGCCCTATTGGGTGTTGCCCTACGGCCTGCTGTTCGGCGCACTGCTGCTGTCGCCGGTGCGCCACTGGGGCTGGCTGCTCGGCGCCGAACTCGCTGCCACCGTCGGCACTCATCTGGCCGGGGGGGGCACGCCGGCCTGGCCGGGTGCCCTCCTCGCTGAACTGCCCGCGCCGCTGCTGCTGACCATCGGCCTGTGGCTGCTGCGGCGGTTCAATCTTCAGGCCAGCCTGCACAGTCCGCAGGATGTGGCCCAGCTGCTGTTGTCGGCCGCGCTGATCGTGACTGCCACCACCGCGGCGGATGCCGCCCTGCTGGCGCTGTTCCACTCGCCGATGTCGACGCAACTGATGATCCAGGTACTGGGCGAGGAACTGCTCGGCCGCTACCTGGGCATCGTGCTGGTGGTGCCGTTGATGATCATGCTGCTGCGCAGCCGCTTCGACCGGCAGGCGCTGGCCCGGCTGTTGCAGGACGCTCTGCTGGTCATGTTGCCGTCCATGGCGATCATGCTGGTGCTGTCCAGGCAGGCCGCGCCGGAATCGCAGTTCGCCCGCGTCCTGTCGCTGGCCCTGGTGCTGTTTTTCGCCTTTCGCCACGGCTGGCGCGGCGCCAGCCTTGCCCTGATCACATCCAGCCTCGGGATAACCCTTGCCACGCGCTACCTGGGGCATGCGCCATCGGATGCCGAAGCCTATCTGTATCTTGCCGTGGCAGGCACCGGCGCCATCATGCTGGGCTCGGCCACCGATGCGCTGCGCTGGAGCAACGCCCGGGTATCCGAGCAGAACGACCACCTGGCTGCGGTCAACCAGCGGCTGGACCAGCTCGCCCGCCAACTGCGCCGGGCGGCGCGCGGCAACCTGCAGGTCGACGAAAGCCTGCGCCGGCACCTGGCCGCCGAACTGCACGACGAGCTGGGCCAGAACATCACCGCCATCCAGACCCACGTGAAGCTGGCCCAGACGCGGCTGCGCCAGGCCGGCATGGAGGACATCAGCACCTCGATCAACAACATCCTGGCGCACATGCGAGGCGCCCTGCGGCGCCTGCTCGACGACCTGCGGCCCGCCGTGCTGGACGAATTCGGCCTGCTGCGCGCGCTCGACGAAGGGCCGATTCGCGATCTGCTGAATGCAGCCGGCATGGCCTACCGCACCGAACTGCACGGCGATCCGCGCCTGCTCGACGACGAGACCAGCACCGCGATCTACCGCCTGGTCCAGGAAAGCGCGACCAACGCGGTCAAGCACGCGCAAGCCAGCGAATTCAGGCTGCGCCTGCGCATCGGCAGACGCCAGGGCAGGACGCTGGCGCTGCTGGATCTGCGGGACAACGGCACCGGACTGCCGCAGCGCCTGCCGCGCGGCGGCCGCGGCCTGCAAGGCATGCGCGACCGGGTCACCTCGCTGGGCGGGCAGTTTCGCCTGCGTGCCGATCATGCCGGCGTGCACCTGCGGGTCCTGCTTCATGCGCTGGCATGAAACCCGAAACCCGGATGCCGGCGCCGGGACGACTCGCCGGCCGTCCCGGGTTCACGCCCGCACGCCCGCCGCCACCACCCGCTGCAGCACCTGCCGCAGCGCCAGCGGCTTGAGCGGTTTGTAGAGCACCCCGATCCCCGCCTCCAGCAGGCGCTGCCGCAACTCGCCGTCGCGATCGGCGGTCAGCATCACGGTCGGCACCTCGGCATGCAGCGCCTGCAGCAGCCGCCAGACCTCCAGCCCGGTCCGGCCGCGGTCCAGATGAAAATCGAGGATCTGCAGGTCCGGCCGCCACGGCGCGGCCAGCGCCTGCTCGACGTTGCGCGCGGCGTGCACCAGCCAGCCCCAGCTGGCGAGCAGGTGGCAGAGCGCCGCCAGCGCGGCCGGTTCGTTGTCCAGGACCAGCGCGCGGCCGGCAGGCAGCGGCTGCCAGGTATCGACGCCGGCGGGCGGCTGCGGCGTGGCGGGCACGCGCGGCATGTCGAGATGGAACACGCTGCCGCGGCCCGGCCACGAGCGCAGCCCCAGGGGATGCCCGAGCAGTCCGGCCATGCGCTGCGCGATCGACAGGCCCAACCCCAGCCCCTGTCCGCCCGCGGCGCTGCCGCGGCGGAATTCCTGGAAGATCAGCTGCTGCTCGTCCGCGGCGATGCCGGGGCCGGTGTCCCAGACTTCCACCTGCAGCCGATCGCCGCAACGGCGCGCACCGAGCAGCACGCGGCCGTGTTCGGCATAGCGCAGCGCGTTGGACAGGAAGTTCTGCAGCACCCGGCGCAGCAGTTGCGGATCGGAGTGCACCCAGGCGCGCGTGCCCACCACATCCAGCCGCACGCCGCGGTCAAGCGCGATGGCGCGGAACTCGGCCGCCAGCGGATCGAGCACCTCGGCCAGCGCGAACGCGCGCGCTTGCGGATGCAGGCGGCCGCCTTCCAGTCGCGCGATGTCGAGCAGGCCGGCCAGCAGGCCTTCGGTGGCGGCCAGCGCGCCGTTGAGATGATCCGCGGTGGCGGCGTCGGCGCCGCGCTCGGTCAGCGCATGGGCGAACAGCTGCGCCGCGTGCAGCGGCTGCATCAGGTCGTGGGTGACCGCCGCCAGGAAGCGGCTCTTCGCCTCGTTGGCGCGCTGCGCCTCGGCCGAGGCCGCGGCCAGCGCGCGGGTGCGTTCCTCCACCCGCAGTTCCAGCGTCTCGTTGACGCGCTTGAGCGCCATCTCGGCCTGGCGGAATGCGGTGACGTCGGTGAAGGTGGCGACGAAACCGCCGCCTGGCATCGGGTTGCCACGGATCTCCACGATGGTGCCGTCGGGAAAGCACCGCTCGGACAGGTGACGGGTGCCGGCACGCATGTGGGTGAGCCGGCGCTGTACGCGCCGCTCGTCTTCGCCGGGCCCGAGCATGCCCATCGCGATGTTGTAGCGGGTCAGTTCGGCCACCGGCCGGCCGACCTGCAGCAGCGCGTCGGGATAGTCGAACAGGCTGGCGTAGCGGCGGTTCCACGCCACCAGCTGCAGCTCGGCGTCGACCACGCAGATGCCCTGGCTCATGTTCTCCAGCGCCGCCTCCAGCACGCGCTGGTTGAAATGCAGGTCCTGCGCCGCCTCGCCCACGATCGCGACCACCGTGTCCAGATCGTCGCGGCCCTGCCGGTGCACCACTTCCAGCAGCAGCCGCGCCGAGGCGGCACCGATCACCGCCGCCAGCTCGTGCTCCACTTCGGCCACCAGGGCGCTGCCGGCCGGACCGGCCGGCAGCGCCGCGTCGAACAGGTGCTCGACCCGCTCCGCGGACAGGAAGCGTGCGGCCAGCGCGCGCAATTCGGTCACGCCGACGTGGCCCACGCTGACGGCGCGAGCGGCGCGGCCAAAGCGCGTCTCGGCCACCGACAGCATCACCGCGACGTTGGCCACCAGGCTCACCGCGACCGCGCGACCGAGGCGGTTCCAGTCGCCCAGTCCGAACAAATCGTCCGGTGCCAGCCAATGCTGGCCGAACAGTCCGGCATGCAGCCACGGCGGCGCACCGGGCAGCAGCGTCGGCAACACCGCATACAGCCACACCAGCGTGCCGGCCGCCAGCCCGGCGATGACCGCCCGCGAGCCCAACTGCGGGCGATACACCGCCGCCAGCAGCGCCGGGGTCAGCCCGGCCAGCGCGGAAAACGAAATCGAGCCGATGTCGGCCAGCGCCTCGTTGCGCGCCAGCACCCGGCTGTAGGTCCAGGCCAGCAGCAGCACGACCAGGATCGCCACGCGCCGATGGTTCAGCAGCTCGCCGCGCAGGTCGCCATGTTCGTCGC
Organism: Pseudomonadota bacterium; assembly: GCA_028873095.1. Lineage (GTDB taxonomy): Bacteria > Pseudomonadota > Gammaproteobacteria > Xanthomonadales > Rhodanobacteraceae > Rhodanobacter. The sequence goes on along the minus strand of JAGWMU010000108.1, from coordinate 1,836 downwards.
GGCCCCAGCCGGCGCGCACCCGCAACGGCGCGATGAAGTGGTTGACCAGCATCAGGCTCAGGGTCAGCGTGGCGATCACCACCATGCTGGTGGCGGCACTGAGGCCGCCTAGGAACGCCACCAGCGCCAGCCCGCGTTCGCCGCGCGCCAGCGGCAGCGCCAGCACGTACATGTCCGACGACACCCCGCTCGGCCCCAGCAGCGCGTCGCCGATCCGTGCCAGCGGCAGGATCGGCAGCGAGATCAGCAGCAGGTACAGCGGAAACAGCCAGCGCGCGGTGCGCAGGTGGCCGTCGTCGCGACATTCGACCACGCCGGCGTAGAACTGGTGCGGCAGGGTGAACATCGCCAGCGCGCCGAGCAGGATCAGCGCGGGAAAGCCGCCGCTGTCCGGCGGCGGCGGCACCGTGATCGGCAACCCTGCCGGCAGCGCGCTGAACAGCAGGCTGCCCAGCGCCAGCATCGCGCCGAGCTTGAACAGCGACTCGAACGCCATCGCCAGCACCAACCCGCGGTTGTGCTCCATCGTCGAGGCGCGACGGGTGCCGAACAGCATCGCGAACAGCGCCATCAGCAGCGCCACGTACAGCGCGCTGTCCTGCCACGGCGCGGACTGGGCCAGCTGCCCGCGGCTGAGGATGCCGTAGCTCATCGCCACCGCCTTCAGCTGCAATGCGATGTACGGCACGATGCCGATCACCATCACCGCGGTGACCATCGCCGCCAGCCCCGGATGCCGCCCCAGCCGCACCGCGATCAGGTCGGCCAGCGAGCTGGCGTTGTACTCGCGCACCAGCTGCACCAGCCGGCGCAGGAATTTCAGCGCGAACACGTACATCAGGATCGCCCCGACAAAGGTCGGCGGCAGCCACCAGCCGGAACGGCTGGCCTGGGTGACGGTGCCGTAGAAGGTCCACGAGGTGCAGTGGATCGCCAGCGACAGCGCGTACACGATCGCCCAGCGCCTCTCGAAGATGCGCGGACGGCGCTCGCCGAGCAGCGCCACGCCGAACAGCAGGCCGAGCCAGCACAGCGCGGCGACGGCGATGATGCTGGTGCTCAGCATGGTGCCGGTGCAAGTGGTTGCGGCCGTGATGCTTCTGCCGCTTCGTCGCAGTCCAGAGCGAAGAGCTTTCGTCCTCCTGCGGAGGGCGAGTTACTTCTCTTTTGCTTGTCCAAAAGAGAAGTAACCAAGAGAAAACGACACCCCGCTTGGCGCTTGCCGGGCTCCTGCCCGGCAAGTCCGTGAGCCGGGGCCGGGCTTTTCGAACGGGCCTCCTGCCCGTGCGAAAAGGCATCGACATCCCTGTCGATGCCCGCTGCGCGGCCTGTCGTCCCCGTCTCACCGCCGCACAGGGGGCCCGGGCAGAGCAGCGGGCCTTCGTGGCCCGCACTCGGTGATGAAGCGGAATGGCAAGAGCAAGAGCAAGTGCAAGAGCAAGAGCAAGTCCGAAGCGTCGCTCTGCGGTTGCCCTGCTCTTGATCCGGCACTTCCGAAACGTGCGGGCCAGGATGGCCCGCTGCTCTACCGGGTACCCTCTGCAGCGGCGGGCGGGTGGAGGAAAAGCCCGCAGGGTGGCCGGCAGGGATGCCGGCCAGTTTGTCGTCAGCACAGGGTGTGCTGTCGACAAACCCCGCCGCCTGCCCGCGGACCTTGCGGGCAGGATGCCAGCAAGGCGCGTCAGCGGGGTGGCCTTCTCTTTTGGTTACTTTTCTCTTGGCCACGCAAGAGAAAAGTAACTCGGCTGCCGCAGGCAGACGAAAGCTTTTGCCCATGAAACTCTTCGTCCGGAACACAGCAAGAGCATCGCGCACAGGGTGCGCTCCTACGGGTGC
>JAGWMU010000002.1 GCA_028873095.1 Pseudomonadota bacterium | reverse complement strand
GCGGCATGCCGACGACGCCGCGGCGATCGCCGGCGAGTCGGCCGGAAAAGTCTACCGCCTCAAGACCGTGGCCAAGGGCATCGAGGATCGCGCGGACAACACCACCCGCTTCCTGGTGATCGGCCGCTCGCTGTTTCCGCCGTCCGGCAACGACCGTACCTCGCTGCTGATCACCGTGAACGACAAGCCGGGAGCCTTGTACGACGTGCTCAGCCCGTTCGCCAAGCATGGCATCAGCCTGAACCGGATCGAATCGCGGCCGGCGCATACCGGCAAGTGGCAATACGCGTTCTTCATCGATGTCTCCGGGCATGTCGACCAGGCGCCGTTGCAGGCCGCCGTGCAGGAAATCGGCCAGTCGGCCGCGACGGTGCGCGTGCTGGGCTCCTATCCGGTGGCGTTGCCCTGACGTGGCGCGCGGCCGCCGTGTTGCATCGCCGCGCCTGAAGAAATTCTGCCGGGAGAAATCTGCTTGAACCGACTCGACTGGAGCAGCCAACCAGGGCGGCCCCTGCGCGGCACAGTACAGGTGCCGGGAGACAAATCCGTCTCGCACCGTGCGCTGATGCTGGCCGCGATCGCCGAGGGGGATTCGCGCATTCGCGGTTTCCTGGAGGGCGAGGACACCCGCGCCACGGCGGCCGTGCTGGCGCAACTGGGTGTGCGTATCGAGACCCCGGCCGCCGGCGAACGCGTGGTGCACGGCGTCGGCCTGCATGGCCTGCGCGGCGTGTCGCAGCCGCTGGATTGCGGCAATGCCGGTACCGGCATGCGCCTGCTGGCCGGCCTGCTGGCCGGGCAGGCCTTCGACAGCACCCTGGTCGGCGATGCCTCGCTGTCGAAACGGCCGATGCGCCGGGTGACCGACCCGCTGGCGCAGATGGGTGCGCGGATCGATACCCGCGAGGGCCTGCCGCCGCTGCACGTGCATGGGGGGCAGCCGTTGCGCGGCATTCGCTACGCCTTGCCGGTGGCCAGCGCCCAGGTGAAGTCGGCGCTGCTGCTGGCCGGCCTGTATGCGCAGGGCGAAACCGCGATCGTCGAGCCGCACCCGACCCGCGATTACACCGAACGCATGCTCGCCGCATTCGGCTGGCCGATCCGCTTCGAGCCGGGGCACGCCAGTCTCGACGGCGGCCATGTGCTGCATGCCACGGATGTGGACGTGCCGGCCGACTTCTCCTCGGCGGCGTTCTTCCTGGTCGCCGCCAGCATCGTGCCCGGTTCCGAACTGCGCCTGCCGGCGGTGGGCCTGAATCCGCGCCGCACCGGACTGCTGCAGGCGCTGCGCCTGATGGGCGCGGACATCGCCGTCGAGCGGCAGCGCGAAAGCGGCGGCGAGCCGGTGGGCGATCTCGTCGTCCGCCATGCGCCGCTGCATGGCGTCGAACTGCCCGAAGCGCTGGTGCCGGACATGATCGACGAGTTTCCCGCCCTGTTCATCGCCGCCGCCGTGGCCAGCGGCAGCACGCTCGTCCGCGGTGCCGCCGAGCTGCGGGTGAAGGAGTCCGACCGCATCGCGACCATGGCCGCCGGCCTGCGCGCGCTCGGCGCCGCCATCGAGGAAACGCCGGACGGTGCGATCATCCGCGGCGGCCGGCTTGGCGCCGGCAGCGTGGCAAGCCATCTGGACCATCGCATCGCGATGAGTTTCGCGGTGGCCGGGCTGGTCGCCGGCGGCCCGGTTCGGATCCATGACTGTTCGCACGTCGCGACCTCGTTCCCGGGTTTCCTGGAGCTGGCCAACGGCTGCGGTTTCGCGTTGCGGGCGGTCGACTGAACCGATCGATTGCCCGACCACGTCCCGGCAGCACATGCTTGCTGCTCCGCCACGAGGTTGCCCATGCCGAACGCCGCACCCGATTTCATCGTCGCCATACCCGCCCGCTACGGTTCGACCCGTTTGCCGGCCAAGCCGCTGCGCGAGATCGGCGGCGTGCCGCTGGTGGTGCGGGTGGCGCAGCGCGCGCTGCAGGCCGGCGCCAGCCAGGTGGTGGTGGCGGTGGACGATCCGCGCATCGCCGACGCATTGGCGGGGCAGCGCGGCGTGCAAATCTGCATGACGCGCGGCGACCATGCCTCGGGCAGCGACCGGCTGGCCGAATGCGCGGCGCATTACCGCTGGGCCGACGACGTCATCGTGGTGAACCTGCAGGGCGACGAGCCGTTCGCCCCGGCGGCGGGCATCCGCGCCGTGGTGCAGGCACTGGCCGATGACGACGTGCCGGTGGCGACCCTGGCCACGCCGATCCACGACGCCGCCGAACTGTTCGATCCGAATGTGGTGAAGCTGGTGCGGTCGGCGCACGGGCGGGCACTGTATTTCAGCCGCGCGCCGCTGCCGTGGGCGCGCGATGCGTTCGCCGCCGACCGGCATGCGCTGCCAGCCGGCACGCCGTTCCTGCGGCACATCGGCATCTATGCGTACCGCGCCGGATTCCTGGCGCGCTACACCGCGCTCAGCCGTACCCCGCTGGAGCAGGCCGAGTCGCTGGAACAGCTGCGGGTGCTGGAACACGGCCACGCGATTGCCGTGCGGCTCACGCCCGAGCCGTTCCCGCCCGGCATCGATACCCCGGCCGATCTCGAACGCGCCGAGCAATGGTTGCGCACGCACGCGTGAGGCCGCCGCCCGGATCCGCTCCGGGGCGTCTGGCGGTTGCCTGCTGCACTAGAATGCCCGCATGCAGCCCGCGCAACCCCAACCCTTCGACGGCAAGGCGTTCGTCAGCACGCTCACATCTTCGCCCGGCGTCTATCGGCATTTCGACGCGGCCGGCGAGTTGCTCTACGTCGGCAAGGCCGGCAATCTCAGGAAGCGCGTCGGCAGCTACTTCCTGAAGCCGCGGATGGAGCCGCGCATCGCCGCGATGGTGGCGCAGATCGCCCGCGTCGAGATCACCGTGACGCGCACCGAAGGCGAGGCGCTGCTGCTCGAGTCGCAGCTGATCAAGTCGCTCAAGCCGCGCTACAACATCCTGCTGCGCGACGACAAGAGCTATCCGTACATCTACCTGTCCGATGGCGAGGACTATCCGCGGCTGGCCTTCCACCGGGGCGCGCGCAATCTGCCGGGACGCTATTTCGGGCCGTATCCGAGTACCTGGGCGGTGCGCGAAAGCCTCAGCCTGATGCAGAAACTGTTCAAGGTTCGCCAGTGCGAGGACAGCTATTTCCGCAACCGCTCGCGGCCCTGCCTGCAGCACCAGATCGGCCGCTGCACGGCGCCGTGCGTGCAGCTGATCGGCGCGGACGATTACCGCCGCGACGTGCGCCACGCGCAGATGTTTCTCGAAGGGCGCAGTGATGCGGTCATCGACGAGCTGGCCGAGGCGATGGAGCAGGCCAGCAAGGCGCTGCAGTTCGAGCGTGCGGCGATCCTGCGCGATCAGGTCGCCGCGCTGCGCCGGCTGCAGGCGCAGCACCATGTGCAGGGCGCCAGCGCCGACATGGACGTGATCGCCTGCCGCATCGAATCGGGCATGGCCTGCGTCAGCGTGCTGTTTTTCCGCAACGGCATCAGCCTGGGCACGCGCGACTTCTTTCCTCGCCTGCCGCTGGATGCCGAGCCGGCCGACGTGCTGGCGCAATTCGTCGCGCAGTACTACCTGGAGCGGCCGGTGCCGCGCGAGCTGATCCTCGGTGAACCGATCGCCGATCAGGCGATCCTGGCCGACGTGCTGGCCCAGCAGGCCGGCCACGCGGTGGCGTTGAAAGCCAGCGTGCGCGGTGAGCGCGCGCAATTCCTGCAGATGGCCGAACGCAATGCGCAGGCATCGTTGACCGCGCGCCTGGCCAGCCGGCAAACCCTCGGCGCGCGCTTCGACGATTTGCGCAAAGTGCTCGATCTGCCCGCGCCGCCGCGTCGCATCGAGTGCTTCGACATCAGTCACACGATGGGCGAGGCGACCGTCGCCTCGTGCGTGGCGTTCGGGCCCGAAGGGCCGGAAAAATCGCATTACCGTCGCTTCAACATTGCCGGCATCACTCCCGGCGACGACTACGCAGCGATGCATCAGGCGCTGACCCGGCGCTTCCGCAAGGTGGCCGCAGGCGAAGGTGCGCGCCCCGACCTGCTGCTGATCGACGGCGGCAGCGGCCAGGTGGCGCAGGCGCTGGACGTGCTGAAGGAACTCGGCGCCGACGGCATCGTGGTGGTCGGCGTGGCGAAAGGGCCGGGCCGCCGTGCCGGCGAGGAAACCCTGGTGCTGGCGCGGGTGGATCCGGGAAGCCCGGGGCGCGAGCTGCATCCGGGCTCGTCGTCGCCGGCGTTGCATCTGGTGGCCGCCGTGCGCGACGAAGCCCATCGCTTCGCCATCAGCGGGCATCGCAAGCGGCGCGAGAAGGCGCGCGAGCGCAGCGTGCTGGAGGAGGTGGCGGGCATCGGTGCGCGCCGGCGCTCGGCGCTGCTCAAGGCTTTTGGCGGCCTGGCCGGGGTGGAGAGCGCCGGCGTCGAGGAACTGATGCAGGTCAAGGGCATCGATCGGGGGCTGGCCTTGCGGATCTATGCCAGCCTGCATGGCTGACTCCCCGGCATACCTGCATGCCTCGAGCCATGGCATGCGACACTGCGGCAAACAGATGGATCGAATCATGCGCATCAACCTGCCAACCTGGCTGACCCTGTTCCGCGTCGCGCTGCTGCCGGTGATGGTGGCGGTGTTCTACCTGCCGTTTCCGGGGCACAACATCACGGCCGCGATCGTTTTCGTGCTGGCCGCCTTCACCGACTGGCTGGACGGTTACCTGGCGCGGCGGATGAACCTGACTTCGGCGTTCGGCGCGTTTCTGGACCCGGTCGCGGACAAGCTGATGGTGACCGTGACCCTGTTCCTGCTGGTGCAGTCGCACCCCAGCGGCAACTGGTCGGGCGTGTTGATGGCGATCACCGCGGCGGTGATCGTCGGGCGCGAGATCAGCGTGTCGGCGTTGCGCGAATGGATGGCCGAGATCGGCATGAGCGCCACCGTCAAGGTTGCCCTGATCGGCAAGCTCAAGACGGTGATGCAGATGGTTGCCCTGGTGGTGCTGATCGTGCAGCACGAGAAGGCCGCCTCGGCGCTGCGCCTGTACCACATCGGCGAGGCCCTGCTGGTGATCGCCGGCGTGCTCACGATCTGGTCCGGCCTGTACTACCTGCGCGCCGCATGGCCGATGCTGCGCGGCGACCTGCCGCGGAAGCCGCATGGCAGCGGCGATGCGTGACGGCGGCGGCGCGATTTGCCCGATACGGGCTTGACCATTGGCATTCCCGTATTAGAATGCGCGGCTCCGATGCGGGAATAGCTCAGTTGGTAGAGCACGACCTTGCCAAGGTCGGGGTCGCGAGTTCGAGTCTCGTTTCCCGCTCCAGTTTGCATTCAAGGCCCCGGCTCGTCCGGGGCCTTGCCGTTTCGGCCCATGGCCGGTCGCGCCTGCGCGGCATGGTGTCCGGGCCGGCTCGGCACGTGGCGCGTCGGCTATTCACATCCGATTGCGTTCTGCTATGATTCGCGGCTCCGATGCGGGAATAGCTCAGTTGGTAGAGCACGACCTTGCCAAGGTCGGGGTCGCGAGTTCGAGTCTCGTTTCCCGCTCCAGTTTTCGCAAAGCCTCGGTTTGCCGGGGTTTTGTTTTTCAAGGCAAGTTGCGATCGTCACGGTCGTGACGCGCCAAGCAATGGCCAGGTGGCAGAGTGGTCATGCAGCGGCCTGCAAAGCCGCGTACGCCGGTTCGATTCCGACCTTGGCCTCCATTGCGCAATGGCCTTCACCGGCCCCGAAAACCCGCCCTGTGCGGGTTTTTTCGTGGTGCGCCCGGCAGGGCGCACCTGCTTGGAGGTGAAAGTCCTCTATCCACCCGGCAAGGGGAAGGATTAGCCAGAGGCAAGGGCGATCGGGTGACTGGTCGTCTGAAGGAAGCCCGAGGCAAAACGCTGGCCTGATGAACAAGAAGCGGATACGAGGCGACGTGTTGGGGTGAGGCAGCCATGAAGGCCAAAGCCCAGTACTTGCACGGAACGACACGGCGTATATCCGACAGGCATAAGCGGGAAGGCAGGTGCGTCATACCCGGGGAGATCTCGCCTCGTGCCTGAAAGGGCAACGCCGCAAGGCGGAGCGAGAAGTCAGCAGAGGCCATAGTAGGTGCGGTATGACCGAAGGGCCGAACCTGTCACGAGTGGTAAGTCACGCGTGCTCTCTGCGCGTCTTGGGCAGAAGTTCCGGTGCAAGCCGGGAGCCTTGGTCAGAGCTGGACGGGCCGGAAGTCCGGAAGGTGATTGGGGTGTCCATAGGACGACAGGCGACACGACGAACGAAACAAGCTCAAGGCCTCGAAGTTCGCATGAACTACATGGCAGACGGGAACCGCCGTATGCGGAACCGCACGTACGGTGGTGTGGGAGGGGGCCGGAGTATTCCGGCTCCCTACCCGATTGCGCCGCTGGCGGAGATCATCGACGCTTGCGGGGCAGCCTGGGCGGTGCGCTCGAGCGCAGTTGCCGACGGGTTTGCCGCCGAGCGGCGGACCATGTATAGTTCGAACTCACATATTAATGCGTTAGTACACTATGAAACGTCGATCGCTTGCCCCGGAAACGCCGGTCGCCTCAGCGGAGCTCAGCCTCTACGAGGCGCTGCTGTCGCTGAAGAACACCGACGAAATGGGGGCGTTCCTGAATGACCTGTGCACCCCGGCGGAACGGGAGGTGCTGGTGGATCGCTGGCGGGTGGTGCCGTATCTGCTCGAAGGCGTGTCATATCGGGAGATCCATGAGCGCACGGCCGTCAGCATCACGACGATCGGGCGGGTGGCGCGTTATCTCAATCAGGGCAGCGGCGGCTACCTGGCGGCGGCGGCACGCGCCGCGCGCCGCCAATCGCTGGCGGCAAAAAGGGCCGGGGCATGAAGACGCGTGACCGTTTGCGCATCGCGATGCAGAAATCCGGCCGGCTGACCGAGCCGGCGCTGGAGCTGCTCAACCGTTGCGGCCTGACTTTCAGGCAAAGCCGCGACAAACTGTTCTGCTTCGGCGATGGCGAGCCGGTCGATCTGCTGCTGGTGCGCGACGACGACATCCCCGGGCTGATCGCGCAGGGCGTCTGCGAGCTGGGCATCGTCGGGCGCAACGTGATGAACGAATTCCAGCTCGCCGCCGGCCGCGACAGCGCGCCCTTGCGCGAATGGCGCCCGCTCGGTTTCGGCCGCTGCCGGCTGTCGATCGCGGTGCCGCAGGAGTTCGACTACCGCCGGCCGCAGGATCTGGCGGGGCAGCGCATCGCGACCTCCTATCCCGGCCTCCTTGGCGAATGGCTGCGCACGCACGGTGTCGACGCCACCGCCGTGACGCTCTCCGGTTCGGTCGAGATCGCCCCGAAACTGGGTACCGCCGACGCCATCTGCGATCTGGTGCAGAGCGGCGGCACACTGGTGGCCAACCAGCTGCGCGAAACGGAAGTCCTGCTGGAGAGCGAGGCGGTGCTGGCCGGTCCGGTGGCGCTGCCGGCGGACGAGCGCGGCGACATGATCGATCTGCTGCTCAAGCGGCTCGATGGCGTGATCCAGGTGCGCGAGTCGCGCCTGCTGCTGCTGCAGACCTCGCGCGCTACGCTGGAAGCGGTGACGCGCCTGCTGCCGGGCGGGCCGCAGCCCACCCTGCTGCCGGTGCTCGGCCAGCCGGACCAGCTGATGCTGCAGGCGCTGTGCGCAGGCGAGGTGAGCTGGCGCCAGCTGGAGGAAATCAAGAAGGCCGGCGCGCGCGAGATGTTCGTGTTGCCGGTGGAGAAAATGTTGGCATGAGGCGGGCGGGCAGGAAGGATCGTTGGGCATGAATCGTCTGGATTGGAACGGATCGAGCGAGATCGCGCGCCGGCAAGCGCTGGCGCGTCCGGCGCAGGCGCGTGCCGACGAGTTGCGTCGCGGCGTGGAGCAGATCATCGCCACCGTGCGCGAGGGCGGCGACACGGCGCTGCTCGAGCTCAGCGCGAAACACGACCGCTGCGCCCTGACGGCGATCGAGGTCGACGAGGCCGAATTCGTGGCCGCCGAAGCGGCGCTCGATCCCGCGCTGAAGGCGGCGATCCGCGAGGCCGCCGGCCGGATCGAGACATTCCATCGAGCCGCCGCGCCGCAGCCGGTGGGCATCGATACCGCGCCCGGCGTGCGGGTGGAGCGCATGCTGCGGCCGATCGGCCGGGTCGGCCTGTACGTGCCGGCCGGTACCGCGCCGCTGCCCTCGACGGCGCTGATGCTGGGCATCCCGGCGCGCCTGGCCGGCTGCCCGCAGGTGGTGCTGTGTTCGCCGGCGCGGACGGATGGCCGCTGCGACGAAGCGGTGCTGTACGTCGCGCGCCTCAGCGGGGTGCACCGGGTCTTCAAGCTCGGCGGCGCCCAGGCGATCGCCGCGATGGCGTACGGCACGGCCAGCGTGCCCAAGTGCGACAAGCTGTTCGGCCCCGGCAACAGCTGGGTGACCGAGGCCAAGCTGCAGGTGTCCGGCGACCCCGAGGGCGCGGCGATCGACATGCCGGCCGGCCCCTCGGAGCTGCTGGTGATTGCCGATGCCGCGGCCAACCCGGTCTTCGTCGCCGCCGATCTGCTGTCGCAGGCCGAACACGGGGCGGACTCGCAGGTGATCCTGCTCAGCCCGTCGCCGGAATTGCTGGACGCCGTGGCGGCGGAGGTTTCCCGACAGTGCGCCGCGTTGCCGCGCCGGACGATTGCCGAACGTGCGCTGACGCAGAGCCGGCTGGTCCTGGTCGACTCGCTGGCGCAGGCGGTCGAGGTGAGCAACCGCTATGCGCCCGAGCATCTGATCCTGCAGGTGGCCGAGCCGCGTGCGCTGCTGGACGGCGTCGCCAGCGCCGGCTCGGTGTTCCTCGGTGCCTGGACGCCGGAGTCGGTGGGCGACTATTGCAGCGGCAGCAACCACGTGCTGCCGACCTACGGCCATGCGCGCAGCTACAGCGGCGTGTCGGTGGCGAGCTTCCAGAAACAGATCAGCGTGCAGGAAGTCAGTGCCGGCGGCTTGCGTGCGATCGGCCCCTGCACGGCCACGCTGGCGGCGGCCGAACAGCTGGAGGCGCACCGTCGCGCGGTGACCCTGCGGCTGGCGGCATTGGAGGCAGGGACATGAGCGTGCTCGATCTCGCCCGTGCGGAAATCCGCGCCATGCAGCCTTATTCCTCGGCCCGCATGGAGGCCAGCGGCGGCCAGATCCTGCTCAACGCCAACGAATCGGCGTGGACGCCGGTCGGTGATGAAGGCATGGGTTGCAACCGCTATCCCGAACCGCAGCCGGCGGCATTGGTCGAGGCGCTGGCCGGGCTGTACGGCGTGCGTCGCGAGCAGCTTCTGGTCGGCCGCGGCAGCGACGAGGCGATCGACCTGCTGGTGCGCGCGTTCTGCCGCGCCGGCGAGGACGCGATCCTGATCCAGCCGCCGACGTTCGGCATGTATGCGGTGTGCGCGCGGGTCCAGAATGCCGCCGTGATCGAAGTGCCGCTGGCCGACGATTTCACGCTGGATGTGGATGAGGTGCTGGCCGCGGTCACGCCGGCGGTGAAGCTGGTGTTCGTGTGCACGCCGAACAACCCCAGCGGGCGGTGCGTGCCGCGCGCGCGCATCGAGCGCCTGCTGCGGGAGCTGGCCGGCCGGGCGCTGCTGGTGGTCGACGAGGCCTACGTCGAATTTGCCGATGACGGCAGCGTGGCCGAGCTGATCGACCGCCACGACAACCTCGCGGTGCTGCGCACCATGTCCAAGGCCTGGGCGCTGGCCGGCGCGCGCATCGGCTGCCTGCTGGCGAATCCCGGCGTGATCGCCTTGCTGCGCCGGATCATGGCGCCGTATCCGCTGCCGCTGCCGTGCGTGGCGGCCGCCCTGGCGGCGTTGTCGCCCGCGGGGCAGGCGGCGGCGCGCGAGCATCTGGCGATCGTGCGGGCCCAGCGTGGTTCGATGCGCGAAGCCATGCTTCGGCTGCCCGGCGTGCGCGCGGTGCTGCCGTCGGAAGCCAACTTCCTCGCGGTGCGTTTCGCCGATGCGGGGACGGCCTACCAGCGCCTGCTCGCCGCCGGCATCGTGGTGCGCGACGTCCGGCGCTATCCGAACCTCGGCGATGCGTTGCGCATCACCATCGGCACGCCGGCGGAAAACGGCCGCGTGCTGGACGTCCTTCGGGAGACGGCGCCATGTCCCTAAGCTCCAGAATTTCCCGCCCCCGCGGGGGCGAAATCGCTCCGAGGAGATGCACGTGAGCCGCAAGATCCTGTTTCTCGATCGCGACGGCTGCCTGATCGAGGAGCCGGCCGACGAACAGATCGACAGCTACGAGAAGCTCGACCTGCTGCCCGGCGTGATCGCCGCGCTGCAGCGCTTCGTGGCTGCGGGTTACGAGCTGGTGATGGTGAGCAACCAGGACGGCCTGGGCACCGACAGTTTCCCCGAGCCGCATTTCAGCGGTCCGCACGAATTGCTGCTGCGCATCCTGGCTTCGCAGGGCATCGGTTTCCGCGAGGTGCTGATCGATCGCAGCTTCCCGCACGAGGGCCTGGATACCCGCAAGCCGGGCACCGGCATGCTGCGCCACTACCTGGCGGACGACAGCTGGAGCCGCGCCGCCTCGGCGATGGTCGGCGATCGCGAAACCGATCTGCAGCTGGCCGCCAACCTGGGCGTGCGCGGCGTGCGCGTGGGTCCGCGCGGCCTGCGCTGGGACGCGGTGGCGCACCAACTGCTGGACGCGCCGCGCACTGCGGCGGTCGTGCGCAACACGAAGGAAACCCGCATCGCCGTGGACGTGGATCTCGACCGCGTGGCCGAGCCGGACGTGCGCACCGGGCTGGGTTTCTTCGACCACATGCTGGAGCAGATCGGCAAGCACGGCGGCTTCGCGCTGGCGCTGCATTGCGACGGCGACACCCACATCGACGAGCACCACACCATCGAGGATTGCGCGCTGGCGCTGGGCCAGGCGCTGAAGCAGGCGCTGGGCGACAAGCGCGGCATCGGCCGCTACGGCTTCACGCTGCCGATGGACGAGTCGCAGGCCAGCGCCGCGCTGGATCTTTCCGGCCGGCCGTGCCTGGTGTTCGAGGGCGCCTTTCCGCGCGAACGCGTGGGCGACGTGCCGACCGAACTGGTGCCGCACTTCTTCCGCTCGCTGTGCGAGACGCTGGGTGCGAACCTGCACCTGACGGTGCGCGGCGACAATGCGCACCACATGGTCGAAGCCTGTTTCAAGGTGGTGGCGCGCACGCTGCGCCAGGCGATCCGGCGCGAAGGCAGCGAGCTGCCCAGCACCAAGGGCACGCTGTAATGGCCGTCGTGCTGGTCGATGCCGGCGGCACCAACATCGGTTCGGTGCGCTATGCGCTGCAGCGGCTGGGGGTGGATGCGGCGCTGACCGCCGATCCGGCGCGCATCCGCGCGGCCGACAAGGTGATCCTTCCCGGCGTGGGCGCCGCCGGCCCCGGCATGGCGCGACTGCGCGAACTGGGGCTAGTCGAGCTGATGCGCGGGCTAACCCAGCCGGTGCTGGGCGTGTGCCTCGGGATGCAATTGCTGTGCGCGCACTCGGAAGAGGGCGACACCGCCTGTCTGGGGCTGATTCCCGCCGCGGTGGGCCGCTTCGCCGGGGCGCCCGGGTTGCGCATTCCGCACATGGGCTGGAACCGGCTGCGGGCGAAAAGGCCGCATCGCCTGCTGGCCGGCATGGGCGACGACGACTGGGCCTACTTCGTGCACAGCTACGCCGTGCCGGTGGGCGAGTACACGCTGGCCACGGCCGATTATGCCGGCGAGTTCTCGGCGGTAGTGGCCCGCGGCAACTTCCACGGCATGCAGTTCCATCCCGAGCGCTCCGCCGCTGCCGGCGCCAGGCTCCTGAAGAATTTCCTCAGCCTATGAGTTTCGACGTCATTCCCGCGATCGACCTGCGCGAAGGCCGCGTCGTGCGCCTGCGGCAGGGCGACTATGCGCAGCAGACCACCTACGCGTCCGATCCGCGCGAATTGGCCGGGCGCTACCGGCGCGCCGGCGCGCACTGGCTGCACCTGGTCGACCTGGATGGCGCGCGTTCCGGCAGTCTCGACAATCTCGCGGTGATCGAGGCGATCGCCGCCGACGGCATGCAGGTCCAGTCCGGCGGCGGGGTGCGCGACGAGCAGGATCTTCGCCGCCTGTTCGATGCCGGCGTGCGGCGCGTGGTGCTGGGCAGCGTGGCGATCCGCGATCCCGAGCAGGTCGCACGCTGGCTGGCGGCCTATGGCAGCGAGCGGATCACCATCGCGCTCGATACGCGCCGCATCGGCGACCGCTGGGCATTGCCCAGTGCGGGCTGGACCGAGACGGAGACGCGCACGCTGGACGAACTGGCGCCCTGGTACGCCGCCCACGGCGCCCGCCACCTGCTGTGCACCGATATCGAGCGCGACGGCATGCTGGCCGGCTTCAACCTGGCGTTGTATCGGCACCTCGCCGACAGCGTGCCGCAGCTGGCGGTACAGGCCTCCGGCGGCGTGCGTTCGCTGGACGACATCCGCGCGGCGCGCGCGGCCGGCGCGCGCGGCGTGATTCTCGGGCGTGCCTTGCTCGAAGCCCGTTTCACGCTGGAGGAAGCGCTCGCATGCTGAGCCGTCGCATCATTCCCTGTCTCGACGTGCGCGACGGGCAGGTGGTCAAGGGCGTGCGTTTCCGCGATCACGTGGTGATGGGCGGGATCGTGGATCTGGCGCTGCGCTACCGCGACGAAGGTGCCGACGAGCTGGTGTTCTACGACATCACCGCCAGCCCCGAGGGACGCAGCGTGGACCGCGGCTGGGTCGAACGGGTGGCACGGGTGATCGACATCCCGTTCTGCGTGGCCGGCGGCATCCGCGGCGTGGACGAGGCGCGCGCGGTGCTGCATGCCGGCGCGGACAAGATTTCGGTCAATTCGCCGGCGCTGGAACGGCCCGCGCTGATCGACGAGCTGGCCGCGGCGTTCGGCGTGCAGTGCGTGGTGGTCGGCATCGATTCGCTGCGCGACGCCGACGGCGAATGGCATGTGCGCCAGTACACCGGCGATCCCGCCAAGACGCAGGCGCTGGCACGCAGGACGCTGGACTGGATGGCCGAGGTGCAGCGGCGCGGCGCCGGCGAGATCGTGCTCAACTGCATGGGCAGCGACGGCGTGCGCGCCGGCTACGATCTGCAGCAGTTGCGCGCGGCCCGGGCAGTCTGCGACGTGCCGCTGATCGCATCCGGCGGTGCCGGTACGATGGCGCATTTCCGCGATGCCTTCGCCGAGGCCGATGTCGACGGCGCGCTGGCGGCCAGCGTGTTTCATTCCGGCTCGATCGCGATACCCGACCTGAAGCGCCATCTGCGCGATCACGGCGTGGTGGTGCGCCTGTGAACGGCAGGAAATCCCGAATAACCTGGTCCCCGGCACCCGTAGGAGCGCACCCTGTGCGCGAAAGCTTTTGTAGGAGCGCACCCTGTGCGCGAAAGTTTTTTGCCAGACGTGACAAGAGCATTCGCGCACAGGGTGCGCTCCTACCGATCAAGGGCATGCGAGGTGCGCTCGAGGCGAACGTTCCGGGGCAACGCGACCCCGATGCCCATCAGGAGCAACGATGAACACTGATTCCAATACCGATGTCGGCCGCCTCGACTGGGCCAAGGGCGACGGCCTGCTGCCGGCGATCGTGCAGCACTGGCAAAGCGGCGAGGTGCTGATGCTCGGCTACATGAATGCCGAGGCGCTGGCGCAGACGCAGGCGAGCGCTCGTGTCACGTTCTACAGCCGCAGCAAGCGGCGCCTGTGGACCAAGGGCGAGAGTTCGGGCCATGTGCTGGTGCTGAAATCGATCCGCGTCGACTGCGATGCCGACACCCTGCTGGTGCAGGCGGCGCCGCACGGCCCGACCTGCCACACCGGCAGCTCCAGCTGCTTCGGCGAAAGCGCCGACGTGCGTCCTCCGCTGGGATTTCTCGCGGAACTCGATGCGCTGGTCGCGCAGCGCCATGCCGAACGTCCCGAGGGCAGCTACACCACCCGACTTTTCGACGGCGGTATCCGCCGTATCGCGCAGAAGGTGGGCGAAGAAGGCGTGGAGACGGCGCTGGCGGCGGTGGCGCAGGACGATGCCGAGCTGCTGGGCGAGGCGGCGGACCTGATCTTTCACCTCACCGTGGCGCTGCGCGCGCGCGGGTTGTCGCTGGCGGATGTGGCCGTGCTGCTGGCCGCCCGGCACGCGGTGCGCAGCGCGCATTGATCATTGCCGCAGGCCGGTGCTGCCGGCCGGCGCCGGCTTGGCCGACGGCACGAAGGGCACTTTCGGCCCTGGGACGAAACCCTTGCGCCACAACGCCAGCTGCCCGGCGATGCCGGCGCCGACATCGATCTGCGGTTCCGACGGCGTGACCTTGTCCTGCTTTTCCCACCGGCTGATCTCGATGCTGGCGAGCTTGAATGCCCGGATGAAATCCGGCGTCCGGTTCAGCGCATCGACCAGCCAGGCCTTGCCGAAATAGGTGATGTCCGAATCGCTGCCGCAGCCGAACGAGCTGCGGTCGGTGCGGGCGGCGGTCAACACCAGCGTGCCGGGGCCGTGCAGCGGCGGGATGAACCCGCCGGAGTAGCAGGCGTTGACCACCAGCACTTTCCATTTGAACGGCTGCCGGTCCAGGATGCCGGCCAGGTCGCTGGCGCCGATCTGGTCCAGCGGCAGCGGGTCCATGTCGACCAGCAGGTCGTGATCCTCGTCGCCGTGACTGGTGACATAGAGCATCAGGATGTCCCGGTCCGGCTTCATGATTTTTTGCAGGCCCTGGAGTACCTCTTCCAGATTGCTCCAGCTGGCCAGCGGGCGAGTGCCCAGTGTCGCCGGATTGTTTTCCAGCACCACGCTGTGGCTGGTGGCTCCGAAGCGTTCGGCGAACAGTCGCGCCGCATATTCGGCTTCGTTGCGGAAAACATCCTCGCCGCCATCGCCGGCGAACGTCACCAGATAGAGGTTGGGCTTGCCGGCTACGCGCGCAGTCAGCTGTCCCAGCGCGGCGCGGACCAGGTTCCGTTGAAGGTAGAGCACCTGCTCCGGCGACGGGGCGTTCTCGGGCCAGTCATCGTTCAAGGGGGCGGGGCCTTCCGCCGGCGAAGGGGCCGTCCGCACGCTGGCCGGCGTCGTCGGCGCGGTCGTGGCGGTGGCGGGCGATGTCGGGAAAACGTGCCGGGACAGCACCAACGCCAGCAGCGCGCCGGCGGCGAAGACGAGAAGGGAGGTCAGGATGCTGCGCATGGTGTGATTCGCGGCGGTTCAGAGTTCGATGGCGTCGAAATCGGCGTACGCGCGGTGGCGCGGCGCTGCCGGCGATTCCAGCGGCGGGCGCAGCAGCCAGCCGGTATGCAGGCCGGCGGCTCGAGCGGCATCGAGCTCCTCCTCGATATCGGACAGGAACAGGATGTGCCGGGGCTGCTCGTCGATGGCTTCGGCGATGCGCCGGTAGGATGCGGCCACGCGTTTCGGCCCGGTTTCGGTATCGAAGTACCCGGCGAACAGCGGGGTCAGGTCGCCCGCAACGCTGTAGCGGAAAAACAGCTGCTGCGCGGGCACCGAACCGGAGGAGTACACGAACAGGCGCAGTCCGTCGGCGCGCCAGCCGCGCAGCCGCGCGGCGACTTCAGGGTAGACATGCGCACGGTAATCGCCAGCCGCATAGCCGTCCTTCCAGATCATGCCCTGCAGCGCTTTCAATGCGGTGGATTTGCGATCCGCGTCGATCCAGCCCAGCAGCAGATCGATGACCTCCTGGCGGCTGGCCTCGATCAGGCCGGCTTCCCTGGCGGCTTCATGCAGCCAATGCTGCACGTCGGGCTTGTCGCCATGGGTCTCGACGAATGCCGGCAACCGCTTGCGCGCATAGGGAAACAGCACGTCGCGGACGAAGCTGATCGAGCTGGTGGTGCCTTCGATGTCGGTGACGATGGCGCGGATTTCGATCATGGCGATGGTGCGCTGGCGATGGGGAAACCCGAGCATAGCCGGAGGGCCGTCCGCAGCGGAACGCACTGCGGCCGGGATGTCAGCGCGCGGGCGGTTGCATCCGCGGGAAACGCTGGGCGATGTCGTCGCCGGTGTATTGCGCCACCCAGCCGTCCTTGTTGGTGAACAGGCGGATCGCCACGAAGTACGGCGACTCGCTCATGTCGAACCAGTGGCGGGTGCCGTCGGGCACGCCGATCAGGTCGCCCTGTTCGCACAATATGTCGTAGACCTTGCCGTCAAGGTGCAGGGTGAACTGGCCGGATCCGGCGACGAAGAAGCGCACCTCGTCCTCGCTGTGGGAGTGTTCACTGAGAAATTTCTGCCGGAGCGCGGCGCGATCGGGGTGGTCGGGCTGCAGGCTGATCACGTCGACCGACCGGTAGCCCTCGCACAGCATCAGCCGATCGATATCGTCGCGGTAGGCTGCGATCACTTCCTCCTGGCTGGCGCCTGGCGCGATCGGCTGCTTGGCCTGCCACTGCTCGAAACGGACGCCAACCTTGCCCAGTTCGAAGGAAATGGCGGCGTATTCGTGATGCACGGCCAGCGGCCATTGCGGTTGGTCTTCCTCGAAAATGCGCAGACGACTCATGTTGACAGCTTCCTCAAGTCCAGTTCGCAGCCGAGCAGGAATTCCAGTGCTTCCAGGTGGCGAACGGTTTCGGCCATGTCGTGCCCCCAGGTGTAGATGCCGTGACCTTCGATCAGGTATGCATGCAACGGTCGGCCCGCATCCAGCCATGCCTCGACCCGGGCGACGAGCTCGGGCATCTGCTGGGTGTTCGGGAATACCGGGATTTGCAGCTCGCTGTCGTGCGTACTGTAGCCGGTAATGGCCTTCTGCAGCTCCCAGCCCTGCAGCCGGACCACGCCGTCCCTGGCGTACAGTCGCGAGGCAACGCTCTGCGTGCGCGAGTGGGTGTGCAACACCGCCTGCATCTCCGGCCAGCGCCGGTAGATCTGGGTGTGCAACGCGGTTTCGGCGCTGGGCCGGGCATCCGTGCCCACGGCGTTGCCGTACAGGTCGATCAACATGATGTCGTCGCGTCCGAGCAACCCCTTGTGGCGCCCGGAAACGGTGATCGCGGCATGGTCCGCACCGACCCGCATCGAGAAATTGCTGCTGGTTGCCGGTGTCCAGCCGAGCATCGCCAGCTCGCGCGCCGTGTCTGCGATGGCGTCCGCGCGCGACTCGAACAGGCCGGCGGGAAGGGTGGCGGGCAGGCTTTGTACCATGGTGTTTGGACGTCCAAATGAGCGGCGGTATAGTATGGGGCGGCACGGCATCCCGATCAAATGCGAGCCATTCTCGAAAGTCAGCAGGGATTTTGCCGATTATCGTAATATCCGGCTTTGTCCCGCGCAGCGTGCGCCGGACAGTTGAGCGCCGGAGAGTCATCCATCATGTCGAACCAGAAAGATATCGAATCACGCCGCCGATTCCTCAAGGTGGCGGCAGGTACCACCGTGGCTGTCGCGGTCATGGGCGGTGTGCCGCGTTTTGCTGAAGCGGCCGACTTGCCGCCGTTGTCCGAGAGCGACCCGACCGCCAAGGCGCTGGGCTACGTGGAGGACGCCAGCAAAACAACCAATCCCAAGCACACCGCCGGCGCCGACTGCGCCAATTGCCAGTTCTACACTGGCGCCAGCACGGGTCGCGGTCCATGCCGGCTGTTCCCGGGCAAGTCGGTGAACGCGAAGGGCTGGTGCATCTCGCACACCCCGAAGCAGGCTTGATTTTCTTCGTGCGGAGAAGCCAAAGGCCGGCATCTGCCGGCCTTTTCGCATGTGCAGCCCGACGACGGCTTCTGCGTGCCGGATGCCGGGTGCGGCAGGTTTGCGGGTGCGGCGGCGGGGTGGTTGCGCCAGCGGCGTGGGGCGCCTCGAGTGGGTCGCCCTGAAAGTGCTGCCCGACGCGTCAGGCTGAGGAGCTTACCCACCTGACGCGCCGGGCGGCGATCCGGGGCCCACTGCCAAGTGATCAACCCGCGGACTGAGGATGATACTCCCGCCTTGGCCGAATGGGCGATCGGCCGCATGATTTCTCTTGAGAAAATCTCGTTAAGTCAATTGAAATCAATGTCTTGCATAGCAATTGCGTGGTATTTTCTGCCCGATCTGTCAGGCGCAAAGAAAAACTCGTTGCACGGATTTTGGTGTGAATAACGACTTTTAGGCGGCGTTCGAAGAAGATGCCGCTGAGACGCTACGGGCAACGCAGATGGCTGTGCCGGTAGCTGTAGGCGAAATAGATCACCAGCCCGATCAGGGTCCAGACCACCATCAGGGTCCAGTTGTACCAGGCCATGGTGCTCAACAGGGCCAGGCAGCTGAGGATGCCCAGCGTGCAGATCACCGGCGCCCACGGCACGCGGAACGTGCGTGGCAACTCCGGCTGGGTGTGCCGCAATATCCACACGCCGCCGCAGACGGCGATGAACGCGATCAGCGTGCCCATCGAAACCAGATCGGCCAGGATGTCCAGCGGGAAGATCGCGGCGAGCAGGCCGATGCCGGCGCCGGTGATCAGCGTGTTCAGATACGGCGTGCGATGCTTCGGGTGAATCCGCGTGAACACCCTGGGCAGCATGCCGTCGCGTCCCATGATCATGAAGATGCGCGGTTGGGCGATGATCATCACCAGCACGACCGACGCCAGTCCGAGCATCGCGCCGATCTCCACCAGCCAGCGCAGCCATCCCAGGGTCGGGTGCCCCTGCAGGGCGGTCACCACCGGTTCGTCGGTGCCCAGCAAGGTGTACGAGGTCAGGCCGGTCATCACCGCGGCCATCGCGATGTAGAGCACCGTGCAGATGGCCAGCGAGGCCAGGATGGCGATGGGCAGATCCCGTTGCGGGTTGCGCGATTCCTGCGCCGCCGTCGAGGTCGCTTCGAAACCGATATAGGCGAAGAACACCATCGCCGCCCCGCGCAGCACGCCGCCCCAGCCGTACTTGTCGCCCTGCGGGGCGGGCACGAACGGATGCCAGTTGGACGGGTCGACGTAGCGCCAGCCGACCACGATGACCAGCGCGATCAGGCTGACCTTGAGCGCCACCATCACGGCATTGGTCAGGCTCGATTCGCGGATGCCGACATAGCAGATCCACGTCAGCAGGGTGATCAGCACGACCGCCGGCAGGTTGAACAGTGCGCCGGTGACAATCAGATGATGGTCCGCGGTGAAGGCCAGCGGCGCATTGGTCAGCGACGCGGGCAGGCTCAGATCCATGTGGAAGGTTTGTCCGACGTGGCTGAGCAGGCTCTGGAAATAGCCGGTCCAGCTCACCGCCACCGCCGAGGCGGAGACGCCGTATTCCAGGACCAGGTTCCAGCCGATGAACCATGCCATCAGTTCGCCGAGCGTGGCATAGGCATACGAGTAGGCGCTGCCCGCGACCGGGATCATGGTGGCGAATTCGGCGTAGCACAGCGCGGTGAAAGTGCTGGTGATCGCGGCCAATATGAACGACAGGATCACGGCCGGGCCGGCGTGGTCGGCGGCCGCCTGGCCGGTGATCACGAAGATGCCGCCGCCGATCACCGCGCCGATCCCGAGCGCGGTCAGTCCCCACGGACCCAGGGTGCGGCGCAAGGTGGGGCCGTGCGCGTCGTCGGCATCGGTGAAATCGGTCTTGCGGGCAAGTAATTGCTTGAGCATGGGATCTCGTCGCAGGGAAGCGGTGTGGCCGGATTCGGGCAGTGACGCAGTGGAACAGCGGCCGGCGGTGCGGATGCCGGCCCCCGCATTTTCAATGCGCGTTCGGACGCAGCTTGCTGTTGCGGTAACCGTAGAACCCGTAGATCAGGAAGCCGATCGCGGTCCAGCCGAGGATCAGCCACCAGCGGGTCTCGAAGGCCTGCCAGAACAGGAACAGGCAGGCGGCCGCACCCAGCGGGCAGATCAGCCACGGCACGGGTACGCGGAATGCGCGCGGCAGTTCCGGCCGCGTGCGACGCAGCACCAGCACCCCGATGCACACGGTCGCGAACGCCAGCAGCGTGCCCATCGAAACCAGATCCCCGAGCACGTCGACCGGGAACAGGCCCGCCAGCGTCGCCGCGACCAGGCCGACGATGATGGTGCCGACATAGGGCGTGCGGTGTTTCGGATGCACGCGGCCCAGCGCCTTCGGCAGCAGCCCGTCGCGCGACATCGCGTAGAAGATGCGCGGCTGCCCCATCAGCATCACCAGCACCACCGAACTCAGGCCCGCCAGGGCGGCAAACACCACGAATACCTTCAGCGTACCCAGCACATGGCTTGCCGTGCTGCCCGCGGCGACCGTGCCCAGCACGTAATTGAGCGCGGTGGCCACCGGCTCCGGCGTGTTGAGCATGCGGAACGGTGCGATGCCGGTCATCGTCGCCGCCATCGCGATATACAGCAGCGTGCAGACGAACAGCGAACCGAGGATGCCGATAGGCATGTCGCGCTGCGGGTTCTTCGCTTCGCCGGCGGCGGTGGAAACGGCATCGAAACCGATATAGGCGAAGAACACCAGGGTTGCCCCGCGGACCACGCCGCTCCAGCCGAACCGGGAGCCGCCTTCATTGGCTGGCACGAACGGATGCCAGAACGACGGGTGGATGTACTGGAACGTCACCGCCAGAAACAGCAGGATCACGATCACCTTGATGCCGACGATGATCGCGTTGACCGTTGCCGACTGGCTGATGCCACGGTAGACGAGCCAGCTGATCGCACCGACGATCAGGATCGCCGGCAGGTTGATCATTGTGCCGGTGGCGACCAGATGGCCGGCATCGTTGAACGTGAAGGGGGCCGAGGCCAGCTCGGGCGGCAATGCGAAGTGCCAGCCGGTCAACGAACCGAGCATGCTCAGCAGCTCGTTGAAATAGCCCGACCAGCCGACCGCCACCGTCGATGCCGCGAACAGGTATTCCAGCACCAGGTTCCAGCCGACGAACCATGCGACCACTTCGCCCAACGTCGCGTACGAATACGAATACGCACTGCCCGACACCGGCAACATCGCCGCAAACTCGGCGTAGCACAATCCGGCGAGGCCGCATGCCAGGCCCGCCATCACGAAGCTGAGGACCAGCGCCGGACCCGCGAATTGCGCGGCAGCCGTGCCGGTGAGCACGAAAATGCCGGCGCCGATCACGGCGCCGATCCCGAGCATCACCAGGTGTCGCGCGGTCAGCACCCGCTTCAGCGTGGCCTCGCCTTGCAGGCTGCCCTCGGCCGGCTCGCCGGCGTCCACATGAGGCATGGCCTCGATGGTGTGGGTGGCAAACAAATTCCGTATCATCAAGTTCCCCTTGTTAATGATGCCGCCCGCTTATTCAACGGCGCAGCGGATGTAGCGGACGGCATCGGCGACGGCGGGCCAACATAGCCCAGCGGTGCGGTCAGTACAAGCTTCGTTCAGCTTGCGCAGGGACCCGCCACGACGTGCTTGCAGGCTCGCACAGGGATCCCGTGCGACGTCTTCGAACCGGCCGGACCGAAGTGTTCCGGCGCTATCGCGATCGATGGAGCCGCCGACGCATCGCGACCCGTGCACGCACGGCGGCGCCGCGTACGATCATCGGCGTGGTCCGCTCCGGATGACGTTCGGCGCGGCTACAATGAGCGGATGAACGTCGTCGCCCCCAACTCCTGGTTGCCGCAACCGCTGCGCAAGCTGGCCGGACGCGCGCTGGAAACCGCGCTCAATCACACGCTGTCGCTCGATCCCGAGACCCGGCAGAAGCTCGGCGTATTGAATGGACGCAGCGTGCAGCTGCACCTGCGCGGACCGGAAATCGCGTTGGCGGTGACGGTCGCCGATGACGGCTGCCTGAAAGTCGGGCCGCCACAGCCAGACAACCAGCTGCGCGTCGCCGCCACGCCGGGCAGCTTGCTGGCGATGCTGTTCAAGCGCGACGACGACGGCGTCGCGCCGGGCAAGGTGGAGATCGCCGGCGACGCCGAGCTGGCGCGCCGGTTGGCAAAGCTCGCCGGCAAGTTCGCCCCGGATTTCGAGGAAGCGTTCGCCCGCACGTTCGGCGACGTCATCGGCGTGCCGCTGGCCAGGGCGGTCCGCGAGGGGCTGGACCACGCACGCGAAACCGCCGCCCATCTCGTCGAGGACGGTGCCGACTGGCTGCGCGACGAGGCCCGCGTCGCGATCGCGCCGGGCGAGGTCGAGGACTTCCTCGATGGCGTGGATGCCCTGCGCGAGCGTAGCGAGCGGTTGCAGTCGCGCGTGCAGCGACTGGCCAGGCGGCTGCAGGGCAACGTCGCGTGACCCCGCTGAAAATCGTGCCGCGGCTGCTGCGCGTCGCCTCGGTGCTGCTGGCGTACCGTCTCGACGACCTGGTCGACGCCGCCCATCTGTATCGTCCGCTGAAACTGCTGCGCCCCCTGCTGGCGCGGCCTCGCGTCGACGTGCGCGAGCTGCCGCGCGGCGAGCGGCTGCGGCTGGCGCTGACCGAACTGGGGCCGATCTTCGTCAAGGCCGGCCAGGTGCTGTCGACGCGGCGCGACCTGATCCCGCGGGACATCGCCGACGAGCTGTCGCTGCTGCAGGACCAGGTCGCCCCGTTCGCCGGCAGCGAGGCGCGCGCCATCGTCGAGAGCGAACTCAGATTTCCGATCGATCACCTCTACGCCCGCTTCGACGAGACTCCGCTCGCCTCCGCCTCGATCGCCCAGGTCCACGCGGCCACGCTGCACGACGGCCGCGAAGTGGTGGTCAAGGTGTTGCGTCCGGGCATCGACGCGCAGATCGACCGCGACGTGCGGCTGCTGCGCTCGCTCGGCGAGCTGGCCCGACGCTGGCATCCGAAGGCCGACAAGATCCGCCCGCTCGACGTGGTGGCCGAAGTCGAGAAGATGCTGGAGAACGAGCTGGACCTGCAGCGCGAGGGCGCCAGCGCGAGCCTGCTCAAGCGCAACTTCGCCAGCGGCGTCGACCTCTACGTGCCGGCCGTGTACTGGGAACTGACCGCCCGGCGGGTGCTGACTCTGGAGCGCGTGTACGGCATCAGCAGCGACGACATCGCCGCGATCGACGCCGCCGGCATCGATCGCAAGGCGCTGGCCGTCAAGGGCGTGCGGGTGTTCTACGAGCAGGTGTTCCGCGACAATTTCTTCCACGCCGACGCGCATCCCGGCAATATCTGGGTCGATCCGGCGCGAATCGCCGAGCCGCGTTTCATCGCCCTCGATTTCGGCATCATGGGTTCGCTGCCCCAGGCCGACCAGTACTGGCTGGCGCAGAACTTCATCGCGCTGTTCGAGCGCGACTACGCCCGCATCGCGCAGTTGCACGTCGCCGCCGGATGGATGCCGGCCGCGGTCCGGCTGGACGAACTCGAGGCGGCGGTGCGCACCGTGTGCGAACCGTACTTCACCCGCCCGCTGTCGCAGATCTCGCTGGCCGAACTGCTGATGAAGCTGTTCCAGACCGCGCGCCGCTTCGAGCTGACCCTGCAGCCGCAACTGATCCTGCTGCAGAAGACCCTGCTCAACATCGAAGGCGTCGGGCGCATGCTCGATCCGCAGATCGACATCTGGGCGGTTGCGCATCCGGTGCTGAAACGCATCCTGCGCGAACGCTGCAGCCCGCTGCGCACCCTGCGCGACGTGCGCAAGCGGCTGCCCGAATGGCTGCACAATGCGCCGCAGTTTCCCGAACTGGTCGGCGAGGCATTGCGCCAGCTCGGCCGCGGCGAACTGCGCACGCTCGGCGATCCGCAGGCGCTGCAGATGCAGCGCGAGGATGCCCGGCGCCAGCACAAACTGCTTGCCTGCGGCCTGCTCGGCGGCGCCCTGCTGATCGACGCCGCGCTGTTGTGGACGCTGGCGCCGCCGCACGGGATCTGGCCGCCGCTGCTCGCCGCCGGCGCCGGCATGCTGGCATTCGTGGTCGGCTGGCCGCGTTCGCGCTGATGCCTGGTGGCTTGCCGTAGGAGCGCACCCTGTGCGCGAAAGCGCTCGTCACGGCCGCTGCAATGAGCTTTCGCGCACAGGGTGCGCTCCTACGGCAGTCATCATTCGGCAACCGGCATGCTTGAAATTCTCCACCAGGACGACGCGCTGATCGCGGTCAACAAGCCGGCGAACCTGGCCGTGCATCGCTCGAGGATGGTCGGCAATGCCGAGGAGTTCCTGGTCGACCGGCTGCGCGAACAGCTCGGCGGCAGCGTGCACCTGGCACATCGGCTCGACCGCGCCACCAGCGGCGTGCTGTTGGTGGCGCGCAGCCGCGATATCGCCGCGCGGCTGGGCGAGCAGTTCATGGGTCGCCACCTGCGCAAGAAGTATCTCGCCGTGGTGCGTGGCTGGCCGGAGCCGGCGCAGGGCCTGGTCGACTATCCGCTGCCCGGTTCGCGCGAAACCGGCCCGCGCCGTGAAGCGCGCACCCACTACGAGCGGCTGGCCACGGTCGAGGTGCCGATCGCGCTGGGCCGCTACCCGCAGCAGCGCTACGCCCTGTTGCTGGCCGAGCCGGAGAGCGGCCGCTTCCGCCAGATCCGCAAGCATCTGGCGCATATCCACCATCCGGTCATCGGCGACTGCCAGCACGGCCGCGGCGACCACAACCGGCTTTACAAGCAGCACTTCGGTTGCCACCGCATGCTGCTGCATGCGTGGCGGCTGCGCTTCGCGCATCCGGCAACGGGTGCCCTGATGGAGATCGAGGCGCCACTGGACGCCGCGTATGCGGAACTGCTTGCACGCTTCGGCTGGACGCTGAAGGCGAGCAGTGAGTGAAGCGGAGCGAGAGAAAACCACGAGCGCGGCGCCCCCACCTCTCGCTCCTCACCCCATCTACTCACTTCTCGCCGCTCCCCCTACACTTCCGTCCATGTTGACCGTCAGCAAAGACATCTTCCTGCCCGAGTCGGAGCTGGTCGAGCGCTTCCTGCGCGCCGATGGCCCGGGCGGGCAGCATGTCAACCGAACCGAGAGTGCGGTGGAACTGCGCTTCGACGTGATCAATTCGCCGTCGCTGCCGGAGGAGCTGCGTACGCGGCTGCTGGCGCGGCGCGATCGCCGCTTGACCGTCGAAGGCGTGCTGGTGATCCAGTCGCGTCGCTTCCGCGAACAGGCCCGCAACCGCGACGATGCACGCGAACGGCTGGCCGGGATCATTCGCGACGTGCTGGTGCCGCCCCGGAAAAGGCTTGCCACGCGGCCGACCCGTGCCTCGAAGGAGCGCCGGCTGGTCGGCAAGCTGCAGCGCGGAAAAATCAAGCAAACCCGCTCGCGCAAACCGGACATGGAATGAAACGATACATTCCGTCGCCGGCGGAACTGCCGCCATGCATGCCGCAATTGCGCGATGGCCTGCGGCGCAAGGCCTGCCGTGTTGCGTTGCGGCTGTGCGGCTGGAGCTTCGCGGGCGCGTTCCCGGACGTTTCCCGGGCGGTAGTGATCGCCGCGCCGCACTCGTCCTGGTGGGACGGTTTCTGGGGGCTGCTGCTGAAAGTAGCGATAGGTGCCGACGTGCATTTCATGGGCAAGCAGGAATTGTTTCGCGGGCCGCTCGGCAGCTTGCTGCGCCGGCTCGGCGGCATGGGCGTCGAGCGCGGCGTCGCCAAGGGCGTGGTCGAGCAGATGATCGACCAGTTCCGGCAACGCGACGCCTTCTGGCTGGCTATCGCACCGGAAGGCACCCGCCGGCAGGTGGCCCGATGGAAAACCGGGTTCTGGCACATCGCCCACGGTGCCGGCGTACCGATCGTGACCGCGTACTTCAATTATTCCGATCGGACCATCGGTATCGGACCCTTGTTCGAAACCAGCGGCGACATGGAAGCCGATCTGGTCCGCCTGCGCGCGTTCTACGCTCCCTTCAAGGGCAAGCACCGCAACGTCTAGGGATGCACTGGTCCGTTCCGCGTATCCAGCGAGCCGCGACTGGGCCGGCGCTGGTGCGGCGCGCATGACTGGAGGGCGACCCTGCAGGGGCTCCGGCGCCTGTCCGGCGAGGAGCGCATGCAGTCAATACCCAACCCCGAAACCGCAGTCAAACGGCTGTGTTGACAGACCAAACCCTTGCTTATATCGTGATCTTGCTGCACGTAATGTGATCCAGTTCGCAAATTGCCGACAAGGCGGCTGACGTGTCCTCCATGGAAAGGGTCCTTGTTTCCATATTTCGGCGCATCCGTTTTCTGCCTGCTGCGCTCGAGCCTTCGTCGTGGTCGGCGCCCCCGTGTCAGGGCGGTACACCGCGGCTGCGCGTTGCGCGGCCATGCGCCAGGATATGCGCGCACCCCGCCGGACCTGCTCCAGGGCCTCGATGACGACGCCTTTCGGTCGTGTCCTGTCCCGCCCGATCCCTTGCGGGTGCAGAATCGGGTCATGGCCGGCCATGCGCCGCTGCAGATCCGCGCGGATCTCGGGGGGCGGGCGCGGTGCCGTTCATTGCGTCCGGAACCAGTTGTGGATGTATCGAGCGTGGACTGAGCTCGTGCCGTAAAGACAAAACAAGGGGGGCGTGATGGAAAATCCTGCCAATGGGGCGATGCTGCTGACCGTGGCGTACTGGGTGGCGGTGCTCACCCTGTTGCTTGCCTTCAGTCTCTTGACGGTCATCGTTTTCCTGCGCGCGCGTTCGCAAAGGCGCGAACTGCGCGACAAGCGCGCGCAACAGCACTGGCTGCAGGTGATGCGACATGTGCTGGCAGGGGAAGAGGCGCGGGTGCGTCGCCTGGGACGCGATGATGTCGCCGGCTTCATCGAAGCCTGGAACGCAACCCACGAATCGCTGTCCCCGCCGGACTCGGCGCGCCTGTTGCCGCTGGGGCATCGCGTGGGCCTGGTGGATGCGGCGCGACCGATGTTGCGAGGCAATTACCACGACCGCGCGATGGCGATCATCGCGCTCGGGCACTTGCGCGACCATGGCGTGTTCGACGAACTGGTGCCCTTCCTCAACGACGGCAGCCCCATCGTTTCGCTGTGCGCGGCGCACGCGCTGGGGCAGGTGGATCCGCCCCAGGCGATGGCGATGTTCGTGCCGATGATCCTGGAACGCGACGACTGGGTGTCGGGCAACGTGGCGCGCATCCTCGCCCGGAACGAGGACGGCAGCGCGGTGCGCGAGCTCGACAACGCGCTGCTGCGTGCCAACACCAGCACGGTGGTGAAGCTGGTGCGCTTCATGGCCGACATCGATCCCGGACATGCCGCAGGGGTGATCCGGCAACTGCTCGACAGCTCGATCGACGACCACGCCATCTCGGTCTGCCTGCAGCTGGTGAGCGACAAGCAGGATCGCGAGCGGGTGGCGGGTTTCCTCGGCGCATCGCGCTGGCACGTGCGCATGCATGCGGCGTCGGCGCTGGGCCGCATCGGCGAGGCAGCCGACGCCCAGCGCCTGGAGCCGCTGCTGGCCGACCAGGTGTGGTGGGTGCGCTACCGGGCCGCGCAGGCGCTGTTGGCGCTGCCGGGCATGGGGGCGGCAGCGCTGCGCCAGATGCAACAGCGGCAGAGCGACGCCTACGGTCGGGACATCATCGACCAGGTGCTTTCCGAACACGACATGGGAGCCGTGGCATGAACACTCACTGGAACGTGTTCGTGGCCAGCCTCCAGCAAGGATCCTGGGCCCATGCGCTGGCGTCGATGCAATGGATCTTCATGATCTATTTCGTGGCGATCAACCTGGCCTACCTGATCCTCAACTACATCTCCGCCTACCAGATCGTGCGCTACATGCGCGAATACCGGGCCAACTACCTGCCGCCCGGCCTGCGCGAATACCAGCCCCCGGTAAGCATCGTGTTGCCCGCGCACAACGAGGTGAAATCGGTGGTGGCCTCGGTGCACTCGCTGCTCAAGACCAACTACCCCGAATTCGAGGTCGTCGTGGTCAACGACGGTTCCAGCGACCTCACCCGCGAGGCGCTGATCGAGGCCTTTGGCCTGGTGATGGTGCCCGAAGCCTATCGTGCCCGACTGCCAACCGAGCAGGTCAGGGGCGTCTACGCCTCGGCGCGCTATCCGCAGGTGCGCATGGTGGACAAGGTCAAAGGCGGCAAGTCCGATGCGATCAACGCCGGCATCAACTGCGTGCGTTATCCGCTGTATTGCGTGGTGGACGCCGACTGCATCCTGCAGCCGGAAAGCCTCTCGCGGGTGGTGCGGCCGTTCCTGGAGGACGGGCGCGTGGTGGCCAGCGGCGGCGTGGTGCGCGTGCTCAACGGCTGCAAGGTCGTCAACGGCATGATGTCCAAGGTGGGCCTGCCCGACCACTGGCTGCCCAGCTTCCAGGTGATCGAGTACCTGCGCGCGTTCCTGTTCGGGCGCATGGGCTGGTCGCCCATGAACGCGCTGCTGATCATCTCCGGCGCCTTCGGCGTGTTCTACAAGGAACGGGTGATCGCCATCGGCGGCTATCGCGACGATACGGTGGGCGAGGACATGGACCTGATCGTCCGGTTGCACCGCAACCTGCGCAAGGAGAAGCGCGACTATCGCATCGTGTTCGTGCCGGACCCGGTGTGCTGGACCGAGGTGCCGACGGACATCGCCTCGCTGGGCCACCAGCGCGTGCGCTGGCAACGCGGACTGGCCGAAAGCCTGTGGTCGAACATCGGCCTGATGTTCAACCGGCGCGGCGGCGCGGCGGGCTGGGTGGCGTTCCCGTTCATGCTGGTGTTCGAGTTCCTCGGCCCGATCATCGAGGTGGTCGGCTACGTCTCGATGATCGTGCTGGCTTTGGCCGGCCTGGTGCCGCTGAAGATATTCCTGGTTTTCCTCGCGGCGGCGATAGGCATGGGCGTGCTGCTTTCGGTCAACGCGATGCTGCTGGAAGAGCTGTCCTTCGGCCTGTACGCACGGCCGGCGCAGCAATTGCGCCTGTTCGTCGTTGCGGTGCTGGAAAACTTCGGCTACCGGCAGATGAATTCCTGCTGGCGCTTCTACGGCACCTTGCTCTGGCTGCTCGGACTGCGCAAACACCATCGGTGGGGCCATATCAATCGCGACGGTTCCTGGCAGCACAACCCGGCGGAGAACGAAACGATGCCGACCGACCAGCATGCCGACAGGAGCAGCCATCCATGAAGCGCAGGAACCCTTCCGTGGTCGTGGCAAGGCATCCCTCCCGCACGTTCCGCGCCCGGTGGCCGCTGCTGCTGGCCCTGACGGCGTTTTCGCCCTGCCTGCTGGCGCAGGCCGCAGCTCCCGACGCGCTGGCGACGCAGATGGTGCAGATACGCCAGCTCGCCACCAGCGGCCAGAAGAAGCTGGCCATCCAGCGCTACACGGCCCTGCTGGCCGAGCACCCCGGCAACGGCGATCTGCTGCTGGCGCGTGGACGCACCTATGCCTGGGACGGGCAATACGCCGCGGCCGAAAGCGACCTGCACACGGTGGTGCAGCACAGTCCGGATTACGCCGATGCATGGTCGGCGCTGGGCGATGTCTATCGCTGGAGCGGTCGCCCGCAAGAGGCGGTCGACGCCTATTCGCACTGGGTGAAACTGGCGCCGCGCGATCCGAAAGCGTACATCGCGCGCGGTAGCGCCCAGCGCGACATGGGACAACTCGCCGCCGCCCGCGCCGATTTCGATACGGCCGCGACGCTGGGGGCGAATCCGGCCGAAATAGACGGCTTGCGGCAAAGCCTGCTGCCGCGCACGACCGCCTTCGGCACCGGGTACGACTGGGGCGCCAGCCTCAGCTGGGACCACACCGGCTTCACCGGCGGGCAGCAAGGCTGGAACGACGTCGACCTGTCGCTGCGCCGCTACTTCAGTCAGGGCTCGCTGGCGCTGGAGCTGCTGCGCGCCGACCACTTCGGTACCAGCGACACGGCCTGGGCGCTGGACGGCTACGTGCCGCTGTGGTCGCGCGCCTACGCCAACCTGCGCTACCAGCAGGGTCCCGGCTCCGGCATCCTGCCGCAGCAGGAATGGCGCGCGGAAGTGTTCCAGGGCGTGGGCCGCGGCTGGGAGCTGTCGGCCAGCGTCGATCACCTGCATTTCTCCAGCAACACCCAGTTCTACGGCGTCGGCGTGGGCCGCTACTGGGGCGACTGGTACGCGCGCTACAAGCTGCAATACGTGCCTGGCGTGGGTTCCGGCAGCTGGAGCAACCGCTTCCTGCTGCGCAACTACTACCGCGGCAATGCCTTCGACTACCTGGAGCTGAGCGTCGGCAACGGCCGCAGCACCGACCTGAATCGCTACGGCACCCAGGTGTTCAACAACCATGCCGCCATCGGCGTCGCCTGGAGCCACTACCTGTCACCGCGCTGGGGCTTCAAGCTCAGCGCCGGCTATGGCGAGGGCAGCGACGTAGCCGGCGTCAACGAGCAGATCCTGTCGGCTACCTTGTACGCGCTGTGGTGATGGCACGGTTGCCGGCCTCCGCGCGCCGCGGCAACCCCTGGTCGCGCTTTTCCGCTGCATTCCCGGCATTGTTGCCGGCACAGTTCGCGCTGGTGGCGTGCGCGGTCGCCGAGGGCGTCGCCGACGTCGCCTGGGGCGGCAGCCAGAAGTGGGCCATCGCCGGCATCGCATTCGCGCAGGCGGCGCTGGTGCTGCTGCGCGCGGTGCCGATCCTGCTGCTGTTGTCGCTTCCGTTGCTGGCCTTGCGGCGGGAGCGGCTGCGCGTCGTGGCCCTGGCCGTGCTGTGGTCGCTGTTCATCGTGGTGCAGACCGGGCTCGACCAGTACTTCCAGGTGGCGCACGTGCCGCTGGGGGCGGACCTGTTCGGCTACAGCGTCGCGGAAATCCGTACCACCGTGTCCGGCTACATACCGCTCGATCCGCGCAGCGTGCTGGCCTACGCCTTGCCGCTGCTGCTGCTCTGGGGCGGCCTGTACCTGTGCGCGCGCCGTCGGGTCGGCGGCTCCCTGCGCTGGACCAGCCTGCTGCTGATCGCGGGCCTGCTGGCATGGCTGCCGCCGCTGCCCGCGGGTGCGCGGGCGCTGCCGGACGACGCGGCGCGCGACCTGGCCAGCAACAAGCTGGCATGGTTCTGCGCCGATGTCTGGCGCTGGTCGATGAGCGATGCCGCAGCGGTATCCACGCCGGGTAAGGCGGCCACCGCCCGCGCCGGCGAGCCGCGGCTGGACCCGCAGTTTCCGTTCCTGCACCCGGAGCGGACGCCGGATACGCTCGGTCCGTACTTCTCGCCCACGTCGGACGGCCGCCCGCCCAACCTGGTGGTGATCGTGGTCGAGGGACTGGGGCGCTCGTTCTCCGGTCCGCAGGCATCGCTGGGAAGCTTCACGCCCTTCCTCGACGCGCTGGCGGCGCGCAGCCTGTACTTCGACAACTTCCTGTCCAACCAGGGCCGCACCTTCGGCGTGCTGCCCAGCCTGTTCAACTCGGCGCCGTTCGCCCGGGAGGGCTTCACCTCGCTGGGTGCGCGCATGCCGCCCAGCCCGGGCCTGTTCAACCTGCTGGAGCAGCAGGGCTACCACACCGCGTTCTACAACGGCACCGACACCACCTTCGACGACGAGCGCGCGTTCATGCAGCTGCAGGGCGTGCAGCACCTGGTGGACAGGAAGAGCTTCGGCCCCGGCTATCAGCTCAACCCCTTCAGCGAATGGGGCTACCCGGACCAGGAGCTGGTGTCGCGCGTGCTGGCCGACAGCGCGCAACTGCAAAGCCCGTTCCTGCTGGCGATGCAGACCATCTCCATGCACACCGTGTACAAGTTCCCGGGCCAGGACGCCTACCTCGCACGCTTCGAACAACGCCTGCGCGACTTGCGCATTCCCGCCGACCAGCTCGCTTCCTATCGGGCCAGCGCCGACATCTACAGCAGCATCCTCTACACCGACGACGAGCTGCGCCGCTATTTCGATACGGTGGCGAAGCAGCCGTGGTACGCCGACACCATCTTCGTGATCACCGGCGATCACCGCCTGCCGGAGATCCCGATGGGCGAGCACATCGACCGCTACCACGTGCCGCTGATCATCTTCTCGCCGCTGCTCAAGCAGGCCCGGCACTTCCGCGCCGTGTCCTCGCAGCTGGATGTCACGCCGTCGCTGCTGGCGCTGCTGTCGCATACCTATGGGCTGAAGCGGCCGGCACAGACGCCGTGGCTGGGCACCGGCCTGGACCTGGACGACAGCTTCCGCAACATCCACCAGCTGCCCCTGCAGCAGACCAAGACCAGCGCGCCGGATTACCTGGCCGGCCGCTGGTGGCTGCACGACGGGCGATTGTTCGAGCTGCAGGACGGCATGCACCTCATCCCGGCCGACGATGCCGCCGCGCTCGGCTGGGCGACGCGCCGCCTGCAGCGCTACGAACAGGCCAATGCGATCTTCATGCAGAAACTGGCGCTGGATCCCGCTGGCGCCTCGCCGAAACTGGTGGCTTACCAGGCCGCCGCGCCGGCGCTGCAGCCGGCCGGCAATGCGCCGGTCGTGCACGGCCTGTCGACGGAATCGACCGAGGTGACGCTGGTGGGCCAGGGTGTGCAGCTGACGGCCACCTTCGACAACGGCGACGCGCGACCAAGCCGTGCCTTCGTGCCGCTGGCCGTGCTGACCGCCGCGGACGGCCACGAGCTGCAGGAAACCTCCGGCCACGCCCTGCAGCTGCCCGCGAACGGACACCGGCAGGTGCAACTGACCTTGCAGCGTCCCGGCGCCTGCAGCAGCCGCTGCTACCTGTCGGTGTTCCCGTCCGATCCGCAATCCGGCAAGGCCGTCGGGCAAGGGCAGTACCACATACCGGTGGATGCCGGCAGCACGACCGGAGGCGCGCCATGAGCCGCGTCGCCCGCCTGTGCCTGACAATGCTGCTGTGCGCGCTGCCGATCGGCGCGATGGCCCGGGTCAGTCGCGCCGTCTGGACCTGGGAGGCCGACTCCTACGCCATGGTCAAGGATCCGGCCGTCGCACGGGAAGCTGTGGCCTACCTGCAGTCGCAGCACATCGACACCGTGTACCTCTACGCCGATGCGTACCAGGGCCACAACCTGATCGTCGAGCATCCCGAGCTGTATCGCGCCTTCATCGAGCGGCTGCACCGGCGGCACATGAAGGTGTACGCGCTGCTGGGTTCGGCCTACCTGCACACGGAACGTTACGTGCTGCCCGCCTATCGCCGGCAGGCCGAGGACATGTTCCGCCGGGTGGTGCTGTACAACGTGGGCGCGCCGGCCGCGGCGCGCTTCGACGGCGCCAACCTTGACATCGAGCCGCACATCCTCGACGAGTGGAACGACAATACCCGCGAGCGCCTGCTCGCCGATTTCCTCGACATGGGCGACGCGCTGATGAAGATCAAGCGCGAGTACCACGCCAGCCTGGCCGTGGGCCCCGCCATCCCGTTCTGGCTGGACGGCATCGAGGTGGAATGGAAGGGCGTCAGGCGCCCGGCGAGCGAGCACGTCATCGACCTGTTCGACTACGTCGCCTTGATGGACTACCGGAACAAGGCCGAAGGCAGCGACAGCATCCTCTCGCACGCCGCCAGCGCGATCGCCTACGCCGACCGCGTCGGCAAGAAGGTGGTGATCGGCCTCGAGGTGTCGCCCGACGAGCCGGAGAAGGTCACCTTCGACAAGGCGGGTCCGAAGGCGTTCGAGCAGGCCGTGAGCATCGTGGAGCAGGCATTGCGCAACGATCCCTCGTTCGCCGGCTTCGCCATCCACCATTACCGCACGTACCGGGACTGGATCGGGCGGAACCGGGACTGATTCGAACCGCAATCCATCGAAACCGAACTGCCGCGTTCGCCAGCTTGACTGTGGGCGACCGCTGCGACCGATGCTCCGGGACGGTGCGCTCGGACCGGCCGACCAGCGGCCCGACATTAGCGCTGCGAATGGCCCGACTCGTCGTAGTCGCGATGGGTCAGCAGGCCCGGATTGATCAGGTCGATGAACGCGCGCGCCTCGGCGCTGAGAAACTTGCCCTTGCGCATGACCACGCCGTAGGCCCGCTGGGGAAAATACTGGCGCAGGTTGCGCACCGCCAGCCGGCCGCGATCGGCCCCGGTGATGCAGATGCCGGTGACGATCGAAATGCCCAGTCCCATCGCGACGTATTCCTTGATCACGTCCCACCCGCCGACTTCGATGGCGACCTGATACGGCACCTGGCGCTGCTGGAACACCAGATCGACCAGCCGGTAAGTGGACAATCGTTGTGGCGGCAGGATCAGCCCGTAGGGCGACAGATCCTCCAGTGCGATCTCTTCCTTGCTTGCCAGCGGATGATCCGGCGGCATGATCAGCATCGGGTCGTAGTGATGCACCGGTGCCCAGGCGATGTCATTGGGTACGTCGAGCATCGAACCGACCGCGAAGTCGGCCTGGTCCTCGCGCAGCATGGCGAGGCCGTCCTTGCCGGTGACATTCGCCAGTTGCAGTTTCACCGCGGGAAAGCGTTCGCGGAAACGACGCACCAGTTCCGGCAGCAGGTACTGGATCGTCGAGGTGCCGGCGGCGATGGTGAGCCGGCCGCCGTGCAGGCCTTTCACCTTGGCCTGAAAATCGCCGTCCAGGGTTTCCCAGCCCTCCACCAGCGGGCGGGTCAGCTCGTACAGTGCCTCGCCGGCATCGGTGAGGTTGATGCGGCGGCGGCTGCGTTCGAGCAGGCTCAGGCCCAGTTCGCGCTCCAGCGCCTGCAACTGCAGGCTGATTGTCGGTTGCGACAGATACAGCGCTTCGGCCGCACGGGTCAGGCTGCCCAGTTTCACCACCGTGACAAACGCCCGCAGTTGCTTGTGGCGGTTGCCCTTGTAGTAGTAGCGACCGGCTTTTTCCTCGACTGGCTTGTTCCCGACACGAGTTTTCGGCGCCGGACGCGAACTTTTTTTCGCCGCATTCATGCTTTTTCCCCGAATTTTCATCCAATGTTTCAGTATCTTGAAATATAAATTGATAAAGTCAATATCAATAATTGAAACATTTACATTGTCAAATACATTCTTT
The DNA here is from genome assembly GCA_028873095.1 of Pseudomonadota bacterium. Lineage (GTDB taxonomy): Bacteria > Pseudomonadota > Gammaproteobacteria > Xanthomonadales > Rhodanobacteraceae > Rhodanobacter. The sequence goes on along the minus strand of JAGWMU010000002.1, from coordinate 14,502 downwards.
CTGCCTAGCTTCGAGTCTCACGAGACCGGAGCAAGCTCATGGCAGTCCCCCAAGAACGATTCGTCACAGGCAACGTCGAGATCCGTGCCCAACGGGCCGGTTACGAAAGCATCCTGACCCCGGACGCACTGGCCTTTCTGGCCCGGCTGCATCAGTTTGCAGAGCCGGTTCGTCAGCAGCTGCTGCAGGCCAGGCGCGACCGTCAGGCCCGCTTCGACGCCGGCGCATTGCCGGATTTTCGTGCCGACACCGCATCCATCCGCGGCGGCGACTGGCGCGTGGCCGCCATACCGGCCGCGCTGCAGGATCGCCGCGTGGAAATCACCGGGCCGGTCGAACGCAAGATGATCATCAATGCGCTCAATTCCGGCGCCAAGGTGTTCATGGCCGACTTCGAGGATTCCTCGGCGCCGAGTTTCGCCAACCAGCTCGACGGCCAGATCAACCTGCGCGATGCGGTGAACGGCAACATCGAATTCCATTCGCCGGAGGGCAGGCACTACCGCGTGGGCGACAACCCCGCGGTGCTGGTGGTGCGCCCGCGCGGCTGGCACCTGCCCGAGCGGCATGTCAGCGTCGACGGCGAGACGATGGCCGGTGCCCTGGTCGACTTCGGCCTGTTCGTCTTCCACAACGCCCGTGCCCTGCATCGGCAGGGGCGGGGGCCGTTCTTCTACCTGCCCAAACTGGAGGCGATGGAAGAGGCAGCGCTGTGGGACGAGGTGATGGCGCTGGCGGAAAGCGAGCTCGGCCTGCCGGTCGGCTGCATGAAAGCCACGGTGTTGATCGAGACGCTGCCGGCGGTGTTCCAGATGCACGAGATCCTGCATGCGCTGCGCCGCCGTGCCGTCGGCCTCAACTGCGGCCGCTGGGATTACATTTTTTCGTACATCAAGACCCTGCGCGGCCATCGCGACCGCCTGCTGCCGGAACGTGGCCAGGTGTCGATGACGGTGCCGTTCCTGAAGGCCTATTCGGAACTGCTGATCCAGACCTGCCATCGCCGCGGCGCGTTCGCGATGGGCGGCATGGCGGCGCAGATTCCGATCCGCGGCGACGACGCCGCGAACGAGGCGGCGATGGCCAAGGTGCGCGCCGACAAGCTGCGCGAGGTGCGGGCCGGCCACGACGGTACCTGGGTCGCGCATCCGGCGCTGGTGCCGGTGGCGCGGGAAATCTTCGACCAGCACATGCCGGCGGCAAACCAGCTGGAGGTGCTGCGCGAGGATGTCCGGGTGACGCGCGACCAGCTGGTCGCCCCGTGCGGCGGCTCGATCAGCCGTGCCGGATTCGACAACAACGTGGAGGTCGCGCTGCGCTACACCGCGGCCTGGCTCGACGGGCTCGGCTGCGTGCCGATCCACAACCTGATGGAAGACGCGGCCACCGCGGAGATCGCCCGTGCCCAGCTGTGGCAGTGGCTGCATCACGGCGCGCTCGAGTTCAGCGACCACGCGCCGATCGACTTCGCGCTGTTCGACCAGGCACTCGCCGCGCATGCCCACCGTTTGCGCGCAAGCGACGTTCCCGGGGCGGCGCGGGTCGATGACGCCGCCGCGTTGTTCTCCGCACTGACCCATGCCGAGCAGCTGACGGATTTCCTGACCCTGCCTGCCTACGACCGCCTCGCCTGAAACCCGTCCACGACCATATCGCCATCCACGGAGCCACGTATGAAGCACACCCTGCCCACCGCCGAACAGATCACCCTGGACTGGAACAACAACCCCCGTTGGGCCGGCATCCGGCGCACTTACGCCGCCGATGACGTGGTGCGCCTGCGCGGCACCGTGGCGATCGAGCATTCGCTGGCGCGCCGCGGCGCCGAGCGGCTGTGGAAATCGCTGCACAAGGAAGACTTCGTCAATGCGCTGGGCGCGCTGACCGGCAACCAGGCGATGCAGCAGGTCAAGGCCGGCCTGCAGGCGATCTACCTGTCCGGCTGGCAGGTCGCGGCCGACGCCAACGTCGCCGGCGAGATGTATCCGGACCAGTCGCTGTACCCGGCCAACTCGGTGCCGCTGGTGGTCAAGAAGATCAACAACACCTTGCTGCGCGCGGATCAGCTGCACCACGCGGAGGGCAAGGACGACACCGACTGGCTGGTGCCGATCGTGGCCGATGCCGAGGCCGGCTTCGGCGGCGTGCTCAATGCGTTCGAGCTGATGAAGGCGATGATCGAGGCCGGCGCCGCCGGCGTGCATTTCGAGGACCAGCTGGCCTCGGTGAAGAAATGCGGCCACATGGGCGGCAAGGTGCTGGTGCCGACCCGCGAGGCGGTCGACAAGCTCAACGCCGCGCGGCTGGCCGCCGACGTCTGCGGCGTGTCGACCCTGCTGGTGGCGCGCACCGACGCCGACGCCGCCGACCTGCTGACCTCGGACATCGACCCCAACGACAGGCCGTTCATCACCGGCGAGCGCACCGTCGAGGGCTTCTTCCGCGTGCGGCCCGGCCTGGACCAGGCGATCAGCCGCGGCCTGGCCTACGCGCCCTACGCCGACCTGATCTGGTGCGAGACCAGCAAGCCGAACCTGGAGGATGCGCGCCGCTTCGCCGAAGCGATCCATGCGAAGTTCCCGGGCAAGATGCTGGCCTACAACTGCTCGCCCAGCTTCAACTGGAAGAAGAACCTGGACGACGCCACCATCGCCAGGTTCCAGAGGGAGCTCGGCGCGATGGGCTACAAGTTCCAGTTCATCACCCTGGCCGGCTTCCACAGCCTGAACTACGGCATGTTCGACCTGGCGCACGGCTATGCGCGCCGCCAGATGAGCGCGTTCGTGGAACTGCAGGAGAAGGAGTTCGCCGCCGCCGATCGCGGCTTCACCGCGGTGAAGCACCAGCGCGAAGTCGGCACCGGCTATTTCGATGCGGTGACCCAGGCGATCCAGCAGGGTCAGTCCTCGACCACCGCGCTGACCGGTTCGACGGAAGAGGCGCAGTTCGCGCGCCACGCGGCGGCGTAGAACCGGCTCGACGCCGGGCGATCCGGGTCAATCCGGATCGCCCGGCGTCATGCGTCATGCGGCGGCGGATTGCCGGGGATGGCGCTTGGCGGCAGGCCGCCTGCCGTAGGAGCGCACCCTGTGCGCGAATGCTCTTGCGGTGTTTGTGCAAAGAGCTTTTCGCGCACAGGGTGCGCTCCTGCGCGGATGAGAGGGTTTTTCGCGCACAGGGTGTGCTCCTGCGCGGATGAGAGGGTTTTTCGCGCACAGGGTGCGCTCCTACGCGTATTTCGGGGGCGCGGGATTCAGGTGGCCGCATTGGCCGCAGGTACGCAATTCGCGCGAGCGGTAGAAGCGCTCGAAGATCGGCGGGAAATCGTGTTCGATGCTGCCGAGCGTGAAATATTCCTCGTACAGCTTGTGGTTGCAGCGTTCGCAGAACCACAGCAGGCCGTCCTTTTCGTGCGGCAGGCGGCGGCGCTCGATCACCAGCCCGACCGAACCGGGCAGGCGTTGCGGTGAATGCGGCACCCGCGGCGGCAGATAGAAGAGCTCGCCGGCGCGGATCGGGATGTCGCGGGCGCGGCCCTCGTCCTGCACCTTCAGCACCATCTCGCCTTCGAGCTGATGGAAGAATTCCGGACCTTCTTCGAGGTGGTAGTCGGTGCGCGCATTCGGGCCGCCGACGATCATGATGATGAAGTCGCCGTCGACGATGCACTTGTTGCCGACCGGCGGTTGCAGCAGGTGACGGTGCTCGTCGATCCAGCGATTGAGATTGATGGGTGGGAGCAGGGCCATGCGCAGTGTCTCCGGCGGATTTTTTCCTTTCCCTCCAGGGAGAGGATCGAGATAAGCGGTGCCTTGGTGCAACCTTATCGCAAGAGCGTCCCCTCACCCCAGCCCTCTCCCCGAGGGGGAGGGGGAGCAAAACGGTCACACTTCCAGCGTCGCCAGGTCGCCCTTTTCCTCCAGCCAGGCCTTGCGGTCGCCGGCGCGTTTCTTCGCCAGCAGCATGTCCATCAGCTTGCCGGTGCCGTCGTCGTCGCCGACGGTCAGCTGCACCAGCCGCCGCGTGTCGGGGTGGATGGTGGATTCGCGCAGCTGCGGCGGGTTCATCTCGCCCAGGCCCTTGAAGCGGGTGGTGCTCACCGCGCCCTTCATCTTCTCGCGCTCGATCCGCTGCAGCATCGCCTGCTTCTCGCTCTCGTCGAGGCAGTAGAACACCTGCTTGCCGACGTCGACGCGGAACAGCGGCGGCATCGCCACGAACACGTGGCCTTCGCCGACCAGCCGGGGGAAATGCCGCAGGAACAGCGCCGACAGCAGGGTGGCGATGTGCAGGCCGTCCGAGTCGGCGTCGGCCAGGATGATCACCTTGCCGTAGCGCAGCCCGGACAGGTCGTCCTTGCCGGGATCGCAGCCGATCGCGATGGCCAGGTTGTGCACTTCCTCCGACGCCAGCACCGAGGTGGATTCCACTTCCCAGGTGTTGAGGATCTTGCCGCGCAGCGGCAGGATCGCCTGGAACTCCTTGTCGCGCGCCTGCTTGGCGCTGCCGCCGGCGGAGTCGCCCTCGACCAGGAACAGTTCGGTGCGGCTGAGGTCGGTGGCGGTGCAGTCGGCCAGCTTGCCGGGCAGCGCGGGGCCCTGGGTGATCTTCTTGCGCACCACCTGCTTGGCCGCCTTCAGCCGCGCGCTGGCGCGTTCGATCGCCAGCTGCGCGATCCGTTCGCCCAGCTCCACATGCTGGTTGAGCCACAGGCTGAAGGCGTCGTGGATGACGTTTTCGACCATGCCGGCGGTCTGCCGCGAGGACAGCCGCTCCTTGGTCTGGCCGGCGAACTGCGGGTCCTGCAGCCGCACCGACAGCACGAAGGCGAGCCGCTCCCACACGTCCTCCGGCGCCAGCTTCACCCCGCGCGGCAGCAGGTTGCGGATGTCGCAGAATTCGCGGACCGCGGTGGTCAGGCCGGTGCGCAGGCCGTTGACGTGGGTGCCGCCCTGCGCGGTCGGGATCAGGTTGACGTAGCTCTCCTGCACCAGGTCGCCCTCGGGCAGCCAGGCCAGCGCCACCTCCAGGCCCTCGACGTCGCGCGCCATGTGGTGCACGAACAATTCGCCCGGCAGCACTTCGCCGCCGTCGAGTTCGCCGCGCAGGTAGTCGCGCAGGCCGTCCTCGTAATGCCATTCGACCACTTCGCCGCTGGCTTCGTCGGTCAGCTTCACGTTGAGGCCGGCGCACAGCACCGCCTTGGCGCGCAGCAGATGCTTGAGCTTGCCCAGCGAGATCTTCGGCGAGTCGAAATACTTCGCCTCCGGCCAGAAGCGCAGGGTGGTGCCGCTGCGCTTTTTCGCCACGCTGCCGGTGACCTGCAGCGGACTGACCATGTCGCCGTGGGCGAACGCCATGCGGTATTCGGAGCCGTCGCGGCGGATCGTCACCTCGACCCGGTCGGACAGCGCGTTGACCACCGACACGCCGACGCCGTGCAGGCCGCCGGAGAAGTTGTAGTTCTTGCCGCTGAATTTGCCGCCCGCGTGCAGCCGGGTCATGATCAGCTCGACGCCGGAGACGCCTTCCTCGGGATGGATGTCCACCGGCATGCCGCGGCCGTCGTCGCTGACCTCGACCGAGCCGTCGGCGAACACCACCACCTCGATCGACCTGGCGTGGCCGGCCAGCGCCTCGTCCACCGAGTTGTCCACCACCTCCTGCACCAGGTGGTTCGGGCGGGTGGTGTCGGTATACATGCCGGGGCGGCGCTTGACCGGATCCAGGCCGGACAGGACTTCGATGTCGGCGGCGTTGTAGCGACTGCTCATGCGTGTGTTTGGGCTGGACAAAGACGACCAAGCATGGGGTGAGCGGCGGGCAGGGTCAAGCCAACCGATCGGACTGGGCGACCCGAAGGTTGCCGGCACGCCTTACCGGTAGCCCTGCGCCTGCAGCGTGAACAGGTGCGCGTAGTGGCCGTCCCGCGCCATCAGCTGTTCGTGGCTGCCGTGTTCGATGATGCGGCCGTCCTGGATCACGATGATCTGGTCGGCCATGCGCACGGTGGAGAAGCGGTGCGAAATCAGGATCGCGATGCGGTTGCCGGCCAGTTCGCGGAAGTGCTGGTAGATGGTCGCCTCGGCCTGCGCGTCCATCGCGGCGGTGGGTTCGTCCAGCACCAGGATGTCCGCGCGCGAGCGCATGAAGGCGCGCGCCAGCGCGATCTTCTGCCACTGTCCGCCGGACAGCTCGCGCCCCTCGCGGAACCACTTGCCGAGCTGGGTATCGAAGCCGGCCGGCAGGCTGTCGATGAACTCGCTGGCCATGCCCTTGTCGCTGGCCTCGCGCCAGCGCGCGGCGTCCTCGAAGTGGGTGACGTCGCCGGCGCCCACGTTTTCGCCGACGCGCATCTGGTAGCGCGCGAAGTCCTGGAAGATCACCCCGATGCGCTGGCGCAAGGTGCTTTCGTCCCAGTCGCGCAGGTCGGTGCCGTCGAGCAGGATGCGGCCGCGGTCGGGCGAATACAGGCGCGTCAGCAGCTTGATCAGGGTGGTCTTGCCCGAACCGTTCTGGCCGACCAGCGCCAGCGATTCGCCGGGGCGGATGTGCAGGTCGATGTCCTGCAGCGCCGGCTCGCTCGCGCCAGGATACGTGAAGCCGACCTGCTCGAAGCGGATGCCGTCGTCGGGCCGCGCGCCGCGCCGGGCCACCCCGGGCGCGTCCGGCACCGGTGTTTCCAGATACTCGTACAGGGTCGACAGGTAGAGGTTGTCCTCGTACATGCCGCCGATCGCCGAGAGCATCGCCGACACCGCCGACTGGCCCTGCCGGAACAGCATCAGGTACATCGTCATCCGGCCCAGCGTGATGCGGCCGGCCACCGTGGTCATGGCGATCCACGCGTAGGCGCCATACAGGGTCAGCGTGCCGAGCAGGCCGAGCCCGAAGCCCCAGCTGTCGCGGCGGACGGTGAGGTTGCGGTCGGCGCCGTACAGCAGATGGAAAATGTCGCGGTAGCGCTGCAGCAGCAGCGGCCCCAGCCCGTACAGCTTCACTTCCTTGGCGTGGTCCTCGCGCGCCAGCACGGTTTCCAGGTAGAGCTGCATGCGCGTTTCCGGCGAGCGCCAGCGGAACAGCCGGAACGCATCGCCGGAAAATTTGGTTTCGGCGAGGAACGAGGGCAGCCCGGCCAGCAGCAGCACCAGCACCGCCCACGGCGAGAAGCGGAACAGCAAGCTGCCGTAGCTGACCAGCGAGATCGCGTTCTGGCCCAGGCCGAAGGTGCGCGTGACCAGCGACAGCGGCCGGCTCGACGCCTCGCGCCGGGCGCGGGTGAGCTTGTCGTAGAACTCCGAATCCTCGAAGTGCGCCAGCTCCAGGGTCAGCGCCTTGTCCAGGATCATCACGTTGACCCGCTGTCCCAGCTGCGCGCGCAGCAGCGACTGGCACAGCGACAGGCCGCGCTGCGCACCGGCCAGCGTCGCCACCAGCGCGCCTTCCAGCGCCACCCATGCGAACACCGGTCGCAGCGTCGCCTGTCCATGCGCCGCCCACAATCGGCTCGCGCCCACCACGGCATCGACAATCTGCGCGCCGGCCCAGGCGACACCGGCCGGCAGCAGGCCGGCGCCGATCGTCAGCAGGGCCAGCGCCACGGTCAAAGGGCGGCTGGTGCTCCACACCAGTTCCAGCGCGCGTCCGCTGAAACGGAACACGCCGAGAAAACTGCGCGTGAGATCGGTGGGCTCGGTCGGTGTTGGCGATGAGTGGGGCGGCACGACGGGGCGATTGTCCGGGCAGGCGCGCAACCGGCGCGGTGGTCCCGAGATGGGGACCGTGCCGCCTCGTGCAAGTCCGGCAGGCTGCCAGGAGCCAGGGGTGTCTCAATGCAGCCGGACTTCCACCACTTGCCGCTCCGGCCGATACAGCTCGGGAAACAGCTGCTTGAGGTGCGCCACCTTGGGCGCGTCGTTGTAGACGATGTAGGGATCGTCCGGGTGCCGCCGGGCATAGTGCTGGTGGTAGGCCTCGGCCGGATAGAACGCCTGCAGCGGCACCACTTGGGTCACGATCGGCGCCGCGAAGGATCTGGCCGCCGTCAGTTGCGCGATGTAGGCGGCGGCGACCTTCTTCTGTTCGTCGTTGGCGTAGAAGATCGCCGAACGGTATTGCGTGCCGCTGTCCGGTCCTTGCCGGTCGAGTTGGGTCGGATCGAGCGCCACCGAAAAGAAAACCTGCAGCAACTGGCCGTAGCTGATCTGCGCAGGATCGAACCGCACCCTGACCGATTCGGCATGGCCGGTGTCGCCCTCGCTGACCTGGTCGTAATGCGCGGTACGGGCGCTGCCGCCGGCGTAGCCGGCCACCACCCGGCGCACGCCCTTCACGTGTTCGAACACGGATTCGACGCCCCAGAAGCAGCCGCCCGCCAGCACGGCCGTCTGCACGGTCTGCGCGGCGACGCGCGGCGCGTCCACGCCCGGTGCCGGCAGCCTTACCGCACCGCCGGCCGCAGATGCCGGCTGGCAGGCGCTCACCGCCAGCATCAGCAAAGCGGCAATGGAAGCGGGAAGGATGGCGGTTCGACGGATCATGGCATGCCTCGCTGGCGGTTCATGGGAAAGCTAATGGTTTCGTGCCAAGTTACGTTCGTGCGGCAGGGCCGGATGCGATTGCCGGCGAATGGGAATGGCCGGGTACTGCCCCGCGACCGCCTGCGTGTCTGCGTCCGGCATGGCTTGCCTACGCCTGTTCTTCGCCGAAGAGGCGGCCCCGGTTACGTGTGGCGCCGGCATCCGATGGAGCGCGCGGCGCGATTTCGCCGGAGGGGGGGCCCCATCGCGTCGCGCCTTGCGGCAGCGTTGGATGGCGGGCCAGGCGTCAAAAAACCGACTTCGGGAATGGCGCTGTCCGCAGCGGAGCCATCCCGCCGGCAGTCGGCCTTGCCCGACGCGGCCGGTGCCTGGCGCATGCAGGCCGCTTGGCGAAATATCTTGCGGATGGCGCATCCCTTGGAGCGCATCGGTTCGCATCGGCTTCCATGGATGAGCAATTATGGTGTCCCGTCGTTATTTTGACGACGGGTTCGTCGCGGCGCTTTGCGGCCGGCGAAGTTTTGACACCAACCACTGGAGAATTGCCATGAACGCAGGTTTCGAACGCACCGGTCCGTTGAAAGAACTGACCAGCTACCCGCAATGGGCGCAGGACATGGTGGCTGATTGCGAGGCAGCCAAGCAGGTCGTGCTGGGTCATGAATTGTGGGCAATGATGCGCGAATGTACGCTTGGCAAAATCGCCACAACGAATTTCATGGTGGGAATCTGGCCTTTCATCGAGCGCTTTCCCGGGTATATGGCACTCAATTTGCTCAAGACGCAGTATGGCCGCAGTGCCGGTGACGACATGGCGCGCCGTTGGCTCGTGCGAAATATCCGCGTCGAACAGAATCACGCCGAATACTGGATCAACTGGGCGGAAGGCGCCGGCATCTCGCGCGAAACGGTTCTGCATGGTGCCGCCCCGCATGGCACGGGCGGCCTTGCCGCGTGGTGCGAAGAGGTGAGCACACGTGGCACCTTGGCCGCAGGTATGGTTGCCACCAACTATGCAATCGAAGGTGTCACGGGCGAGTGGTCGCAGTTCGTCTATGAGAGTACAAAGTACAGGGAAAGCTTCGAGAAATCCGTAAGGGTTCCAAGTCTGCGCTGGCTCCATCTCCATGCCGACTACGATGACACCCACCCGTGGGAAGCGCTGGAAATTATCTGTACTCTATTGGGCACCCAGCCGGCATCGCAGGAAGTCACCCACCTGGCGGAATGCGTGAAGAGAAGCTATGTGAGCATGTGCCTGCTGGGTGATCGGTGCATGCAGTCGTGCCAGGAACAGACGGAGATGCGTGAAGTTGCTGCGTGACTGACCGGTTCTAGTCCGGCAGAGTGCGTGGAAGTGCCAGGCAAATGACAGGGCCGTGACCGTTCAAATGTATCGAGTCAAATGGAGCGATGCGTAGCACACACACCACTTTGCAAAGCTCCCTGCAGTATCGATTGATGCCGCTCGCTTACGCGCTGGTTGCAATCATCGGTCTGGTTCTCCTGCTTACCTGGGGGGCTCTGCAGGTTCAGGTTACGCTCGCGGGCTTTCTCAACAGCGAGAGCATCTGGTCAAAGGCGCAGAAGCAGGCAGTAATCGATCTCGATAATTACGCGATTGCTGGCGATCCGGCATCATTCGCCAGTTTCACCCGCGATTACTCTCTGCTGGAGTCCGATCGCATGGCCAGGGATGCCATTGTAAGTGGCCACTTTGACAAGGCCGAAGTGAATCAAGCCTTTGTTCGCGGAAACGTCATGCCCACGGCCAAAGCGGGCATGATCTTCCTGCTGCGGTATTTTCACCTGTCGCCGCACATGCACAAGGCAATGCAAGCGTGGCGCTCCACCGACCAGTCGATCGATCAGTTGCATGCCATAGCCACGGAGTTGCAGCATTCGTACGTGGACGGTTCGGTGACGCGCGACCAGATCGGCGCGCAGCGAGCGCGCATTGACAAACTCAATCGTGCAATACAGCCACAGGCCGATCTTTTTTCGCTGGAAATAGCCCTTGGTGCCGTATGGCTCGGCCATATGCTGTTCTACGCGGTACTTTTAGCCGCCGGCATTGCCGTCCTGCTCTGGTTGCGCATGGCACGGCGGATCTTTGCAAGCGTTCGCGGCACCGAAGAGCGCTACCGCCTGCTGTTCGACAGCGCGGCCGATGCGATCGTGATGGTCGATGACGCGAGTGGGCGGATACTCGACGCCAACCGCATGGCATCGGCGTGGACCGGGCGCAGTGCGGGGGATCTGGTCGGCGACCGGTTCGACCGACTGTTCATGCGCAGCGTTTCGCACCTGACCGATCGCCCGGACAGCAACACCCTGCTCGACGCCGCAGGCGGCACCCGGCCGGTGGAGACGCACAGCAGCCTGGCCACCTGGGCCGACAGGCCGGTGCGCCAGGCGATCATCCGCGACATCACCGAACGGGTGGAGATGGAGCAGGAGCGCCGGATTGCCGCCGAGGCGCTGTCCAGCATTGCTGAAGGCGTGATCATCGCCGACGCCGACCGGATGGTGGTTTCGACCAATGCCGCGCATGCCGAGATCACGGGGTTCAGCGCACAGGATCTGCGTGACAGGCGCATCGACGATACCCGCAGCCTGTCGGACGGCTCGCCGATGCCGCAAGCCATCTGGGATGACATCGCCGCCGGCCGCAACTGGCTCGGTGAAGTGCTCAGTATGCGTCGCGACGGCACCAGCTATCCGGAGCACCTGAGCATCAGCGCCATCCGCGACGCGGAAAATCAGGTGCTCTACTACGTCGCGGTGTTCACCAACATTTTCGCCAGCAAGGTCAATCAGCGTCGGCTGGAGTACCTGGCACGGCACGATCCGCTGACCGGCCTGGTCAACCGGGCGGAGTTCGAGCGGCAGTGCGACGAGGCGATCGCCGGCGTGGGTCGTGATCGTCAGGCTGCCGCGGTGCTGTTCATCGATCTGGACGCATTCAAGCTCGTCAACGACAGCTACAGCCATGCGATCGGCGACCGCGTGCTGGTAAGGGTGGGCGAGCGCATCCAGCGGCAGTTGTCCGGCACCGATGTGGCCGGACGCATCGGCGGCGACGAATTCACCGTATTGATCGGCCGCATGAACTTGCGCGAGGATGCCATCACCGTCGCCAGACGCCTGCTTGCCGCCCTGTCCGAACCTTTCTCGGTGGACGAGTACGAAATCGTGATGAGTGCCAGCATCGGCATCGCCGGCTACCCGCTGGACGGCGACACGGCGGTCACCCTGATCGCCAATGCCGATGCCGCCATGTACGTGGCGAAAACCGAAGAGCGCAACACCTTCCGTTTCTACACGCCGCTGATGCATGCCAACACCAGCCGGCGTCTGCTGCTGGCAACCGAGTTGCGCCATGCACTGGCCAGCGACCAGCTGCGCCTGGTCTATCAACCCAGCGTCGATCTGCGCACCGGCCGCATCGTGGCGGTCGAGGCGCTGTTGCGCTGGCGACACCCGGGACGCGGCGAGGTGATGCCGGCGGAGTTCATCCCGGTGGCCGAAAGCCTCGGCCTGATTCGCCGCATCGACGAGTGGGTGCTGAAAACGGCGTGCGCGCAGATCGAGGCATGGGACAGCGCGGGCGTGCCGCCGATTCGCGTGGCGGTCAATGTCTCCGCCCGCTGGTTCGGTCATCCGGCCTTCGTCGAGGGGCTGGAGCGGGTGCTGCATTCGACGCAGCTGTCCGCGAGCCGGTTGATGCTGGAAATCACCGAGGGCGCCATGCTGAAGCTCGGCGACGAGACCGAACGCACCATGCGCGCGCTGCATGCGCTGGGCATCGAGGTGGCGATCGACGACTTCGGCACGGGCTATTCCTCCATGGCCTATCTCAAGCTGCCGGCCGTGTCCTACCTGAAGATCGACCGTTCCTTCGTGACGGGGTTGCCGGCCAGTGCCAACGATGTGGCGATTGCCAAGGCGATGCTGGCGATGGCGAAGAGCCTTGGTTTGAGCACGATCGCCGAAGGCATCGAAACTGAGGGGCAGCATGAGTTCCTGCTGCGCGAGGGTTGCATCGAAGGGCAGGGCTATCTGTATGCCTATCCGATCGAGGCCGGCGAGATCAAGCTTCTGCTGTGCCCCGCCCATCCGCATGCGCCGAGCAAACTCAGGCTGGTGCCGACGTCCCCCCGGTTTTGAGTAGCACGACCGTTTGGAGTCCAATCCCCCAACCGAAGGAGATTGGACGTGAAGAAGCGCTTTTCCGAAGAACAGATCATCGGCTTCCTGCGTGAGGCGGATGCCGGCCTGCCGATCAAGGAGCTGTGCCGCAAGCACGGCTTCAGCGAGGCCTCCTACTACCTGTGGCGCAGCAAGTTCGGCGGCATGAGCGTGCCGGACGCCAAACGCCTGAAGGAGCTGGAGACGGAGAACACGCGGCTGAAGAAGCTGCTGGCTGAGCAGATGCTTGAGAACGAGGTGATCAAGGACGTTCTGCGAAAAAAACCGTAGGCGCACCGGCCCGGCGAGCGTTGGTGCGCCAGATGATCGACAAGGGGTTGAGCGAGCGGTGCGCGTTGCGCGTGGCTGGCATGAGCGCCAGCGCGTACCGGTATCAGGCGCAGCCAGACCGCAACGTGGCGCTGCGACGGCGGATCGTGGAGCTGGCGCAGCGGCACAAGCGCTACGGCGTGGGGATGATCCACCTGAAGCTTCGGCAGGAGGGCGGCGAGCCGGTGAACTACAAGCGTGTGGAGCGGTTGTATCGGGAGGAGCGGCTGCAGGTGCGCCGGCGCAAGCGGAAGAAGGTGCCGGTGAGCGAGCGGCAGCCGCTGTGTCGTCCATCGGCGCCCAACGAGGTGTGGTCGATGGACTTCGTGTTCGATCGCACCGCCGACGCCCGCGTCCTCAAGTGCCTGACCATCGTCGACGACGCCACCCATGAATCGGTCGGCATCGAGGTCGAACGAGCCATCTCCGGCCTCGGCGTGACGCGTGTGCTGGATCGCCTGGGACTCATTCGCGGCCTGCCCACGACGATCCGCACCGACAACGGCAAGGAGTTCTGCGGCAAGGCGATGGTCGCCTGGGCGCACGAGCACGGTGTGCAGCTGCGCCTGATCGAACCGGGCAAACCGAACCAGAACGCCTACATCGAATCGTTCAATGGCCGACTGCGCGACGAATGCCTCAACGAACACTGGTTTCCCAGCCTGCTGCACGCCCGCACCGAAATTGAACGCTGGCGTCGGGAATACAACGAGGAGCGACCGAAGAAGGCGTTGGGCGGGCTGACACCAGCCGCCTATGCGAAGCAGTTAAAGTAATCCCGGACTCCAAACAGTCCCGCTACTCAGGGCGGGGGGACGTCGGTGTCCATCGGCTTTGGTGGCTGTGTCGATCTCGGAGCCGAAGTATCCGTGTCGCGGTCGGCAGGCCGTGGCCCAAAGCTCACAGCCAACGACCTCATCAGGGCCGTGGCGCGCTACTGGTCGGCCTCCGATTCCCGGGCGATCGCGGCCGCCCTCGCAAGGAAGCCACAACCCGCGGAGTCGGCTCTCGAACCTGAAGAGCTAGACTTCGGTCCAGATGCGAGCGAGGCGTTTCCGTTGGGCTTCACGGTGTCGCTGTCAGCCAATCGGGTGTCGGCGTCCTGGCAGGAGTTGTAGCCGGCACCTAACAATTCGTCCAAGCCGGCGCCACTTCGCGGCGCGGCTCAACTCAGGTGTTAGCCATGCGCACACGCATCCTCGCCTTCTTTATTGTCTTCGCTTGGTCAGCACCGGCGGTCGCAGCACCGACGTGCGGGAATGCCCCCAGCCACGCCTCGGAGCGTGCCTGCTGGACCAAAGCGGCCAAAGATTCAGCAGCACGTGTCCGCGCGGCCCAAGATGCGCAACGGCAACGTATCAGCCGCTGGGACCAAGATCCGCCATATAGGTCGCGGTCACTCGCTCTTTTTGACGAAGCAGCAAATGGGTTTGCTCGCTTT
>JAGWMU010000107.1 GCA_028873095.1 Pseudomonadota bacterium | reverse complement strand
GCTGACCGAGCTGATGGGGCACAACCCGTCGGTGGTGCTGATGGTGGGCATCGCCGCCTCGGTGGCCCATGCGCTGCACGTCGACCCGCGCCCGTTCGTGGTGGCGGTGGCGTTCGCCGCGGCCACCTCGTTCGCCACGCCGGTGGGTTACCCGACCAACACCATGGTGTATTACGCGGGCGGCTACCGCTTCACCGACTTCATGAAGGTCGGCATACCGCTGATCGTGCTGTTCTGCACGCTGTCGATGTGGCTGATCCCGCAGTTCTGGCCGTTTCACCCGGCGCTGCCGCACTGACCGGCCCGCACCACCCGAACCCCGTAGGAGCGCACCCTGTGCGCGAAAAGCTCTTGCACCCCCGCCGATGAACATCCGAAGTAGGCGCGCACCCTGTGCGCGAAAAGCCTTTGTGCTCGTGGCGATGAACATCCGAGAAAAGCATTCGCGCACAAGGCACGCTCCGTGCCCGGTAGGAGCCCACCCTGTGGGCGATCGTCTCCCGCGGAAGGCAAAAGCATTCGCGCACAAGGCACGCTCCGTGCCCGGTAGGAGCCCACCCTGTGGGCGATCGTCTTCCACGGAAGGCAAAGGCATTCGCGCACAAGGCGCGCTCCGTGCCCGGTAGGAGCCCACCCTGTGGGCGATCGTCTTCCGCGGAAGGCAAAAGCTTTTCGCGCACAAGGCACGCTCCGTGCCCGGTAGGAGCCCACCCTGTGGGCGATCGTCTCCCACGGAAGGCAAAGGCATTCGCGCACAAGGCGCGCTCCGTGCCCGGTAGGAGCCCACCCTGTGGGCGATCGCCTTCGCGGAAGGCAAAAGCTTTTCGCGCACAGGGTGCGCTCCTACGGCAGGCATGGGCCGGGGGGTACGGGGTGGGCCCGAGCCTTGACGGATCGGCGCGGTCGCGTCAGGTTGTGCGGCATGTGCGGCATGTGCGGCAGCGGCATCCGTTCGCGTTCGCCGGCGGCGTGGGCGAGTGAACGAATCACCCCCGCGCAAGTCAGAACGCATACCGAACGCAGGCGAGGAGGTCGGCAATGAAAAGGCAATCATCGGTGGGCAGCTGGGCGGCGGCGGCGGTCGTGCTCGTGGCGGTGGTCGCGGCCGGCGTGTACATGGCGCGCAAGGCCGTGCACGAAAGCGCGCCGGCGTCGGCCGCGGCGCCGGCAGCGGCTTCCACGGCCGCCGTGGCGCCGGCACCGGCCATCCGGCATCCGATCGCCAAGGCGTCCGGCCCCGCGCCGGCGTCGACGGCGCCGCTGCCGTCGCTCGAGAACAGCGATGCCAGCGTGCTCGATACGCTCACCGCGCTCGCCGGCGGCAGCGGGCTGCGGTCGCTGCTGGTGTCCGCGCAGATCATCCCGGACGCGGTGGCCACCATCGATGCCCTGCCGCGCCGGGTGGTGGCCCCGCGCATCCTTCCGCTGCACCCGCCCGGGGGCGGCTTCCTCACCGCCAGCGTCGACGGCAAGACGGTGATGAGCGACGCGAACGCCGCGCGCTACGCGCCGTACATGCGCGTGGTGGCCAGCGTCGATCCCGCGGCGCTGGTCGGCTGGTACGTGCGCTACTACCCGCTGTTCCAGCAGGCGTATGTGCAGCTGGGTTATCCCAGGGGCTACTTCAACGACCGCCTGATCGCGGTGATCGACAACCTGCTGGCCGCGCCGGACCTGGCCCGGCCGGCGGCGCTGGCGCAGTCGAAGCCGCCGTTCTACGCGTACGCCGATCCCGCGCTGGAATCGCTGTCGGCCGGACAGAAGATGCTGCTGCGCGCCGGGCCGGCCAACGAGGCCGTGCTCAAGGCGAAGTTGCGCGCCATCCGCGCGCGACTGGTCGGCGCGGTCCTGCCTGCGGCACCGGCGTCCTCACGCACGGCGCAATGAGCTCGGTGCCAGCGGGTGCCCGGGCGCAGCCTGCGGCAACCCATCGGCTGTTCTTTGCGCTGGTGCCGGACCCGGCCACGCGCGAGCGGCTGGCGCATGTCGGCGAGGCTCTCGCGGCGAACCGGCCGGGCCTGCGCCGGGTGCATCCGGCGCGCTATCACGCCACGGTGCATTTCCTCGGCAACGACACGGCGCTGCGGTCCGGGCTGGTCGACGCCGCCGTGGCGGCGGCCGGCACCGTGCGCGGCGCGCCCTTCGCCTGGACGCTGGACGGCGTCGCCAGCTTCCACGGTCGCCAGCCGCCGTGCGTGCTGCGCGGCACGGCGACGCCCGCAGGGTTGCAACAGTTGTGGCATAGGCTGGGCCAAGCGCTGCTGCTGAACGGTCTGGGCGGGCACCTGGAACGCCGCTTCATCCCGCACGTCACGCTGGCCTACAGCGAGGGCGCGCTGCTGGAGCCGGCGCCGATCGCGCCCATCGTGTGGCCGGTGGCGGATTTCGCGCTGCTGCACAGCGTGGTCGGGCAGGGCGGCTACCGCACGCTCGGATGCTGGGCGCTGGCGCGGGGATAGCCGGCCACCGGGCGGAGGTCCGGCGGCGTTGGTCGAACTTGCATCGGGCACGCTCCGTGTGCGTAACTCGGCCTGCCGGATGATGCAGGCGCAGGGGTTTGGACAGGAAGGCAAAGATGGATTCGTTGAACCGTGTATCCGGCAGCCTGGTGTGCGTGGGCCTGGGCATGACGCTGGGCTCGCACCTTGGCCCGCTGGCGCGCAGCCATATCGAGCAGGCGGACGTGGTGTTCGCCGGGGTTTCCGACGGCATCGTGGAGCTGTGGCTGACGCGCATGCACCGGGACGTGCGCAGCCTGCAGCCGTACTACCGCGAGGGCAAGTCGCGGATGCAGACCTACCGGCAGATGGTGGACGCCATCCTCGCCGAGGTGCGCGCGGGCAAGAAGGTGTGCGCGGTGTTCTACGGCCATCCCGGGGTGTTCGCCTGGGCGCCGCACAAGTCCATCGAGATCGCCCGCCGCGAGGGCTATCCCGCGCACATGGAACCGGGCATTTCCGCCGAGGACTGCCTGTACGCCGATCTGGGCATCGACCCGGGCAAGTTCGGCTGCCAGCACTACGAGGCCAGCCAGCTGCTGTTCTACCGGCGTCGTATCGACCCCACCGCGTACCTGGTGCTGTGGCAGGTGGGGCTGGTCGGGGACCAGTCGCTGGCGCGCTTCTCCACCGGCCCGGCCTACCGCCAGGTGCTGGTCGACGTGCTGGCGAATGACTATCCGCTCGACCACGAGGTGATCGTCTACCGCACGCCCACCTTGCCGATCCAGCAGGCGCGGATCGAGCGGCTGGCGCTGGGCGACCTGCCGCAGGCGGACGTCGGCATGGCCGACACGGTGGTGATCCCGCCGGCCCGCCCGCTGCAGGCCGATCCCGTGATGCGGGCGCGGTTGGCCGAACTGGACCTGGCCATGGCCGGCGGCGCCTGAAACGCATGGACGGAATCGCGCTGCCGACGTTCGAATTCGAGACCGCAAGGCTGTTCCTGCGGCCGCTGCAGGCGGGCGACGAAGCCCTGTTCCACGACCTCTACACCGATCCGGAAACCATGCGCTTCATCGGCAAGCCGCTGTCCGCCGAGCAGGCGGCGAGCCGTTTCCGGAAAATCGTCGCGCGACAGCGCAAGCCGTCCCTTGAACGGCGCTTCCTGGCGATGCTCGACAAGGCGACCGGGCAAGCTTTGGGAATTTGCGGTACGTCACATTATGATGTTGCCGCGCTTCGACTTGAAGTAGGCTTGCTGTTGAGGCGGGAGGCTCGCGCGCAGGGGTTGGCACGCGAGGCGATTGCTGCGCTGGTGGAACATATCTTTGCGGCATCGCCCGTCGACGAGATCGAGGTGAAATTCTCTGCGGAAAACCGGGCCGCCGAACAACTGGTGGTCAGTCTGGGGTTTACGCCTTGTGCTGTGGATGCAAGAGAGCAGGAGCTGTTGTCAGAAAAGCGATGGTCGGTGCATCGACCGTCGCGGTACGTCGCCAAAACAACCAATGATCAGGGGGAACACCATGTCGAACGTCATCGATTTGCTTGAACGGATGGGGCAGGACGCGCGCTTGCGCCATGCCTCGCAGGACGAAGTGGAACTTGCGCTGGCGGGTGCGCAGATCGATCCGGAGTTGCGGGCGGCGATTGTCGCCAAGAATCAACGGCGGATTGAGGAGTTGCTGGGGCGGGGCAATCTCTGCTGTATGTTGGCGCCCGCCAAGGAGGATGAGGATGACGATACCGAGGAGAGCCCATCGCAAGAGGGCGAGGAGATTAGCCTGAAATCTGTATTCCAAATTCGGCGTCATTAAGCTAGTCGATGTCTCCTCAAGGCAAGTTGCGCCGGATGTGCTTTGTGGGGGTGCCTCTGCTTGTGGCATTGATCACAAGCATGGCTGCTGCTGTCGTTCCTGTGCGCGAAGGTCCCGAACAACTGTTGAAGCAGGCAGACAGCCTTAAGACGACAAACTACGCCGAGTCGGTCGCACTCGTGCAGCGGCTCGGCAGTGGTGCGATGAAGCTGTCCTCGGAACAACAGTTGTATTTGCGTTACCTTCAGGCGTGGCAGATTGCCTATCGCGGCGATTATAAAGCCGCGATCCCGTTATTGAACTCGATTAGTGAACACTCCACTGGTGCCAACCTACGGTTTCGCGCAGGCATCACCGCAGTCAACATGTTGGGAATCGTGTCCCACTATCAGGAAGCGTTTGCTCGATTGAGTCTGTTGCTTAAACAATTACCACAGGTCACTGACAATACAGCGCGACTGCAGGGCCTGATTGTTGCTTCACAGCTGTACATCGAGGCTGGGCAATACGATCTAGCTTCAATTTATACGGATCAATTACTCAAGGAAATTCCGACCAGCGAAGGTGCATGCAAAGGTGCGTATTTGAAGCTTAATGCGCTTTACCGACGTGGAAGGATACACACAATCGATCAGCAGTTTCAGGATGGTATTGATACTTGTATAAGATCGGGTGAGGCCCTTTGGGCCAATGGGATTCGTTACTTTGTGGCGAATTTAGACATTCAACATGGTCAGTCAACCGATGCCATCAAGTTGTTGCAGGAAAATTATGCAGCAGTCCAGCGCAGCCGTTATCCGCCTCTAATTTCAGAGTTTAATGCTTCGTTGGCGCTGGCGTATTGGAAAGCTGGAGACATCTTATTATCAAAGCAGTTTGCGTTAGATACAGTCAATAGCATGGTCAAGAACGAATACACCGAATCGCTTGCGACCGCCTATGGACTGCTCTATCGGATCGAAAAGAAACAGGGTGATCTGGCCAGTGCCCTCGCCTACCACGAAAAATACATGGCCGCCGACAAGGGCTATCTGAACGAAGTCAGCGCCAAGGCGCTGGCCTACCAGATCGTCAATCAACAGGTGCTGGCGAAGAAGCAGCAGGTCGATGCGCTGAGCAAGCAGAACCAGATTCTCACGCTGCAGCAGTCGCTGGACCGGAAGGCGGCCGAAACCAGCCGGCTTTACATCATCCTGTTGCTGACGGTGCTGGCCTTCATTGCCCTGCTGACCTACCGGATCAAGCGTTCGCAGCTGCGTTTCATGAGGCTGGCTCGCCGCGACGGCCTGACCGGGGTCTACAACCGCCAGCATTTCCTGGCCCAGGCCGAGCGCGAACTGCAGTACTGCCGGAAATCGGCGCGCGATGCCTGCCTGGTGCTGATCGACCTGGACCATTTCAAGGACTTCAACGACACCTACGGCCATGCGACCGGCGACCGCGTGTTGATGCATGCCGTCCAGTCCTGCCAGACGCACCTGCGGTCGACGGATGTCTTCGGCCGCCTCGGCGGCGAGGAGTTCGGCGTGCTGCTGCCCGAGTGTGGCTTGGACCAGGTCGTCGGCCGCGTCGAGCAGCTGCGCCTGGCGATCGCCACGGTGGCCGATGCCGATGTGCTCGACGTGGTGGTATCCGCCAGTTTCGGCGTGGCCGCGACGGCCTGCTCCGGCTACGAATTGCGCGAGCTGCTGATCCATGCCGACGACGCGCTGTACCAGGCCAAGAATACGGGCCGCAATCGCGCCGTGGTGTTCGACAGGATGGCGAATCTGGCGCGCGAAGAGCTGCGCAAGTCCCGCGTGGGGACACCTGCTGCTGCCGCCAGCCAGCCGAACGCCTGATTTCAGCGGACAGTGGCCGCAGTCATCCCGTTCACCCTGAGCCCTTCGACGTGCTCAGGACAGGCGTAGGCCCGCAGGGCCGGCCGCCCTTCGACTCCGCTGCGCTACGCTCAGGGCGAACGGCAAATGCAAGGCCGGGAATGACGAAAAACGCTTGATCAGGCAAGATGGTCATTCGCAACCGCAGGAGCCGTCCGATGCGCGTCACGACCTTCGTTTCCCTGCTTGCCCTGAGCGTGGTTGCCGCCCCGCTGCTGGCGGCATCCCCGCCGCATGCGCCGGCCGCCGCCGAATCCAGCCCGCCGGTGGCGCTGGCGCCGCAGATCAATGCCGCGGATTTTGCGACCTTCGACAAGACCCTCAGCTCCGATGCGTTCGGCGGGCGCAAGCCCGGCACCCTGGGCGCGCGGCGCACCACCGCGTGGCTGGTGGCGCAGTTCAAGCGCATGGGGCTGCAGCCGGGCAACCACGGCTCGTTTTTCCAGGCGGTGCCGGCCGACTCGACCCTGCTGCTGAATACCGATGTCGCGCTGGATATCGCCAGCCACGGCAAGCACGCGGCATTCGCCTACCGCACCGACATGATGGTGCAGACGCTGCAGGCCAAGGCCACGGTCGAGCTGAAGAACTCGCCGGTGGTGTTCCTGGGCTATGGCGTGGATGCGCCGAACTGGCACTGGAACGATTACCGGGGCGTCGACGTGAAGGGCAAGACGGTGATCGTGCTGGTCAACGATCCGGGTTTCGCCAGCGGCGATCCGAAGCTGTTCCAGGGCCGCACGATGACCTACTACGGCCGCTGGACCTACAAGTACGCCGAGGCCGCGCTGAAGGGCGCCGCCGCCTGCTTCATCGTGCACACCAGCGATGCGGCGGCGGGCTATCCGTTCAGCGTGCTGCAGAACAGCGGCAGCGGGCCGCAGCTGAGCCTGCCCCTCCGGGTCGATCCCGCGCCGCGCCTGCCGGTGGCCGGCTGGCTGACGCATGCGGCGGCCACCCGGCTGTTCGCCGCCGCCGGCCTGGATTTCGACGCGCTGGCGAAGCAGGCGGGCAAGCCCGGCTTCAAGGCGGTGCCGCTGCACGCCACCGCCTCGCTGACCCTGCACAACAAGATCGCGCACCTCGAGTCGAAGAACGTGCTGGCGATGGTGAAGGGCAGCCGCAAGCCGGACGAGGCGGTGATCTTTACCGCGCACTGGGACCACCTGGGCACCGATCCCACGCTGAAGGGGCACCAGGTCTACAGCGGCGCGATCGACAACGGCACCGGCCTGAGCATGCTGCTGGAAATCGCCGACGCCTTCGCCCACCAGAAGACCCCGCCGCAGCGCAGCGTGCTGTTCTTCATGCCGACGCTGGAGGAATCGGGCCTGCTCGGCTCGCAGTACTACGCGGCCAAGCCGGTGTTCGCGCTCGACAAGACGGTGGCCGATATCGCGGTCGATGCGCTGCCGATCATCGGCCGCGCGCGCGACATGACGGTGATCGGCAAGGGCCAGTCGCAACTGGAGGACATGCTGGCCGACGTGCTGAAGACCCAGGGCCGGGTGACCGCGCCGGAGACCACGCCGGAGAACGGCTTCTACTTCCGTTCCGATCATTTCAACTTCGCCAAGGCCGGCGTGCCCGCGATGCTGGCCAGCTCGGGCCTGGACCTGCTGGTTGGCGGCCGCGCGGCGGGCGAGAAGGCCGCCGCCGACTACACCGCGCACCGCTATCACACGCCAAACGACGTGTTCGATCCGCACTGGGATTACTCGGGCATCCTCGAGGACACCCAGGCGCTGTACGAGCTGGGCCAGCGCCTGAGCCACACCGGGGTCTGGCCGCAGTGGTATGCCGACAGCCCGTTCAGGGCCCGGCGCGAGGCGATGATGAAGCCGGCCGCTGCAAGGGTGAAATAGACCGGGGCCTGGGTTCCCCCTGCCTGCAGGGGAGGGAGCCGCGCACGCGATGGCCTGGGCGAAGAGCGACCCCTCCCCAACCCTCCCCTGCGAGCAGGGGAGGGAGCTGCACACGCGACGGCCTGGGCTCCTCCCCCTGCTTGCAGGGGAGGGAGCCGCGCACGCGATGGCCTGGGCTCCTCCCCCTGCTTGCAGGGGGAGGCTGGGAGGGGGGCTCTTGATCTGGGGCTGAAGAGCGACCCCTCCCAACCCCCCCTGCGAGCAGGGGAGGGAGCCGCGCACTGGATCATCCCGAGTCCGCCAACCTTGCGTCCATACATTTCGCGCTACGATGCCGGTACCGACCCTGATCTCGGCGGGAGGTGGACGATGGCGCGCGGGCTGTGGCTGGGATGGTTGGCGATCTGTTGCACGCTTGCGACGCACGCCGCCGCGGCCGTGGCGCCGATCGCGCCGGACCGCGCTCAGGGCACGGCTGTGGTGGCGCAGATCGCGCTGGACGGGCCGATCGGGCCGGCGGCGGCGGAATATTTCGACGATGCCTCCCGGCGCGCGGTGGCCGATGGCGCGGTGGCGATCGTGCTGCGGCTGGATACGCCGGGCGGGCTGTCCGACTCGATGCGGCAGATCATCTCCCGCATGCTGGCCTGCAAGGTGCCGGTGCTGGTGTACGTGGCGCCGGGCGGCGCACGGGCGGCCTCGGCCGGCACCTACATCCTGTACGCGGGGCAGATCGCCGCGATGGCGCCGGCCACCCATGTGGGCGCGGCCACGCCGGTGAGCCTGGCCGGCGGCACGCCGTTGCCGTTGCCGCCCACCGGCGCCAGGCAGCCGGCCGCGGCGGGTTCGGCGGCCGGGCCGGCGGCGGGCGAGGGCGGCGACGCCGAGTCGTACAAGGTGTTGAACGATGCGATCGCCTATATCCGTTCGCTGGCGCAGCTGCGCGGGCGCAATGCGGCCTGGGCCGAGCAGGCCGTGCGCGGCGCGGCCACGCTGACCGCCAGCGAGGCGGCGCAGCGGCACGTGATCGATTTCGTGGCGGACGACGTGCCCGACCTGCTGGCCAAGGCCGACGGCCGGCAGGTGCAGGTGGGCGACCGCACGGTGACGCTGCGGCTCAAGGGGCTGGCCGTGCGCGACTACGCGCCGAATGCGCGCGCCCGTTTCCTGGCGGTCATCACCAACCCGACCACCGCCTACCTGCTGCTGCTGGCCGGCATCGGCGGGCTGTTGCTGGAGGCGACGCATCCGGGCGTGCTGCTGCCGGGCATCGCCGGCGGCATCTGCCTGCTGGTCGGCCTGTATGCGCTGCAGCTGCTGCCGGTGAACTACGCGGGGCTGGCGCTGATGGCGCTGGGCCTCGGCCTGCTGGTGGCCGAAGCGGCCAACCCGACGGTCGGTGCGCTGGGCATCGGCGGGGTGATTGCGTTCGTGCTGGGATCGGTGATGCTGATGAATACCGCCGTGCCGGGTTATGCCGTGAACCTGGGCGTCGTCGCGGGCATCGCGGTGTGCGCCGCGGGCCTGCTGGGCTTGCTGCTGTGGCTGGTGTTCCGGGCGCGCCGTTCGCGCCAGGTCATTGGGGACGAGGCCATGCTCAGCGAAGTGGCCCAACTGCTGGAGCCGGTGGAAGCCGGCGGCGAAACCTGGGCGCTGGTGCACGGCGAGCGCTGGCGGGTGCGCAGCGAGCACGCGCTGCCCGCCGGCACGCGTGCGCGCATCGTGCGCCGGCAGGGCCTGTTATTGTGGGTGGCGCCGATGTGATTGCCGTAGGAGCGCACCCTGTGCGCGAATGCCCTTGGGGATATTTCGATAGCAGCATTCGCGCACAGGGTGCGCTCCTACGGCGCCGGTGAGAGCATTCGCGCACAGGGTGCGCCCCTGCCAGAAAAGCCGCGGGTTCACAGCACGATTCACGGGAGACAGTCATGTTCGGATTCGTCGGAATGTTGGTGATACTCGGGGCGATGCTGCTGTTCGCCTCGGTCAAGGTCCTGCCGGAGTACCAGCGCGGCGTGGTGCTGACGCTGGGCCGCTACACCGGCACCAAGGGGCCGGGGCTGGTGATCCTGATCCCGGTGGTGCAGCGGATGATCCGGGTGGATCTGCGGGTGACCGTGATGGACGTGCCGCCGCAGGACGTGATCTCGCGCGACAACGTCTCGGTGCGGGTCAACGCGGTGGTGTATTTCCGCGTGGTGGAGCCGGACAAGTCGGTGCTGCAGGTGGCCGATTTCTACCAGGCCACCAGCCAGCTGGCGCAGACGCGGCTGCGTTCGGTGCTCGGCCAGCATGAGCTGGACGAGATCCTGTCGCAGCGCGATTC
>JAGWMU010000106.1 GCA_028873095.1 Pseudomonadota bacterium | reverse complement strand
CCGGTTGCGACAACTGCGCATGCAGCGCCGCGGCAAGGCGCCGATCCAGTTCCGCCGCGTGCCCGGACTGTATGAGCTGACGCGCGTCGCCTGGCGTGACCGCCGGGTCGAATTGATAGCGGCAGTATGCGGAGGTCACTGCCTTCGACCACGCAACGCCCGGGGGATCCGGATAGGTGAGGCAACGTTTCAGCGGGTCGGCCACGGTTTCCGCCTGCCGGGCCCCCGCCAGGAAGCGGGCGAGCTGATCGTGGCTGACAGGCTGCGCGTCGGGCGCTGCCAGGGGCGCGAGTCGTCTGACGGGGCTGACCAGGGTCGTCGCGGCAGGCGGCCGGGTGTTGCCGGGCGGCGGGAACAGCGACAGGAGCGCAACAAACGCAATCAGCAAAATCCCGATTGCCAGCAGCCAACGCACGCGTGACGTCATGTCCTGCATCCCCTGTGGAAATCAGCGAAGTACCTGGTGCATCGATCCCTGCGGCGCCTGGCTGCCCGACGGATCGACCTGCGCCGGGTCGTACCTGCCGGGCAAACTCCGGTCCGGATCGTCCCACACCCAATCCGGCCTGTCATCGTTCTCGAGGTTGAACCCGTACTCCCCGGGGTTGGATCGCCGCCGGTGACCCCAAGCGAACGGCGCGTCGTCAGCCCGACGCGCGCCCTACCATGCCTTCGCGCCGCATCCAGTCGAGGGTGTCGGCGAGCAGGGTGTCGAGCGGGGTTTCGACGTAGTCCAGTTCGCGCCGGGCCTTGGAGGAATCCACGCGCAGTTCGTGGCAGGTCAGGGTGGCGGCTTCGGGGGTGATGTCGGGCAGCTTGCCGCTGACGCGCGACCAGGCGTCGGCCAGCCGGGCGAAGGCCATCAGGGCGAACGCCGGCGTGGCGCCGCGCGGGGTGCGCTTGCCCAGGACCGCGCCGACGCGGTGGACGAAGTCGACGAAGCTGGCCTGCTCGCCGCCGAGCAGGTAGGCCTGCCCGAAGCGCTGCCGCTGCCAGGCGCGCACCTGGGCCCGGGCGATTTCGCGCACGTCGGCGAACGCGCCGATGCCGGGCGGGATGCCGGGCAGCTTCTCGCGGTCCACCAGCATGATCAGCCGAGCCCAGTTGTGGCGATCGCCAGGGCCCAGGATGTGCGAGGGGTTGAACACGATCCACGGCACGCGGGCCTGGCGCACGGCCTGTTCGGCCAGGAATTTGCTGCGTTCGTAATTGATCCAGCTTTCGCCGCCGCGCTGCGGCACCGATTCGTCGAGCACGCCGCGTACCCGGTGCGACCAGGCCGAAACCGAGGAGGTGTGCACGAAGGCGGGCACGTCGGCCGCCTCGGCGGCGCGCAGCAGGTTTTCCGTGCCCTGCACGTTGGTGGCGGTCTGCGCCGTCGCCTGTGGGCGCCACATGCTGGTGTCGGCGGCGGCATGGAACACCGCGTCGCACCCGCTCACGGCGGCCTGCAGGCTGGCCCGGTCCGCCAGCCCGGCGCGCACCGGCACGGCCCCCGCGGCGGCGATGGCGGCATCGGAGCCGGCACGGCGCGACAGCGCCCTGACCGTGCAGCCCGCGGTCCGCAGTTCGTGCAGCAGATGGCCGCCCAGGAACCCGCTGGCGCCGGTGAGAAATACGGTGGTCATGGCGTGTCCCGCATCAACGAACCAGGGCGCCCGGTGCGGGCAGGCCCGCCGGGCAGGGCGAGCTCCCTGCCCGGCGGGGATTCCGTCCGGGCGGGCCGCGGCGGTTACTGGTTCTTCTTCTTTTCCTGCTTGGCGGCCTTCTTTTCCTTCATGGTCTTGGCGGGTTTTTTCTTCTCGTTCTTCTTTGAATCCATGCCTTTGCTCATGCTGTTCTCCGGGAAGTGGGTGGTGCGGTTGGCGATCGGGCGAATGCGGATGGCGGACGCCTGCGGCCATGCGGAAACGCCGCGGGCAGCGCTGCCGGAAGTTTACGCCGCAATCCCCGGCGCGAGCAGCCCGGTCGAGCCTTCGGTACCGCCGCCGGCGCGGATTTGCCGCGGCGCGGCGGGGCGCCGCGACGGGCACGCGGCTCAGGCCATTGTTCCGCGGGCGCCGGCAAACTGGCGGCGAAGATCCTGCTGGCAACGCGCCAGCAAGGAAGCCGCATAGGTATCGGGCCAGGCATGGCGCAGGTCGAGGTCGGCGGCCAGCAGATCGTTTTCGCCGAGCAACTGGGCCATCGCCAGCACATCGGCGCAGGCCAGTGCCGTCGCCAGGGGCGGGCCGTCGTCCGGCTGGTCCGAGAGCTGCCGCGCCGCCAATGCCTCGATCACGTTGGCGGGCAGATCCCAGTACTGTGCGGCCTGCACCGACAGCCTGGCGGCGAGCGCCGCGCAGCCGGCGAAGAAGTCCGTGGAAAGCGCTACCGGCGCCTCGGGCATCAATTGATCCAGCAGCCGCACCACGGCGCCGGTGCCGGCGTGGCTGACGATGCCGGCGAGATAGGCTTCGAAGGCGTCGCAGCCGTCATGCTTGCTTAGCCAGGCACAGGCGTGCGCACAGCGTTCCGAGTGTTCCCACAGGCGCTCGCCGGCGAGTTGGCTGAGCCGGCCGGCGCTGCTTTGCAGGATCGGTTTCATGACGTGCTGGGTCAGCACGCGGCGCAGGCCTTCCTGTCCCAGCAGGATCACCGCATGCTGCAGGCTCCGGATCGGCTGGGCCGAGCGGTAGCTCGCGCTGCGCGTGACCCGCATGACTTCGCCGACCATCAGCGGGTCGCGGCCGACCAGGCGGGCCCACTGGTTGCCGGCCGCGTTG
This sequence comes from Pseudomonadota bacterium, assembly GCA_028873095.1. Classification (GTDB taxonomy): domain Bacteria; phylum Pseudomonadota; class Gammaproteobacteria; order Xanthomonadales; family Rhodanobacteraceae; genus Rhodanobacter. Next base: position 7,576 of record JAGWMU010000106.1, on the reverse strand, counting down.
TCGTTCTTCAACAGTCGCATCAGCTGCGGCAGCACGGTGGGCAGGCGCGGCAGGCTGCGCATGTCGAAGCGTATGCTGAGCAGTTCCAGCCGCCTGAGCGTGGTCAGCTCGAACGTGTTCGGCTGCTGGCTCCCGCTGTCGGGGAGGCCGAACACGTATTGAAGGAAGCGGGCGCGGATCTGCGTTGCCGAAACGGCTGGGCGCAGATCCTCCGGCGCGGCGGTCGGTTCTGCCGCCGGTGCGGCTGCGGCCGCACCGGGCGGTTTCGCCGCGGGAATGCGTCGGGCACGGCTAGCAGCCTTGTTCCGGCCGCCAAGCAAGCGCCGCCACATGCTGACCATACGCGTGTCCCTTGTTTCGGCGCCTCTGCGGGTTGCGCTCTGGCTTGGATAACGGCGGCGTGCGGGAAAAATGTAGGGTGAGAGACCGCCGGCCCGGTCAGATGCGCTCGGTCGGAGCCAAGTAGCGCCAATGCCCGGGCGGCAGCCGGGCCAGCGGGATGCGGCCGACGCGCAGGCGCCTCAGCGCCAGCACCTGCAGGCCGACCGCGTTGCACATCGGCTCGATCAGGGTCGGCTGCAAGCCCTTGAACGCGAAACGCAACCGATGCTCGCTCTGCCAGCTGGCCTTGACCGGCGGCATCGCGTAATGGCTGAAGCGCAGGCCGTGATTGAGCAGGGCCAGTCCGTCGGGAATCAGTTCGCCGCCGACATCGACCTCGAACTCCTGCTCGATCCGCGCGATGTCCTCGGTGAGCTTGCGGACGACGCGCCAGTCCTGGGTATACACCAGCAGGCCGCTGGCGCCCGCCGGCAGCGGCAGCGGCGACGCCAACCGCTGCAGATGCCGCTTCAACGGGCGCACCCCCGAGGCGTCGCCGGGCGAACGGTTGGCGGGCGTGACCAGCGCATCGGCCGGGTGCGGGCCGGGGCCGGCGTCGTAGCCGACCGGCTTGTGCAGCACCAGGGTGACGGGTTCGGCCGGGACCGGCCTGGCGTCGGGGGCGATGTCGACGGTCTGCGCAGCCACCATGAACTGCGGCTCTTCCACCACCACGCCGTCGACCCGTACCCAGCCACCCTCGATGTACTGCTCGGCCTCGCGCCGCGAACAGCGGGTCAGCGCGACGACGCGTTTGGCGAGGCGGACGGGTTCGGTCATCGAGGTGCCGTTGTGCGGGGGAGGGCCATTGTAAGCGCCCTCGCCGCGACGGCAGGAGCATGCCTTGTGCCCGAGCGCTCTTTGCCTGCATCCGGAGCAAACCTTTCGCGTACAAGGTGCGCTCCTACACGTTGGCTGACTCGCGCGGGCGCAAATCGGCCGGACCGGGCCGCCGATCGGCCATAATCGGCGTCATTCCACGAATTGTTGAAGCAACCCCACGCATGAAGACACCCAAGGGCCTGCAGGAACTGATCGACGAAGGCGTGATCGACCAGGTGCTCCGGCCGCTGAAAAGCGGCAAGGAGGCATCCGTCTACGTCGTGCGTTCGGGCGACGACATCCGCTGTGCCAAGGTCTACAAGGACATGGCGCAGCGCAGTTTCCAGGCGCGCGTGCAGTACCAGGAAGGGCGCAAGGTGCGCGGCAGCCGGCAGATGCGCGCGATGGGCAAGGCCACCCGGTTCGGCCGCAGGGAGGCCGAGGCCGCCTGGAAGAACGCCGAGGTCGACGCGCTGTACCAGCTCACCGCCGCCGGCGTGCGTGTGCCGAAACCCTACGGCTACTTCAGCGGCGTGCTGGTGATGGAGCTGGTCACCGATGCGGACGGCCATTCGGCGCCGCGGCTGGGCGAGGTGGAGCTGTCGGCGGACACCGCGCGCGACTACCACCGCTTCCTGATGCGGCAGGTGGCGCGGATGCTGTGCGTGGGCCTGATCCACGGCGACCTGTCCGAATACAACGTGCTGGTGGCGCCGGAAGGGCCGGTGATCATCGACCTGCCGCAGGCGGTCAGCGCCTCGGGCAACAACAGCGCGCGCACGATGCTGCGGCGCGACGTGGGCAACATCACCATCAGCCTGTCGCGCTTCGCGCCGGAGCTGCTGGACACCCACTACGGCGAGGAGATGTGGGCGCTGTACGAACTGGGCGAGCTGCACCCCGACACCGAACTCACCGGCCGCTTCGAGTTCGACGAACGCATCGCCGACGTCGACAGCGTGATGCAGTCGATCATCGATGCGCGCGAGGAAGCGATCATCCGCCAGCAGGGGCGCGAAGCGGCCGCGTAGGAGCGCACCCTGTGCGCGAATGCTCTTGTCGCGCTCGATGCAAAAGGCCTTTCGCGCACAGGGTGCGCTCCTACGGCGAGCGATCAGCCGCCAAGCACGCCCAGTTGCCTGCCGACCTTGGTGAACGCGGCAATCGCGCGATCGAGGTGCTCGCGGGTGTGCGCCGCGCTCATCTGCGTGCGGATGCGCGCCTGGCCCTTGGGTACCACCGGAAAGAAGAATCCGGTGACGTAGATGCCTTCGTCGAGCAGGCCCGCCGCCATCGCCTGCGCCTTGGGCGCGTCGTAGATCATCACCGGCACGATCGGGTGCACGCCCGGCTTGATGTCGAAGCCGGCTGCGCCCATCCGTTCGCGGAAATAGCGGGTGTTTTCCTGCACCCGGGTGCGCAGCTCGCCGGCCGATTCGAGCATGTCGAACACCTTGATCGCCGCGGCCACCACGTGCGGCGGCAGCGAGTTGGAAAACAGGTACGGACGCGAACGCTGGCGCAGCAGCTCGATCACTTCCGCCGGGCCGGTGGTGAAGCCGCCCAGCGCGCCGCCCAGCGCCTTGCCCAGGGTGCCGGTGAAGATGTCGATCCGGTCCATCACGCCGTTGACCTCGGCCGAGCCGCGGCCGGTGCGGCCAAGGAAACCGGTGCAGTGGCATTCGTCGATATGCACCATCGCGTCGTACTTCTTCGCCAGCGCCGTGATCCGGTCCAGCGGCGCGATGAAGCCGTCCATCGAGAACGTGCCGTCGGTGCTGATCAGCTTGGTGCGCGCACCGGCCGCGTCGGCGGCCTGCAGCTGCCGTTCGAGATCGGCCATGTCGCAGTTGGCGTAGCGGAACCGCCTTGCCTTGCACAGGCGGATGCCGTCGATGATCGAGGCATGGTTGAGCGCGTCGGAGATCACCGCGTCCTCCTCGCCCAGCAGCGGCTCGAACAGGCCGCCGTTGGCGTCGAAGCAGGCGGCGTAGAGGATGCTGTCCTCGGTGCCGAAGAAGGCGGCGATCTTCCGTTCCAGCTGCTTGTGCAGATCCTGGGTGCCGCAGATGAAGCGCACGCTGGCCATGCCGAAGCCGTGCGTGTCCAGCGCGTCCTTCGCGGCCTGGATCACCGCGGGGTGATCGGCCAGGCCCAGATAGTTGTTGGCGCAGAAGTTCAGCACCCGGCGGCCGCCTTCGAGCTCGATCTCGGCCGACTGCGGCGAGACGATGATGCGCTCGGCCTTGAACAGGCCCTGCCCGCGGATGGATTGAAGTTCGCTGGCGTAGCGCGCCTTGGCTGAGTAGCTCATGGGAAAGGTTCCGACCGGTGGATGGCAAAACGCCATTGTAGGGAATCTCGAATGACCTGGTTCTTTCCCTAGTGCAGGCCGAAATCCACCCTCGTCGTCCTGCCCTTGTCCTTGATGCCCTTGGCGTCGAGTTTCGGGGCGTGCAGCGTGATGCGCTTTTCGTCGATCTTGCCCTGCATCCACTGCTGCACCGCCTCGGCGCGGCGTTCGGCCAGCCGGCGCAAGGCGGCGGCGTCGACCGGCATGTTGGCTTCCAGCAGTTGGCGCATCACTTCCGGCGGCTGCGACTTGGTGAGGCCGATCAGGTCTTTCGGCTTGGGAAATTTCGCGCGCTTGTAAACCCGCGTCAGGTAATGCGCGTACTCGTCGGGGGTGAGTGTCAGCGTGGCCGGATCGACCTTGTCGCCGTCGTGGTCGGCCTTCGCCTGGCGGATCAGGTCGTCGACCATCACCTTGCGCAGGCCCTTTTCGTCGAGGGCCGGATCCATCCGGCCGGTGATGTCCAGCTGCAGCGAGGGCTTGTCGTGCAGCAGTTTCACCAGCCGGGCGAGACGCGACTGCGCAGCGTCGTCCAGCACGGCGGAGCCCGGCGCGAATCCCACATGGCCGAGGTCGGCATGCTGGCCGCCGCCGAGCGAGGCGAGCAGCCGGAACGGCGCGGTGGCGGCACGGGCGATCAGGTTCGCGAAGGCATGCCAGATCAGGCCGCCCATGCTGAATTGCGGGTCGTCCAGCGAGCCGGATACCGGCACATGCACGTCGATCTGGCCCTGCGAATTCCTCAGCAACGCCACCGCCAGCTTCACCGGCAGATGGCTCACGCCCGGCGCATCGATGCGGTCGCCGAAGGTCAGCTGATCGATGAAGATATGGTTGTCCGCGGTGAGCTTGCGCTGGTCGAGCACGTAGTGCACGTCGACGTTGAGCACGCCGCCGGTGATCGGGTAGCCGGCGTATTTTCTGGAGTAGGGCGACAAATGGTCGAGCTCGACCCCGCCGGCCTTTGCCTTGATGTCCAGAAAGGCCATCGGCGTCAGCGGGTTGATGCTGCCGGTGATGTCCACCGGCGAGTCTTCGTCCAGCTTGCCCTGCAGGATCAATTCCGCCGGCGGGCCCTCGCGGGTGCCGAATGCGCCGATCTTGCCCGTCAGGCCGGTGACGTTGGCGCTGTAGTTGGGCTTGATGAAATTGTCGGTGTAGTTGAGCTGGCCGCGCGCCAGCGTGATCTGGCCGATCCGGATCTGCGGGGCCGGGCCTGACGGGGCCGGGCCTGACGGGGCGGCCGCCGCGGCCGGTGCCGCTACCGGCCGCGGCGTCTTTTCGGCGCGCGTCACCGACATGGGCGCTTCGGCCGGGTTGGTCACCACGTCCAGCAGGTTCAGGCGGCCGTTGCCGTTGACGATCACGCGGGCGTAGAAATCGTTGAGCGCGAGCCCGCCGATGTCGGCGTGCGGCGCACCTTCGCCCAGCTGCAGCAGCAGGTTGCTGGCGGACAGCGAATGCCAGCGCAGGAAGTCGTCGCCGGTCAGCTTGTCCTGCACGCGGACCCGGCCCAGGGTGGCCTGGCCGCGATAGTCGATGCGCGCCGGCGCATCGCCGCGATCGCTGTAGCGCAGGCGGCCGTCGGCGCTGAGCAGGGCGCTGCCGATGCGCACGTTCAGCGGCACGCCGATCAGCGACTGCAGCGGCGCGATGTCCAGGCCGCGCGCCGTGACCCGCAGCCGGGCGTCCAGCGGCTGCGGCCGCACCTGCCCGCTGAGCGCGTAGCTGCGCTTGCCGAGTAGGCCGGTCAGCGTCACCTTGACCGGCTCGCGCAGGTTGTCGGACAGGCCGTCGATGCCGTAGCGGTCGATGTGCAGCGCGACCGGCGCAGGCGGGTCGGCACGCAGGTCGCGGAAGGCGACATCGCTGTTCGCGATGTCCAGATGGGCGAGGCTCCAGTGCCAGGTCGGCGCGGCCTTCGCCGCGGGTGCGCGGGCGGCGGGTGCGGTGTCGACCAGGTCGGCCAGGTCGAAGCGGCCGTCGCGCAGCCGGTTCACGTCGAGCTTGAGCCCCTGCACGCGCAGACTTTCGATCTGCGCCTGGCTGCCGGCCAGGTCGAACCGGGCCAGCTTCGCCCGCATCGACTTCCAGGCCACCGGCGTCGTGCCGTCGTGCCGTTTCAGGACCAGTTCGCTGATGCCGAACTGCGCCGGTTCCAGATGCAGGTTCAGCGTCTTGCCCCAGGCCGCCTGCAGCCGGCCGTCGGCATCGAGACGGCCATGCGCGATGGTGGCCCGCAGCGGCGGCAGGGCCAACGATTGCAGTGGCGCCACGGCGACGCCCTGCAGCGCCAGCTTGCCGTCGAAGCGCGCGCCGGCGAGGTCGAGCTTGCCGCTGGCGCGTACCGCGCCGCCGTTCAGTTGCGCGGCCAGGTCGAGGCTGCCGGCGGGCGCGGGAACGGTGGACAGGCCGCGCAGCGTACCGTGCATGTTTTCCAGCGTGAGGGCGGCCGGCTGGCCGCCGCCGGTCCCGGGATCGGCGTAGACGAAACGGCCCTGCTGCAGGACCAGCGAGTCGATGCGCACGTCGTTCGGCGGCGAAGCCGGCTGCGACGATGGCTGGCCGGCGTCGATGGCGGTCAGTGCATCGAAATTGCTGTGCCCGCCGGCGCCGCGCAGGTAATGCACGGCGGCGCCGTCGAGCCGGACTGCCCCGAAATGATAGCGCGAGATCAACGGCTGCACGTCGGCCAGCTGGGCGGTGCCGTGTCCCAGCGCCAGCAGCGCAACGCCCGCGGGAGTGTCGAGCTTGAAGTCGTCCAGCGCCAGTTGACCGCCGAGCCGCAGCTGCGTGTTCTTGCCGTCGTCGACGAAATGCAGCTGCAGCTGGCCGGACAGCTGGCCGCTCGGGACCGCCACCGGCAGCGTGGTCGGTACGTAGCCGAGATAGCGCGGCAGGTCCAGATGGTCGAACTGGAAGTCGAGCTCCGATTCGCGGCTGCTGGCGAACGGCTTGGTCTTGCCGTCGATGCGCAGCAAGCTGCCATCGACGCGCGCGGTCAGCAGCGGCTGCACGAACAGGTCGGTGTCGGCGGGCAGGTTGGCCAGGAACGGGATGCCCAGTTCGAGCTGCTCGACGTGGTGGCTGGTCGCCAGCACCTTGTCGTCGAAAACGATGTCGCCGTCGTGCACGCTGATGTTGGCCACGAAAAAACGACTCGGCGGCGCATTCGGGTCCGGCTTGCCCTTGAGGCGTTCCAGCAGGTCGGAGAAGTTGAAGCGCTGCGGCGCCAGGCGGGTGATGTGCAACTGCGGGTGCCGCAGCGCCAGTTCGTCCAGCACGGGCGCGCGGCGAAACAGCGAGGTCCACGAAGCGTTGATGGTGAGCCGGTCGACGTCGACGAACGCCGCATGGCCATCGGGCGCGCCGATATGCAGCCGATCCAGATCCAGCCGCAACGTGTAGGGATCGAAATGCACGGCGCCGATCGTCACCGGGCGGCCCAGCAGGGTGCCCAGCCGGCTTTGCAGCTGCGATTTCAGGAGCGGCGGCGCGGCGAAAAACCCGAGCAGGCCGAAAACGGCAAGCAGGATGCCCAGCACCAGCAGCGCGCGACGCAGGCGACGGGAGCGGTAAAGCCGTTCGGCGTGCTGGCGCACGAGAGCCAGGCGCGGGTCATCGAGCAGGTGGCGATCGATCATGCAGGGGCGCTCCTACAGGTACCGTATTCGAAATTCCCCGGTTGTCGCGGGCGGCCGCTCAATGCCAGGAACAGACCACCTTGCCGCAGGCGCCGGCATCCATCAGGTCGAAGCCCTTCTGGAAATCGTCGATGGCGATCTGGTGGGTCAGCACCTTCTGCAGCGGAAAGCCGGTCAGCACCATCTGGGTCATCTTGTACCAGGTCTCGTACATCTTGCGGCCGTAGATGCCCTGCAGGGTGAGGCCCTTGAAGATCACCTTGTCCCAGTCGATGCCGGCGCCGCGGGGCATGATGCCGAGCATCGCGACCTTGCCGCCGTGGTACATCACGTCGAGCATGTCGTTGAAGGCGCGCGGGTTGCCGCTCATCTCCAG
>JAGWMU010000105.1 GCA_028873095.1 Pseudomonadota bacterium | reverse complement strand
CCGCCGATGCGGCCGGTGATCAGCACCGCCTCGCCGAAGCCGGGCGTGGCCGCGTCGGTGCTGCCGTACAGGGTGCGTGCCAGCGACACCGTGATGTACTCCCAGTAGCAGAACATCGCGTACCACTGGAACAGCATCATCACCGCCAGCTGGCGCATGGTGCCGGGCATCTCGCGCAGCGCGGCGAGGATCTCGCGCACGGTGGCGGAGGCCGAACGGGGGACAGCGCGCATCCGCGCCCGTTCGGCCTCCGACAAGGGCAGCTCCGGCGTCGTCCACACCGACCAGCCGATCGACACCAGCGAAAAGATCGCGCCGATCACGAAGGCGGTGACCACCGCGTAGGGGATGCCGTGGGCATTGGTCGAGGCCATGCTCATGCCGGACACCACCAGCAGCGACGGGGTCAGGTAGGCCAGGGTCTGCGACAGCCCGGTGAACGCGCTCTGGGTGAGAAAGCCGACCGCATGCTGCGAACTGTCCAGGCGGTCGCTGACGAAGGCCCGGTACGGTTCCATCGTCACGTTGTTGCCGGCGTCCAGGATCCACAGCAGGCCGGCCGCCGCCCACAGCGCCGGGCTGAACGGCATCGCCAGCAGGCACAGGCTGCAGAGCAGCGCGCCGACCAGGAAGTACGGCGTGCGCCGGCCCCAGCGGCTGTCGGTGCGGTCGCTCATCGCGCCGATCAGCGGCTGCACCAGCAGGCCGGTGATCGGGCCGGCCAGCCACAGGTAGGGCAGGCTGGCGTCGTGCGCGCCCAGGTACTTGTAGATCGGGCTCATGTTGCTCTGCTGCAGGCCGAAGCTGAACTGGATGCCGAAGAAGCCGACATTCATGTTGAGGATCTGCCAGAAGCGCAGGCGGGGCTTGGGCATGGCGATGGACATGGATCTATCCCGGCGGCGCGGTGGTGACGGCCGGTGCGGCCAGGTCCGGGCGGATGCGCCAGGGTCGATACGGCGCGGTATCCGCCGGCAGCGCGCCGCGCCAGCCGCAGCTGAGGCTGGCGAACGCCACGGCATCGGCCAGCGCGGCCGCGAGCGGCCGCTGCTGCAGCAGGCCGGCCAGCATCAGCGCGCTGAAGGCGTCGCCGGCGCCGACCGTGTCGCGCAGACGCGGCACCGGCGGCGCCGGCGCGAACGCCACGCAGCAGCCGTGCGCGTCCCACGCGGCGGCACCTTCGGCGCCGTGGCTGACCAGCACGTGGCGCGCGCCCAGGCGTGCGCAGAGGTGGGCCATCGCGGCACGCCGCTCGCCTGCGGCCGGCACGCCCGGGATCGGCGGCAACTGCAGCCAGCCCAGCACCCGGCCGAGTTCCGCGTCGCTCAGCTTCAGCACCTCGATTTCCTGCAGCATCTCCAGGATCACCTGCGGCGACGGGCCGGCCTGGCGCCAGTTCAGGTCGACGAATGCGCGCCGCGGCCGGCTGGCGCGCAGTGCCGCCAGCGCGGCCCTGCTGGCCGGCTCGCGCAACGCCAGCGTACCGAAATACAGCCAGCCCGGCGCGGCCGCGCCGGCGGCGGCCCGCACCGCGGCGGCGGCCTCGATGCGGTCGAACGCCTGCCCGGCGGGAATCTCGAACAGGTGGCCGCCCTCGCGCTCGCGCACGTCCACCCGCGCGCTGCGCTGTTCGAGCTGGGCCGCCTGCAGCGACAGCCCGAAGCGGGCCGCGGTGCCGCGCAGCAGGCGGCCGGCCTCGTCCTGGCCGAGCCGGGTGATCAGCAGCGGCGGCAGCCCCAGCGCGGCGAGATGGCAGGCCACGTTGAACGGGGCGCCGCCGGGCAGCAGCATGCTGCCGAAAGCGTCGACCAGCGCTTCGCCGAAAACGACGGCGGCGGCCTGCTCAGACACGGCCGCGCACCCGCCACAGCGTCGCCCACGGCTGCAGCGTGCAGGTCGTCGCGGCGGTGCCGGCGACGCCGCTGGAGAACAGATCCGTCCAGCCGCGTCCCGCATCCAGCGCGGCAAGATCGAGCGCGGTCGCGCGCGCCGCAAAGTTGAAGACGCCCAGCGCCTGGTCGCCGCGGCGCACGACGAGCAACCCGGGATCGGCGGCGTCCTGCACGGTCACATCGGCATTCGCCGGCCAGCGGCGGTGCCGGCGCGCGGCGACCAGCGCGGTCAGCGCGGCGAAGGTCGCCGCCGGCACGCCGCGGCCCGCGGCCAGCGCATCCAGCGCCGCCGCCGACAGCGGCGGGCGCTGCAGCCAGCGGCCGTCCCGCGCCGCCCGCGCGGCGTCCGCCGGATCGGCATTGTTGGGCTGGCCCAGCTCGTCGCCCATGTAGATCAGCGGCACCGCGCCGACCCAGAAGGCCAGCGCATGCAGCAGCACGTAGCGGCGCAGCGCGGCCGGATCGAACGCGCCCAGCGGATCGTCGGGCAGCCCGAGCAGCGCCGCGGTCATGCCGTTGCTGCCGTGCACGGCGTCGTCGCCGGGGGTCTGGAACGCCGCCCCGCGGGCGAAGCTGCCGGGCGTGCGGCCTTCGAGGAAGGCGGCGGCCCTGCCGATGCGGCGGACGAAGTCGCCGCCGGCCGCCTCGACCTGCGGCCGCAGCACGCCCCACACGATGTCGTCGTGGCAGCGCACGTAGGTGATCCAGCCGGTCGCCGCGGGCGGCGCCGGCGTCTGCGCCAGCAACTGCCGCGGCAGTTCGGCGCTGCCCTCGGCCAGCGCCGCCCAGGCCGAGGCCATCAGGCCGCTGTGATACGCCAGCTGGCACTCCCGGCCGCGCCGCTCGCCGCCGCCGAAATAGGCGGAGACCTGTTCGGTGGGCACGATCGCCTCGGCCTTCAGCAGCACGCCGGGCGCCACCAGCTGCACGCAGGCGCGCAACGCGGCGAGGATCCGGTGCACTTCCGGCTCGTTCACGCAGCGGGTGCCCAGCCGCTTCCACAGGTACGGCGCCGAATCGAGCCGGAACACTTCCACGCCGCGGTTGGCCAGCTGCAGCAGCACCTGTGCGATCGCCGCGAACACCGGCGGGTGGGCGAAGTTCAGGTCCCACTGGAACGGGTAGAAGGTGGTCCACACCCAGCCGCCCATCGCCGGCACCTGGGTGAAGTTGCCCGGCGCCGCCTGCGGGAACACCTGGCCCAGCGTGCTCTCGTAGGCGTCGGGCAGCCGCCGGTCGGGGAACACGTGGAAGAACGCGCGCATCGCCGGGTCGCCGGCCGCCGCCGCCCGCGCCCAGGCGTGCTCGTCGGCGACGTGGTTGAGCACCAGGTCCGCGCACAGGCTGATGCCCGCCTCGCGCAGCCGGGCGGTCAAGGCGTCCAGGTCGTCCATGCTGCCCAGCGCCGGCTCGATTTCCTCGAAGCTGGCCACCGCGAAGCCGCCGTCGCTGTCGCCCTGGCGGGCGCGCAGGAACGGCAGCAGGTGCAGGTAGTCCACGCCGAGTTCGCGCAGGTGGCCGATCCGCCGGCCGACGCCGGCGAGGGTGCCGCCGAAACGGTCCACGTAGGCCGAGTAGCCGACCATGCGCTGGCGCACGAACCAGTCCGGGCGTGCCGCGCGGCGGCTGTCGAGGGCGGTCAGCGCCGCCGGGCGCGAGGCCGCCAGCCGGCCCAGCTCGGCGCAGAACCGCGCCAGCCAGGCGTCGAAGCCGGGGGTGTGCCCGTACAGTGCGGACAACTCCCGCAGCAGGGCCGCGCCGGCGGCGTCGAAGCGCCGCGCGGCGCCGCGGCGGCGCGCGCGCGGCAGCATCGCCAGATACCGCCGCCGCGCGTCGTCGCGGTTCCCGTCGGCATCGCGGCCGCTGTCGGTGCCTGCCGTCACAGGCGATAGTTCCAGCTCACCGACACGGTACGGCCGAGAATCGAACGGGCCGTGTTCAGGCCGTTGGCCTGCACCGAAACCGGGCTCTGGTCGATCTCGGTCAGGCCGATTTCGTTGAACACGTTTTCGGCGCGCAGCGATACCGTCATGCGATCGCCGATGTCGTAGCTGCCGAACACGTTGACCTGCGTGTACGCCGGCTGCACCAGTCCGTTCGGGTTGCTGGCGTACGACTGCGTGGTGCCGATGATCGTCGCGCCCACCACGAAGCGGTCGAGGAAGCGATAGCTCGGGCTCAACTGGTAGATCCAGCTGGCCTGGCGCTGCGGCACGCCGCCCACGTTGGCCGGCGTGATCTGGTCGCGGGTGATCCGCGAATGGGTGTAGGTGGCGCCGCCGCGCACGCTGAAGTCGCCGTAGTCGACCGAGCCTTCCAGCTCCACGCCGTAGGAGCGGTAGTTGCGGCTGATCAGGGTCGAGGTCTGCGAGGTCACATCCTGGTTCTGCTCCTGCGTCGTGGCGTCGAACCCGGTGACGAACAGGCTGGTGTGGCGGGTGCTCCACTTCACGCCCAGTTCGTCCTGCCTGACCTGGTTCACCGCCACGCCCTGCGGCGCGTCGCCGTTGGCATCGAGCCCGCCGCCGAACAGCAGGCGGTCGGCGTTGAAACGGGCGCCGCGGCTGGTGCGGGCGAACAGGGCCAGGTCGGTGCTCAGCAGGTAATTGGCGCCGAAGGTGTATTCCAGCTTGTGCTTGGTGTAGTCGATCGGGTTGGCGGCGAGGTTGTTGACGACCGGCACCGTCTGTTCGGGCACCGAGATGATGCCGTCGCCGTTGACGTCCAGGACCTTGGTGCCGGTGGCGCCGGCGTAAGTCCCGTTGGCCTGCATGTGGTCATAGCGCAGGCCCGCATCGAAGCGCCAGGCGCCCGGTTCCCACGACAGCGAGAGATACGGCGAGCTCATCGTGTAGCGCGCGTCGTAGGAGCGGACGCAACAGTTGCCCCAGTAAGGCGTGCCGTAGGCCACCAGGCCGTGGTCGGTGACCGGGTTGCCGCTGGCGTCGTAGACGTCCAGCAGCGATGCCTTGTAGCCCTGCACGGTTTCCAGGTAGGTGTTCCAGTGCCAGTCCTGCTGGATGGTCTGGCGCGAACGGTAGTAACCCAGCTCCAGGTCCAGCGGGCCGCTGTCCAGGTCGAACGAGCGCTTGAGGGAAATGTTGTTGGTGACGTTGCCCATGTCCGGCAGCGACACGTTGAACAGGTGCACGCGCGTGGCCAGGCCGTTGCCGCCGACCGATGCCGCATTCGCCGCCTGGCCCGCCTGCGGGCCGGTCGCGTAGCGCAGGGTGGCGCCGGCGCCGCCGATCTCCTGGGCCAGCGCGGCGGCGGTGTTGACTTCGGCCGGATAGGGGCCGACGAAGTCGCCGCTGTTGTCGGCGATGCGGAATTGCTCGTGCAGCGTCCAGTGGTCGCCCAGGCTGAACTTGCCCTCGCCGCCGAAGGCGCTCACCTTGGAGTGGTAGCCGTCGGCGATGTTGGTGACGATCGGGTTGCCGGACGAGTTCAACGCCAGGTCGCGCTGGAAGTAGGGCGACTGCAAGACGCCGTTGGTGACGCTGAAGCCGGGCAGCGAGCCCACGCTGGGGTTGCTGTTGCTGCCGGAGATGCGCACCGGCACGGGCAGGTACACCGGGGAATCGTCGTCCAGGTACTGGAAGCTGGCGCGCAGGAAGCCGCCGTCGATGTCGTGCGTGACGTTGCCCATCAGCTGGCCGCCGGACTGCGCGTTGTAGCCGACGTCCTTCTGGCCGTCGCCGTCGCGCAGGAAGCCGCCGAGATGGAAGCGGGTGGTGGCGCTGATCGGTTCGCCGTAATCGAAATCCAGCCGCTGGCTGTTGTAGTCGAGGCCGGCGGTGAGGCCGATGTTGCCGCCCTTTTCCTCGCCGGTCTTGGTGATGAAGTTGATGATCGCGCCGGGCGCGTTGCTGGCGAACACCGACGACGAGCCGCCGCGCACCGCCTCGACGTGGTCGATGTTGTAGTCCGGTTGCAGGAAGGTGTCGGGCGTGGCGAAGGCGATGTCGCCGAATTCGAGCACGGGCATGCCGTCGATCTGGTACTGCACGAACTTGCCGCCGCCGGAGGCCACCGGCAGGCCGCGGACGGATACGTTCGCGTTGCCGTCGCCGCCGGACGATTCGGCGCGGATGCCCGGGATGTCGCGCAGGATGTCGGCCGCGTTCTGCGCGCCGCTGTCAGCGATCTGATCCGCCTCCAGCGTGCTGACGGAAATGCTCGATCCCATCTTGCTGACCGCCGAGGGCGACGCGGTGACCACCATCTGGTTGAGGTTCACCGCCTTGGCCTGGTCCGCCTTGGCCGGCGCCTTGCCGTTGTCCTTGCCGGCGGCCTTGCCTGCCGCGGGCGTCGTCGGATTGGCGGTTTCGTTCTGGGCCATCGCGGCGACCGGCAGCAGTGCCAGCATCACGGCGACGGCAAGAGTGTGCTTGCGTAGAGCGTCGAATTTCATGGTGTCTCCCCGTAGTGGTGATCGCGCAGACCGCGGTGCTGTTGCCGGTGCATTCCGGGCCCGCCGGCTCTGGTCACGGTCAGCATCTTCAAACTTAATGCAATCGATTGCAATCTGCGTTGCAGCATGCTTCATAGCAGTATGTTTAAAGGATTTTTCATCCCATGTGATGAATCGTCGACACAAGTAATGGCAACGATTGCAAGCCAAGCGGCAAGGCTGTGTCGTGCCGCGCCGCCGCGCGGGCGGCCGGGCTGGCCATGTTGCGTTGCGTCAAGGCGCTGGCGCGGACTGGCTGCTTTCGCGCACGACCAGGCGGGTTTCCAGCAGCGCCGATGCCGGCGCCGTCTTGCCGTTGAGCATCAGCAGCAAGGCGTCGACCAGGGCGGTGCCGGCTTCGTGGATGGGCTGGCGCACCGTGCTCAACGGCGGGTTGAAGTGCGCGGCCAGTTCGACATCGTCGTAGCCGACCACGGCGACGTCCGCCGGCACCTGCCGCTGGCGTTCGCGCAGCGCTCCCACCGCCGCCATCGCGAGCAGATCGCTGCTGGCGAACACCGCGTCCAGCGCGGGGTTGGCGTCGATCAGCGCGAGCATCGCCTGGCGTCCGCTTTCGGCCAGGAAGGGCACCGTCCTGCGCTGTTGCGCGGGCAGGCCGACCCCGCCCGCCCGCAAGCCGGCGGTGAAACCGCGATAGCGCTGCGCCACTTCGGGCAGGCCGCAGTCGCCGAGGAAAACCATCCGCCGCCGACCCTGCGCCAGCAGGTGCTCGGCCACCAGGCGTCCCCCGCGCACGTTGTCGCCGCCCACCGTGCAGTAATCCTGGTGCGGCAGGTGCGCGCCCCACACCACCAGCGGCAAGCCGCGGGCGGCCATCGCATTGAGCTGGTCGTGGTGCCGCCACTGGCCGATCAGGATCACCCCGGCCGCGCGGCCGCTGTCGATCAGGGCGGCGACGGTGTCGAGCTGGTCCGCATCGATGCGCGACAGCAGCATCTCGTAGCCGCGCTCGGTGAGCGCGTCGGCCAGGCTGCCGATCATGCCGTGCAGGAACGGATCGGCGAAGCTCTGCCGGCTGGCCTTTTCGAACGGGACGATCACCGCGATGGTGCGCTGGACCCCGGAGCGCAGGCCGGTGGCGACGCTGTTGATGGTGTAGTTGAACTTGCGCGCCAGGGTCCGGATGCGCTCGCGCGTCTCGGGGTTGATCAGCTCGCTGCCGCTGAGCGCGCGCGAGACGGTGGATGTCGACACCCCGGCCAGCCGGGCCAGGTCGGCCATCTGCATGCGCCGCCCGCTGTCCGCCGGCGCGACGGGTCGCGGCTTGCCGGGATTGCCCATCAGTCAATGTCCCGCTGGGGGCGACAAGCGGAGAGTCGCCGCGCACGGCGGCGCGACTCGGGCAGCAAGATCGGCATGGGCATCGGACATCCTGGATCCATGAATCGGCGCGCCCATCTTAGCGGGTGCGCATCGGGACGGGACTGGCAGGCAAGGGCGATGGCTCGGTCTTGCCCATCAACCGATCAGCGGTCCCGCCACCGGCCTGCTGAAATCTTCCGGCGTCAGGTTCGGCGTCAGGCGGAACACGCCTTCGTGGATCTTGCGCGGCAGCACCACGTCGAGCACGGTGGTCTGGTGCGGTCCGAGCATGTCGAGCAGGTCGTCGGCGGCGGCGCTTTTCGCCAGCGCGTGGTGGACCAGGCCGCCGAGGTCGACCGGCTGCACGCTGGCGCCATACGGCCGGTGGCTGGCGATGGCGGGACGCAGCGTGTTGCGGCTGTTGCGCGGATCGGCGACGCGGGCATCGCCGGCCAGCAACGCGCGGTTGAGGAACAGCGTGATCGTGGCGCGGTTCCTCGAATTGGCCTGGCGGTCGAGCATGAAGCCGTCGGGCATCAGGTCGGGACTGGCCTGCGCGCCGGCGGTGAACAACACGCCGCTGCCGATGAGCGGTTCGCCGGCCTCGTCCGCGAGGCGTGCGATCACCATGCTGCACGGATCGTGGATGTGCACGCGCGGGGCGAACGGGCCGGCCGGTTCCAGTTCCACCTTGTTGGCGTCGCGCTGGCTGTTCTCGCCGTCGAAGGCGTCGCAAAGCGCACCGTAGTCGCTGGCGCTGCGTACCTGCAGGCAGCGCAGGATCGCCTCCACCGTGGCCGGGTCGGCGCTTTCGAGAATGCCGTGGGCTTCGCCCGAGTGCGCTGCGCCGGCGATCAGCTTGAACGCGCAGCGCGGCCCCTGGCGCTGGTTGAGCGAGAGCGTGTCGGTCGCGCCGTCGGCGGCACTGCGCTGCAGCGCCAGCACGGCATGGCGCGCATTGAGGTTGGCGGCGGCGATGCGCACCACGCCATCGGAGCCGTCCTCGCCGGTGTAGCTGTTGAGGTGGTCGTACAGCGAGCGGTCCGGGCGGTCGCCGGTCAGCACGAACAGGTACTGGCCGCTCGCGGCCGGGTCGGGACTGTGGATGCGGTCGAGGTTGAGCGCGAGCGATTCGTCGCTGCCCAGTTCCAGCCAGTCGAGGATGCGCTGGCCCGGTTCCACGCCGCTGAACCACGCCTTGAGCCGGCCCAGCGCGCTCTTGCCCAGCTGGGCCAGCGCCGAGCCGAAGTTCGCCGGTGCCAGCATCACCAGATGGGTGAGCCGGATCGTGCTGTAGCTGCCCGGTTTGTCGCGCTGCGCGCGCAGCCATTCGCGCACCACCGGGCCGCCGGTGGAATGGGTGACGCAGGCGACGCTGGCGTCGAGCAGGTGCAGGTCGCGCAGCGCGTGGTCGAAGGCGCGCACCAGGTCGCCCATGGTCACGCTGTCGTCGAAGCTCACGTATTCCGACAGCCAGATGTCCGCCAGCGTCAGGTGGATGCCCGCCGCGGCCGCGCGCTGCTGCACGTGTTGCGGCATCTGGCCGTAGGTGGCGGTGCTGGTGACGCTCCAGCCGTGGACGAAGACGAGAGTGGTCATGACGTCGCTCCGTGAGGTGGCGCCGCCCATGATGACGGGCCGGCGGGCGAAGCGGAAGGGCTGGGGCGATCCGCGCGCGGCGGCCGGTTGGGTTACCCTGCGCATCTTTGCGGATTCCCCGACCATGACCGGCATCGTGTTGGCGACCCTGTTGCTGCTGGCGCTGCTGGCCGGCTGGCGTGGACGACGATGGCTGGCGCGGGGGCTGGCCGTGCTGGCGCTGTCGTGGTTGCTGGCGGCGGGCTGCGGGCCGCTGCCGCAATGGCTGCTGGCCGGACTGCAGGGGCCTTATGCCGTCCGGCCGGCCATCGGCTGGGCGCCGCGCAACGTGATCGTGCTGCTCGGTGCGGGGACCACGCTGGTTGGCCGCGGCGCCGTGGAGCCGTCGTTTTTCGCGAACGGCCGGATCGTGCGGACGGTGGCGCTTTATCGGGACTGCAAGGCGGCCGGCCGCGCGTGCCGGGTGCTGGTCAGCGGCGGCGATGCCCGGCATCACGGCGCAGCGGAGGCGACGGTATACGCCAAGCTGCTGCGCCGGCTGGGCGTGCCCGCGCAGGACCTGCAACTGGAAACGCGCAGCATGAACACCTGGCAGAACGCCTGGTTCAGCCGTCCGCTGCTGCGCGAGGACGGCGCGCAAAAGGTGCTGCTGGTGAGCTCGGCGCTCCACCTGCGCCGCAGCCTGCTGTACTTCGCCCACTTCGGCATCCGGCCCACGCCGGTGCGCGGCGACTGGCTGGCGCCGGTGTGGTCGTTCGTTCCGCTGGGCTGGAACCTGGCGCTGACCGATGCCGCATGCCACGAGTACGTGGGCATCGCGCGCTATCGCGTCTACAACGCGCTGGGCTGGAACACGCCGCGGATGGCGCCGCTGTAGCGACGCGGCTTGCGCTCCGCAGTGACGGGCCGCCGCCGTCGAGTGCGGCGGCCCGCCGACCTCAACCGGCCCCGCCCAGCGAGGCCATGTCGATCACGAAGCGGTAGCGCACGTCGCTTTTCAGCATGCGTTCGTAGGCCGCGTTGATGTCCTGCATCCGGATCATCTCGACGTCGCAGGAAATGCCGTGTTCGGCGCAGAAGTCCAGCATCTGCTGGGTTTCGGC
>JAGWMU010000104.1 GCA_028873095.1 Pseudomonadota bacterium | reverse complement strand
CACCAGACCACGCTCGGCCCCTATCACCGCCGCTGGCACTGAACCGATGGACACGATGAAACTGAGCCTGGGACCGCTGCAGTATTTCTGGCCGCGCGAACGCACGCTGGCGTTCTACCGCGAGGCGGCGCAGTGGCCCGTCGACATCATCTATGTGGGCGAGACGGTGTGCAGCAAGCGCCGCGAACTGGGCTCGCGCGACTGGATCGCGCTGGCCCGGGAACTGGCGGCCGGCGGCAAGCAGGTGGTGCTGTCGTCGCTGGCGCTGATCGAGGCCGAATCCGAAGTCGGCGCCCTGCAGCGCCTGATCGACAACGGCGACTGCTGGATCGAGGCGAACGACCTGTCCGCGGTGCAGTTGTGCCGCGTCCGCGGCGTGCCTTTCGTGGCCGGCCCCACGCTCAACGTCTACAACCAGCGCGCATTGGCGCTGCTGATCGAGGACGGCCTGCGCCGCTGGGTGCCCGGCGTGGAACAGGGCGAGACGCTGCTGCGCGAGCTGCGGGCGGCGATGCTCGCCGAAGGCCGTGCGATGCCCGAACTCGAGGTGATCGCGTTCGGCCGCCTGCCGCTGGCCTGGTCGGCGCGCTGCTTCACCGCGCGCGCGCTGGACGTGGCCAAGGACGACTGCGGCTTCCGCTGCATCGAATATCCCGACGGCCTGCCGCTGGCCACGCGCGAAGGCCGGCCGTTCCTGCGCATCAACGGCATCCAGGTGCAGGGCGAGGAGATCACCGACATCGGCCCCGAACTGCCGACCCTGCGCGAGCTGGGCGTCGACGTGCTGCGGCTGTATCCGCAGGCCGACGGCATGGCCGGCGTGGTGGCGCATTTCGACCTCGCCCGCCGCGCGCCGGTGGCGCCGCCGCGCATCGGCGCGCGCAACGGCTACTGGCACGGCGAACCGGGCATGCAGCCGGGCGGCACGCCCTGATGCGGCGATCTGATCGAGGTGATCCGATCGGGCCGTTGCTGCGGCGTGCATCCTGCCGCGTCACGCCGCCCACGCTCCCAGACTGTCGAGCACCAGCGCGACCATCCGCGACAGGCCCTGCTCGCGCTGCGCCGCCGGCATGTGCGCGTCGCGCTGCAGGTGGTCGCTGACGGTCAGCACGGACAGCGCCTGGATCCCCTCGCGCAGCGCCAGTCCGTAGAGTCCGGCCGATTCCATCTCGACGCCCAGGATACGATGCTGCAGCAGGCGCCCGGTCAGATCCGGATCGCCGCCATAGAAGCAGTCGGTGCTGAACACGCCGCCGATGCGCAGGCCGATGCCCTGCGCGGCCGCGGTGTCGACGACCGCGCGCATCAGGGCGAAGTCGGCGCACGCGGCCAGGTCATGGCCGCCGAACTGCAGCCGGTTGAAGTGGGAGTCGGTCGATGCCGCCTGCGCCAGCAGCAGGTCGCCGAGTTCGACGTCGCCCACGCCGCCGCAGGTGCCGATGCGCACGATCCGGCGCACGCCGTACACCCGCGCCAGTTCGGTGGCGTAGATCGCGCAGGAGGGGATGCCCATGCCGCTGCCCATCACCGACACGCGCATGCCGCGATAGCGGCCGGTGTAGCCGAGCATGTTGCGGCACGCGTTCACCTCGACCGCGCCGTCGAGGAACGTGTCGGCGATATGCCGCGCACGCAGCGGATCGCCGGGCAGCAGCACGGTGTCGGCGATGGCGCCGGGCCCGGCGTCGATGTGGGGTGTGCTCATACGATGATCGTCATGCGGAGGGAAGGAAGCTGCGGCCGGCCGCCAGCGGCGGCAGGCCCAGATGGGCAGCCATGCTCTGGCCGAGGTCGGCAAAGCTGTCGCGCCGCCCCAGCGCCCGCGGCGCCAGCGCGCGGCCGAACGCCAGCGCCGGCACGCATTCGCGGGTGTGGTCGCTGCCCGGCCAGGTCGGGTCGCAGCCGTGATCGGCGCTGAGCACCAGCAGATCGCCGGCGCGCAGCGCGGCGAACAGTTCCGGCAGCCGGGCATCCAGCGCTTCGAGCGCGGCGGCATAGCCGAACACGTCGCGCCGGTGCCCGTACACGCTGTCGAAATCGACGAAATTGGTGGCGATCAGACTGCCGCTGCCAGTCTGCGACAAGGCGGCGAGCGTGGCATCGAACAGCGCCGCGTGGCCATGCGCGGCCACGCTGCGCGATACGCCGCGGTGGGCGAAGATATCGTCGATCTTGCCGATCGCGACGACTTCTCCGCCGGCCCCCAGCAGCGCATCGAACAGGGTCGGCGCGGGCGGCGGCAAGGCATAGTCGTGACGATGCGGGGTGCGGCTGAAACCGGTTTCGGCGGTGCCGGTGAAAGGCCGCGCGATCACCCGGCCGATGTTGTAGTCGGCGAGCAGCTTTCGCGCCAGTTCGCACAGGCCGTACAGCCGCTCGAGTCCGAACGCCTCCTCGTGCGCGGCGATCTGGAACACCGAGTCGGCCGAGGTGTAGACGATCGGACGGCCGCTGCGCAGATGCTCCGCACCCAGCCGCTCGATGATCTCGGTGCCGGACGCATGGCAGTTGCCCAGCACGCCGGGCAATCGGCCCTGGGCCACCAGCGCCTGCAGCAGCGGCTCGGGAAAGGAATGCTCGGCCCGTCCGAAGATGCCGAACGGCTGCGTCAGCACCACGCCGGCGGTTTCCCAGTGGCCGGACGGCGTGTCCTTGCCGCAGGCGCGTTCCATCGCGTAGCCCCACAGCCCCTCGGGCGCCGGCATCGTCCCGAAGCCCGGTGCCGGCCGCCCCTGCGCGGCGGCGTGCGCCTGCGGCAGGCCCAGCCGCGCAAAGTTCGGCAACCGCAGCGGGCCGCGCGCCGCGGCGGCGCAGGCTTCGGCGATGTGGCCGAACGTATCGGCACCTTCATCGCCGTAGTGCGCGGCGTCGGGTGCGGCACCGAGACCCAGCGAGTCGAGCACCAGCCAGATCGCGCGGCTCATGCAGCGCACTCCTGCGCCGCGTGCCATTGCCACAGCGGCAGCGCGGCCGGTGCGGCGGTGGCGATCCGGAAGGCCCGGCGCACGGCATCTGCTGCCGCGTCGGCATCGCTCCCGCAACGGGCGTGCACGATCGCCAGCGGCTGGCCCGCATCGACCACGTCGCCGCGCCCGAGCACGGCGGCCAGGCCCACCGCATGATCCAGCGGCTGGCCCGGCCTCGTGCGGCCGCCGCCCAGAGCCACCACCGCCTGCCCCAGCGCGCGAACGTCCACCGCCGCGACATGGCCGGACCCGGACGCCATCACCGCCCGCTGCACCGGCGCCCTTGCCAGATGCGCATCCGGACGTTCGAGCAGGTCGTTCGGACCGCCCAGTGCGGACACCATGCGTGCGAAGCGTTCGGCCGCCGCACCGGAGCCCAGGGCGCTCTGCACGCGCCGGTCGGCCTCGTCGCGATCGCGCGCCAGCCCGCCCAGGCACAGCAGCTCGGCGCCAAGTTCCAGTGTCAGCGCGCACAGCCGCGGGTTGTCGCCACGGCCGCGCAACAGATCCAGGACCGCCCGCACTTCCAGTGCGTTGCCCGCCTCGCGGCCGAGCATCTGGCCCATGTCGCTCAACGCCACCCGCAACGTCATGCCGGTGCCCGCGGCCGTCGCCAGCATGCGGTCGGCCAGTTCGCGCGCCGCCCCCATGCCGGGCAACTGCGCGCCGCTGCCGGTCTTGATGTCGAGCACCAGCGCCCGGGCGCCGCCGGCGATTTTCTTGGACAGGATCGAGGCCACCATCAGCTCCGGCACGTCCACCGTCGCGGTGACGTCGCGCACGGCGTATAGACGGCTGTCCGCCGGCACCAGTTCGGCGCCCTGGCCCACGATCGCGCAACCGGCATCCGCCACCACTTCGCGCAGTCGCGCGGTGGAAGGAAGCACGTCGTAACCGGGCAGGCTTTCCAGCTTGTCCAGGGTGCCACCCGTGTGACCCAGGCCGCGGCCGGAAATCATCGGCACGTAGCCACCGCAGGCGGCCAGCAACGGCGCCAGCAGCAGGCTGACGCCGTCGCCCACGCCGCCGGTGGAATGCTTGTCCAGCACCGGCCCGGGCAGGTGGTCCCAGCGCAGCCTTTGACCGGAATCGCACAGGGCGAGCGTGAACCGGCGGCACTCGTCGACACTCATGCCGCGCCACGCGACCGCCATCGCGAACGCGGCGATCTGGCCCTCGCTCCAGGCACCG
The DNA here is from genome assembly GCA_028873095.1 of Pseudomonadota bacterium. Taxonomy (GTDB): domain Bacteria; phylum Pseudomonadota; class Gammaproteobacteria; order Xanthomonadales; family Rhodanobacteraceae; genus Rhodanobacter. The sequence goes on along the minus strand of JAGWMU010000104.1, from coordinate 6,300 downwards.
CTGCCGATGCCCTGCGCCACCGCGCGAAGCTGGCCGGCATCGAGCCGGCCGCCGTCACGCTTGCAGCGGATCAGGGCAGCTGCCGGCGGCGTGCTCACGAGGCGGCCGGCAGGATCGCCGCGAGTTCGGCGAACAGCGCGCTGGCGCCGATGCGCAAATGCGCCGGAGCGATCCAGCCGGCGCCCAGCCGCGCCTCGGCCAGCTCGAGATAGACCGTCGCGTCCGCCAGCGTGCGGATGCCGCCGGCCGCCTTGAAACCGCAGCGGCCGCCGGCCGCGGCGATGGCGTCGAGCATCACGGCGGCGGCTTCCGGCGTCGCGTTGACGGCGACCTTGCCGGTCGATGTCTTGAGAAAATCCACCCCCGCTTCGAGACCGATCGCACAGGCCTGGCGAATGCGTCCGGGCGTGCCCAGTTCGCCGGTTTCGAGAATCAGCTTGAGCACCACACCGTCGCCGCAGACCGCGCGGCAGGCCTCGACCACGCCGGCGGCGACGGCAACCTCGTCACGCAGCACCGCCCGGTACGGCAGCACCAGGTCGATCTCGTCGGCACCCGCGGCCAGCGCGCGCCGCGTCTCGCGCTCCACCCGCAGCGGATCGCTGCCGCCATCGGGAAAATTCACCACGGTCGCCACCTCGATGGCGGCCCCCTGCAGGCAGCGGCGCACGGTGGTGACGTGCTCCGGATAAACGCACAGCGCCGCCGGCAACACCGGCGCGGCACGCGCCGAGGCGCACAGCGCCTCGATCTGCGCGGGCGTGTCGCGCTCGCCAAGGCTGGTCAGATCGAGCAGGGACAACAGGCGTGCCGCGAGGGCGCGAGGGTCTGGCGCATCCACTGGCATCGGTACTCCCAGTATCAATTGCCGGCCAGCCTAATGTGTCCCGGCCGCCGACTCCTTGATCTGCGGCAAGCCGGTCAAAATGCGTAAAACAGCACCGCGAAGAAGTGGCAGGTGGTGCCGGCCAGCACGAACAGATGCCAGATGAAATGGCTGTAGCGGACCTTTTCGTCCAGCACGAAAAACACCACGCCCAGGGTGTAGGCCAGTCCGCCCGCCGCCAGCCAGACCAGCCCGCCGGCCCCCATGTGCAGCCACAGCGGCCGGATCGCGATCAGTCCCACCCAGCCCATGGCCAGGTACAGCACGGTGGACAGGTGCGGGAAGCGCAGCCCGCCCATGGCCTTGAACAGCATCCCCGCCAGCGCCAGGCTCCAGATCACGCCGAACAGCGTCCAGCCCCAGCCGCCGCGCAGCACGCCCAGCGTGATCGGCGTGTAGGTTCCGGCGATCAGCAGATAGATGGCCGCATGGTCCAGCGCGCGCAGGATCGCCTTGATCCGTTGGTGGGGAATCGCGTGGTACAGCGTCGATGCCAGGTAGAGCAGGATCGCGCTGCCGCCGAAAATTGCCGCGCCGACCAGCGAGTAAACGCTGCCGGCATGGTCCGCGCGAAGGATCAGGACCGGCAGGCCCGCAATCGCCAGCAACAGGCCCAGCCCGTGGCTGAGGCTGTTGGCAACTTCTTCGCCGGGAGTCTGCTGCCGGGCGATCGTGCTGGCGGTCGATGGCATGCGATGTCGGGCCTTGTTGCGAGTGCCGGAATGAAGCTCTCGGTTGCGCGCGCTGCAGTCTGTGCAGTTTGTGCGAACACTATGAGGAACCTCTAGGGAAGGTCTGATCAATCGGCTTCTTGCTCGTCATTCCTGCGAAAGCAGGAATCCAGTGCCTTTGCGTTCAATGGTCTACAGACGCTGGATCCCAGCGTGCGCTGGGATGACGAGCAAAATCAGAGCATCCCTAGAAACCAGGATTTTGCTCGACATCCCGGCGAAAGCCGAGATGGCGAGGTTTCCAGAAGTTCTCTGTACATGGGGCCTGGTCGCCGGTCAATCAATGGCGCTGGCCAACTTCAACACATCCGGTTCGCCCGAACGCGGGCGTGCGCCACGTTTTTGCCGTCCGCGCCGGCGTCACACCCGCGCGAACACCAGACTGCCATTGGTGCCGCCGAAGCCGAAGCTGTTCGACATCACCGTGGCCAGTTTCGCCGCGCGCGTCTCGCGCAGGATCGGAAAATCCGCGGCGAGCGGATCGAGTTCGGTGATGTTGGCCGAGCCGGCCATGAAGCCGCCGCGCAGCATCAGCAGGCTGTAGATCGCCTCGTGCACGCTGGCCGCGCCGAGCGAATGGCCGGTCAGCGCCTTGGTCGAGGACAGCGGTGGCACCGCATGGCCGAACACTTCGCGCACCGACTTCAGCTCCACGATGTCGCCCGCCGGCGTGGCGGTGCCGTGCGTGTTGAGATAGTCGATCGGCGCGTTCACGTCGCGCAGCGCCATCTGCATGCAGCGCACGGCGCCCTCGCCGGTCGGCGCCACCATGTCGGCACCGTCGGAAGTGACGCCGTAGCCGACCAGTTCGGCATGGATGTGCGCACCGCGCGCCCTGGCCTGCTCGTACTCCTCCAGCACCAGCATGCCGCCGCCGCCGGCGATGACGAAGCCGTCGCGGTCGGTGTCGTAGGGGCGCGAGGCGGCGAGCGGGGTCGCGTTGTGGCTGCTGGACAGCGCGCCCATCGCGTCGAACTCGGCCGTCATGCCCCAGTGCTCCTCCTCGCCGCCGCCGGCGAACATCACATCCTGCAGGCCATGGCGGATCATGTCGGCCGCGGCGCCGATGCAGTGCGCCGACGTGGCGCAGGCCGCGGAGATCGAATAGCTCAGGCCGCGAATGCCGAACGCGGTGGCCAGCGTGGCCGACACGGTGGAGCACATCGTGCGCGGCACCATGTACGGACCGACCTTGCGCACGCCCTTCTCGCGCAGCAGGTCGGCGGTCTCGATCTGCCAGCGCGCCGAGCCGCCGCCGGAACCGGCGACCACGCCGCTGCGCGGGTGGCGGATCTGCTCGATGGACAGCCCGGCATCGGCAATCGCATCGCGCATCGCCACGTAGGCATAGGCCGCGGCATCGCCCATGAAACGTTTCAACTTGCGGTCGATGACCTCGGCGAGATCGATCTGCGGCACGCCGGCGACCTGGCTGCGCAGCCCGCGCGCGGCATATTCGGGCACTGCCGAGATGCCGCTGCGCAACTCGCGCAGCGCTTCGGACACGGTGCCCAGCGCATTGCCGAGGCACGATACGATGCCCATGCCGGTGACTACGACCCGGCGCATGTCAAAAGCCCTCGGTGGACTGGAACAGGCCCACGCGCATGTCGTCCGCCACGTAGATCTGGCGGTCGTCGACGTACATCCTGCCGTCGGCGATCACCAGCGCCAGCCTGCCGCGCATCACGCGGTGGATGTCGATCTCGTAGCGCACCAGCTTCGCGCCCGGCAGCACCTGCCCGGAAAACTTCACCTTGCCCACGCCGAGCGCGCGGCCCAGACCGGGCTCGCCCAGCCACGGCAGGAAAAACCCGCTGAGCTGCCACATCGCATCCAGCCCGAGGCAGCCGGGCATGACCGGATCGCCCTCGAAATGGCAGGCGAAGAACCACAGGTCGGGACGGACGTCCATCTCGGCACGGATCACACCCTTGCCGTAGGCGCCGCCATGGTCGTCGATATGGGTGATGCGGTCGAACATCAGCATCGGCGGCGCCGGCAGACGTGCATTGCCGGGGCCGAACAATTCGCCGCGGGCACAGGCCAGCAACTGTTCGTGATCGAACGAGGAAGGTCGGGTCATCGAGTCATCTGCAAGGAGGGAAAACGCGAGTTTGCGGCATCGTGCATGCTACCGCTCTGATGCACATCAAGCCAGCCGCCAACCATACGCGTGCGTCTGTTGAAACCCTTGTGCCATCAGGCTTCGTGCGCCATCACGGCATCGCTGCGATGGTGTGCGCCGAGGCTTTCGCCACGTTCGAGCGCAGCGGCCAGCAGATGCTGCGCGAGACCCATCTGCCAGCCTTCGTCACGACGCGCGGCGCACGTGCGCAGTGCGTGGCGCAAGCCCGTCGCCTCGCGTACCGGGCCGGCCGCCTGCCACAGCAATTCGCGCAGCGCACCCAGCGCTGCCGGCGACAGGCTGCTGCCGCGCTCGACCCAGCGATACGCGCCACGGCCGGCTGCCGGCGCATCCACGCCGGCCAGCAACGCGCCCACACGCCGGCCGCACAGCACGCCCTCCAGCAGCGAGTTGCTGGCCAGCCGGTTGGCGCCGTGCACGCCGTTGCAGGCCACCTCGCCCACGGCATGCAGGCCGGGCACGCCGGTGCGGCCATCGGCATCCACCGCCAGCCCGCCCATGTGGAAATGCGCCGCCGGCGTCACCGGGATCGGCTGCCGGCGCGGATCGATGCCCGCGGCCAGACAGGCCGCCAGCACGGTGGGAAAGCACCGGTTCCAGTCGCCGGTCACGGCGCCGGCGTCCAGCCACACGCGGCCGTCGTCGTGCCGCGCCCGCCACACGCGCCGAGCCACGATGTCGCGTGGCGCCAGATCGCCCAGCGGATGCAGGCCGGCCATCAACAGGCGCCCGTCCGCGGCGCGCAGGCGCGCGCCGGCACCGCGCAGGGCCTCGGTGATCAACGGCAGGCAGTGCGCGCCGTCGACATCCAGCGCGGTGGGATGAAACTGCACGAACTCCAGATCGCGCGCCCGTGCGCCGGCGGCCAGCCCCAGCGCCAGTCCGCTGCCATCCGCACCGGGCGGATTGCTGGTGCGCGCGAACAGCGCGCCGATGCCGCCGGTGGCGAACACCACGGCCGCGGCGTCCATTTCCTGCCGATGCCCGCTTGCATCGCTGACCCGCACGCCGCAGACCGCGCCGTCGCGCAGCAGCAGCGCGTCCACGTCCACACCGCCGCACCACTGGACATGCGGCGCCTGCTGGACGCGCTCGCGCAGCGCATGCACCAGCGCCGCGCCGCTGGCATCGCCGCCGGCATGCACGATCCGCGCAACGTGATGGCCGCCTTCGCGGCCCAGTTGCAGCTGGCCGGCGGCATCGCGGTCGAACGCCACGCCCTGCGCCTGCAGCCACCGGATCGCCGCCGGCGCCTGCGCGCAGAGCCATTGCACCATGGCCGCATCGTTGTGCTGCGCACCGGCAAGCAGGGTGTCGCGCGCGTGCGCGGCGGGGCTGTCGGCACCGTCCAGTGCGGCCGCGATGCCGCCCTGTGCCAGCGCGCTGGCGGTGCCGCTGCCGTCGTGCGCGCGGCACAGCAGACGGACCGGTGCCGGCGCCAGCGCCAGCGCCGTGGCCAGCCCGGCCGCGCCGCCACCGACCACCACGACAGGCAGGCGTGCGCGCTTCACGCGCTCTCGCGCCGCCCGATCGCCAGCATGCGCTCCAGCGCGGTACGCGCACGCGCACGGATGTCCGCCGGAACCTCCACCGCGTGCTTCATGTCGCGCAAGGACGCATAGATGTTCTGCAACGTGATCCGCTGCATGTGCGGACACAGGTTGCACGGCTTGATGAATTCGGTGGCCGGGAACTGCGCGCGCAGGTTGTCGGCCATCGAGCACTCGGTGATCAGCGCGACGCGCGCCGGCTTTTCGTGTTCCAGCCACTTGCCCATCGCCGTGGTGGAGCCCACGAAGTCCACCTCGGCGAGCACCTCGGGCGGGCATTCCGGATGCGCCACCAGCCTGGCATCGAACTGCTCGCGTGCATGCCGCGCCTGCTGCGCGGTGAACTTTTCATGCACCTCGCAGCGACCACGCCACAGCACCAGCTCGACCCTGGTCTGACTGGCGACGTGGCGGCCCAGGTATTCGTCGGGCAGGAAGATCACCTTGTCCGCGCCCATCGCCTCGACCACCTGCACGGCGTTCGCCGAGGTGCAGATCGCGTCGGATTCCGCCTTCACCGCGGCCGAGGTATTGGCATAGCTCACCACCGGCACGCCGGGATGCTGCGCACGCAGCGCACGCACGTCGGCGGCGGTGATCGAGGAGGCCAGCGAGCAGCCGGCTTCCGGGTCGGGGATCAACACGGTCTTTTCCGGCGCCAGGATCTTCGCGCTCTCGGCCATGAAGTGCACGCCGCACACCACGATCAGATCGGCGTCGCAATCGGCGGCGGCCTGCGCCAGGCCGAGCGAATCGCCGGTGACGTCGGCGACGCCGTGGAAGATCTCCGGCGACTGGTAGCTGTGCGCCATGATCACCGCGCCGCGCTGCTTCTTCAGCTTGTTGATGGCGTCGATCCACGGCAGGTGCAGCGGGATCTCCAGGCAGGGCACCAGCGGTTCCAGGCGCTCGGCCAGCGTGGCGTATTCGTGTTCGAGTTCGTCACGCCAGACAGGCATGGGCAAGGTGGCGAAATCAGTCATG